>DATBGW010000001.1:0-16852 GCA_036557765.1 Actinoplanes sp.
AGCAGCGGCTTGCCGTCGAACCACGGCGTCTTGTCGCTGTTCGTCGTCACGTTGTCGCCGTGAAGTGCGCTCAGCGGGATCGGGTGATAGTTGCTGCCGCGCAGCATCTCCTCGAAGTCGTCCACGATGCCGTCGAAGACACCACGGTCGAAGTCGACGAGATCCATCTTGTTGATGGCGAGCACGAAGTCGTTGATGCCAAGAAGCCTGGCGATGCGCGCATGACGGCGCGACTGCGTGCGAACGCCGTTGCGCGCGTCCACGAGCAGCACGGCCACGTCTGCGGTTGACGCGCCCGTCGCCATGTTGCGCGTGTACTGTTCATGCCCCGGAGTGTCGGCGAGGATGAACTTCCGGCGCGCCGTCGCGAAGTACCGGTACGCCACGTCGATCGTGATGCCCTGTTCCCGCTCGGCGCGCAGGCCGTCGGTGAGCAGCGCCAGGTTCGTGTACTCGTCGCCGCGGGCGGCGCTTACTGCCTCGACCGCCTCGAGCTGGTCGGTGAACAGCGACTTGGTGTCGTAGAGCAGCCGGCCGATCAGCGTGGACTTGCCGTCGTCGACGCTGCCGGCGGTGGCGAACCGCAACAGGTCCATGCCGCGCGCGACGTCGGAAGACTCGAGAACTGCCTGGGTCATGTCTAGAAGTAGCCTTCCCGCTTGCGGTCTTCCATGGCGGCCTCGCTGACCTTGTCGTCGCCCCGGGTGGCGCCGCGCTCGGTGATCCGGGTGGCGGCCACCTCGGCGATCACCTTCTCCACCGTGTCGGCGTCGGACAGCACGCCCGCGGTCTGCGAGGCGTCGCCGACCGTGCGGTACCGGACTCGCCGCACGGTCGGGACCTCATCTTCTTTCGGGTGGAAATACTGATTGACCGCGTACAGCATGCCGCCGCGTTCGATCATCTCCCGGTCGTGCGCGTAGTAGATGCTGGGCAGCGGGATCCGCTCCTTGGCGATGTAGTGCCACACGTCCAGCTCGGTCCAGTTGGACAGCGGGAACACCCGGATCGACTCGCCCGGGTGGTGCTTGCCGTTGTACAGCGACCACAGCTCGGGCCGCTGGTTCTTCGGGTCCCACTGCCCGAACTCGTCCCGGAAGCTGAACATGCGCTCCTTGGCGCGGGCCTTCTCCTCATCGCGGCGGGCGCCGCCGAACAGCGCGTCGAAGCGGTACTTCTCCACGGCGGCCAGCAGCACCGGGGTCTGGATCCGGTTGCGGGTGCCGTCCGGCAGTTCCCGGACCAGGCCGGTGTCGATCGCCTCCTGCACGCTTGCAACCACCAGGTTGAGGCCCAGCGCGGCCACCCGGCCGTCGCGGAAATCCAGCACCTCGGGGAAGTTGTGTCCGGTGTCGACGTGCATGACCGGGAACGGGATCTTGGCCGGGGCGAACGCCTTCTCGGCCAACCGCAGCATGACGATCGAGTCCTTGCCGCCGGAGAACAGCAGCACCGGCCGTTCGAACTCGGCCATCACCTCACGCATGACGAAGATGCTCTCGGCTTCCAGGGCGTCGAGGTGCGAGACCCGGTAAGGCTTCGTCTGGGTCATGGGGATAAAAGGCCTTTCTTAGGGGAGGTGGCGCTGCAACGCCGCGAGCAACCGGGGGGCGAGATCCTTGCGGCACACCACCAGATCCGGCAACTTCGGATCGGCCTCGTTGTATTTCAACGCAGATCCGTCGATCCGGGAAGCGTGCAGCCCCGTGGCCGTGGCCACAGCCACCGGGGCGGCGGAGTCCCATTCGTACTGGCCGCCGGCGTGCACGTACGCATCGGCCTCGCCGTTGATCACCGCCGCGATCTTCACACCGGCCGAGCCCATCGGCACCAGCTCGGCGCCGATGTCCTCGGCGAGCGCTGATACGAACGCCGGCGGCCGGGTGCGGCTGGCCGCGATCCGGATCGCGGGTCCCAGCGGCAACGGCGGGTACGCCGGCGGGGAGTCGGTCGCGATCGTCCGGTGCTGCGCCGGCATCGCCACCGCGCCCGCGGACAGGCAGTTCGGGCTCTGGCAGTCGGCCGTCCACAGCGCCACGTGTACCGCCCAGTCGGTGCGGCCCTCCTCGGAGAACTCCCGCGTGCCGTCCAGCGGGTCCACGATCCACACCCGCGAGGCATCCAGCCGGTCCGGCCGGGACGTGCGGGTCTCGCCGTACTGCCACGCGACGCGGGCATGCTCGTCCTCCTCGGACAGCACCGCGTCGGCCGGGCGCCAACGCGCCAGCTCGGTCCGGATCAGCGCATGAGCCGCCTTGTCGCCCGCGGCCTTGAGCGCGGCGCCGTCGCGGTAGCCCACGTCCTCGCGCACCTGCAGCAGCAGACGGCCGGCGCGGTCAGCGAGCCAGCGGGCGAACGCGGCGTCGATGACCGGCGGGTGTGTTGACTCGCTCACGGCCGATTCTGCTCCTTCAAAACGGTCCGGCCTCAGTACGCTCCGGACGAGCGCACCACCGCGGTCATGGTGCGCAATAAGATCACCAGGTCCAAACTGAGCGACCAGTTCTCCACATAGCGCAGGTCCAGCCGAACCGCTTCCTCCCACGGCAGGTCCGACCGTCCGGAAACCTGCCAGAGGCCCGTCATGCCCGGCTTGACCGCGAGCCGCCGGCGGACGTCCGCGGCGTACGCGGCCACCTCCTGCGGCAGCGGCGGTCGCGGACCCACCAGCGACATCTGGCCGGCCAGTACGTTCAGCAGCTGCGGAAGCTCGTCCAGCGAAAAGCGCCGCAACCACCGTCCCACCGGGGTGACCCGCGGGTCGTTCCGGATTTTGAAGAGCACACCGTCGTGCTCGTTGAGATGCCGCACCTCGGCCAACCGCGCCTCGGCGTCGACGTACATGCTGCGGAACTTGACGATGCGGAACTCGCGCCCGTCGCGCCCCACACGTACCTGACGAAAGAGTACCGGGCCGCGCGAAGTGACCCGGACCAGCAGTGCGATCGCGAGCAGCAGCGGCCCGAACAGCGCGAGCAGCGCGAACGCGCCGAGCCGGTCCACCAGCTCCTTGACGATCCGGATGCCGCCGTGCAACCGCGGGTGCTCAACGTGCAGCATCGGCAGCCCGTCGAACGGCCGGATCGTGGTCCGCGCGCCGGCCACGTCGATCAGCGCGCTGGCCACCACCAGGTCGACCTCGTCACGCTCCAGCCGCCAGGCCAGCCGGCGCAGCGCCATCCCGTCCAGCTCGGGACAGCTGAGCACCACCACGGTGTCCGCGTCGGCCAGATCCACGGCGGTCGCCACGTCGTCGAACGTTCCGCATACCGGCAGGTCGAGCATTGTCTCGTCGTGACCGGACGGCAGGCACGCGCCCACCACCTCGAGGCCGTGGTACCGCTCCCGCCGCAGTTGCCGGGTGATGCCGAGAACGGACAGCTCGTGGCCCACCACGATCACCCGGCGCAGGCATTCACCGCGGGCGCGGGCCGCGTGCAGCCGCTTGCGCAACGCGAACCGCAGCACCACGGCCGTTGCGATGGCGGTCGGGAGCGCGGCCAGGACGTACGAGCGGGCCAGATCCAGACTGAGCGCGTACGAGACGAGGGCCGCCCCGGCGATCAGGCCCACCCCACCCCGGAGCACCCGCTGGTACTCGTCGGTGCCGACGAACAGGTACCGCCGCTCGTACGCCCGGCTCACCGCCATGACCAGCAGCAACGCCAGCGGCAGCAGCGCCGACAACGCCAGGTACGCCCGGTTGTACGCGGTGACCTGGTCGCCGAACCGCAGCCCGAACGTCACAGCGCCGGCGGCGACTCCGGCGGTCAGGTCGCACGCCACCAGCGCGCGCACGTACCGGCGCTCCCAGCGCTGCCGCCGGGACATCGCGGCGTGTTTGCCGCGGATCCGGATGAACGGGCGGGAAGCCGGCCGGGTCGCGGCGGACCGATTGCGCTGTGGCCGCCAGTGCCGCTCGACGGCCCGGTTGCGGGACCGGCCGGCCGGGACGCGGCCGCCCTCGCCGGCCAGCGGCGGCGCGTTGTCGCTCTTGTGGTCGGCCGCCCCCGCCGGGGCCGGGCTGGCCGGCGCGGACGGCGCCGGAATCTTGCTGTTACGGCCCCGGTGCGGACGGGGGCCGGAGTTGGCCGGGGGATGGTTGGCCGGCGCGTAGTTCTCCGGGTACACGGCCGGCAACTGCACGGTCGGCTCGCGGACGGCGGACTCCCGGCTGTCGGACAGGTTCTGCTGCACCCGGGCCCTCCCCCGCTCGGTCGGTCGCACCGGTGCGGTGCGTACACGTGACCAACGCGCGGGGAACGGACAGCGTCACGGGGTCGATAGATGGACAAAAAGGCCCAAACGATAGGACGATTCCGCTGCGCCGCATCAATCGCCGTGGTATTTGTTCTGCGCCCACTCGACGCCCTCGAGCACCACCGCCTCCGCGACGTCCGCCGCACGGTCCACCAGGAACGCCAGATCCTTGCGTTCCGCGGCGCCGAAGTCGGTGAGCACGTAGTCCGCCGGATCCTGCCGCCCCGGCGGCCGCCCGATGCCGAACCGCACCCGGGCGTACTCCTTGGTGCCCAGCGACTTGGAGATCGACCGCAGGCCGTTGTGCCCGCCCTCCCCGCCGCCACGCTTCGCCCGTACCTGCCCGTACGGCAGGTCGAGCTCGTCGTGCACGGCCAGGACGTTGTCCACCGGCACCTTGTAGAACTGGGCCAGCGCCGTCACCGGCGCGCCGGAGAGATTCATGTACGTCAGCGGCTTCGCCAGGATCACCCGCGGACCGCCGAACCCTAGCCGGCCCTCGGCCACGTCCGCGTGGGCCCGCTTGTGCCGGCCGAATGTGACGCCCATCCGAGAGGCCAGCAGATCGGCCACGGCGAAGCCCACGTTGTGCCGGTTACCGGCGTACTCGCGGCCGGGATTGCCCAAGCCGACCACCAGCCAGGGTGCGTCGGTGTCCATCGCAGTCCTCGCCGGCGCCTACTCCGCGGCCGGCGCCTCGGCCTCGCCGCCCTCTTCCTCGGCACCCTCGGCACCCTCGGCGGCCTCCGCCTCGGGCTCCTCGGCGGCCGGCACCGTGATGACGGCCAGAACGTAGTCGGGCTCGACGGCCAGCTCGACACCAGCGGTCAGCGGCACGTCGGCGGCGGTGATCTGCGCACCGGCCTCCAGCCCCTCGATCGAGACCTCGAAGCCGCTCGGCAGGTGCATGGCCTCGGCCACGATGGCAAGCGTGGTGGACTCGACCCGCACCAGGGTGTTGCGCGCCGCTTCACCGGTCAGCGTCACCGGCACGTCGACCTGGACCTTCTCGCCACGGCGCACGATGATCAGGTCGACGTGCTCGTAGGTGTCTTTGATCGGGTCGCGCTGGATCGCCTTCGGCAGGGCCAGGGTCGTGCCGGAACCGCCCACGATGTCGATCGTGAAGACCTGGTTCAGGCCGCCGTGCCGGATCGCAGCCGCGAACTCCCGCGCCGGCAGCGCGATGTGCTGGGGCTTCTCGCCGTGTCCATACAGCACGGCGGGCACCTTCCCGGCCCGGCGTGTGCGGCGGGCACCACCCTTGCCGAACTCGGTTCGGAGCTCGGCGCTGATCTTTACCTCGGACACGGGGAAACTCCTGAAACTCGTTCGTCGGGCGGCTGCGAAGCGTCGGCGGTGCCGGGCGGGGGAGGCGCGCTGGGCACAGGCCCGGAGCACCGCGTCGATCACGGTGCCGCCGAGCGGCTGCGACATCGAGCAGGCCGCGGGGCACCCTCGCCGTGGCAACCGCACAAGCTTACCTGGCGCCCCCGCACTCGGCCGACCGCCCCCTGCCCCGCAGCCGCCCCCTCCCCGTTCCCTCTCCGTCGATCTTGGAGTTGTGGTTGCCTTTATGCCCGTTCCATGGGCCTTTGCTCCAACCACAACTCCAAGATCGAGGATGACTTCTAACTCAAACCGCCGAAGAGGGTTGTCACCGAACCGTCGTCGAACACCTCACGGATCGCCCGGGCCAGCAGCGGCGCGATCGACAGCACCGTGATCTTGTCGAGCCGCTTCTCCGGCGGCAACGGCAGCGTATTGGTCACCACCAGCTCGCTGATCCGGCTGTTCTTCAGCCGTTCGGTGGCCGGATCGGACAGCAACGCGTGCGTGGCCGCGACGATCACGTCCGCCGCGCCGCTGTCGTACAAGATGTCCGCCGCCTTCGCGATCGTCCCGCCGGTGTCGATCATGTCGTCGACGATCAGGCACACCCGGCCCTCGACCTCGCCGACCACCCGGTTGGCCACCACCTGGTTCGGCTTGTTCGGATCGCGGGTCTTGTGGATGAACGCCAGCGGGCACCCGCCCAGCCGGTCCGTCCACCGCTCGGCCACGCGCACCCGCCCGGAGTCCGGCGCGACCACGGTCATCGGCCGGCCCGCGAACTTCTTCTGCACGTGCTCGGCCAGGATGTCCATCGCGAACAGGTGATCCACCGGCCCGTCGAAGAAGCCCTGGATCTGCGCGGTGTGCAGGTCGACGGTGAGGATCCGATTGGCGCCCGCCGTCTTCAGCAGATCCGCGATCAACCGTGCCGAGATCGGCTCCCGGCCGCGGTGCTTCTTGTCCTGCCGCGCGTACGGATAGAACGGCAACACCACCGTGATCCGCTTCGCCGAACCACGCTTCAACGCGTCGATCATGATGAGCGTTTCCATGATCCAGCGGTTCACACCCTCGGTGACCGACTGCACCACGAACGCGTCGGAGCCGCGTACCGACTCCTTGAACCGTACGAAGATCTCGCCGTTGGCGAAGTCGTAGTTGTCCGACGGTGTCGGCGCCACACCCAGCACCTGGCCGATCTCCTCAGCCAGCTCCGGAAAGCCCTGCCCGGAGAAAAGCATCAAACTCTTGCGGTTCTCCGCGACGATGCTGCCCATCGGCTCGCCCGCTCCCGTGCTCGAGGGGATTTTCCGCATGCAGTATCCCCCGGGCCCCCGGGCATGCCACATGTCGGATTGTGCCGGGGTGGGCTGGCTCACCCCTGCTCGGGAGACTCCGTCTGCGCCCGCCGCGCGGCCTCGTCCGACGCCGTGCCGGCCCGCTTACGCGCCGTCCAGCCCGGCACGGCCTGCTGCTCCGCCCGGCTGATGCCGAGCGCTCCCGGCGGCACCGTTCCGCTGATCGCGCTGCCCGCCGCCACGTACGCCCCCGGGCCGATCTCGGCCGGCGCGATCAGCACCGTGTCGCTGCCGACGAACGCGGCCTCTCCCACGGTCGTGTGACTCTTCTTCACTCCGTCGTAGTTCGCGAAGATCGTCCCCGCGCCGATGTTGGCCTTCGCCCCGATCGTGGCATCGCCCACATAGGTGAGATGCGGAACCTTCGCCCCCTCGCCCAACTCGGCGTTCTTGGCCTCGACGAACCCGCCCAGCTTCGCCTTGCGCGCCAGCCGCGTGCCGGGGCGCAGGTACGTGTACGGGCCGACGTTCGCCTCCGGGCCGATCTCCGCGCCGGTCGCGTGAGCCCGCAACACCGTCGCGCCGGCGGCCACCGACGTGTCGATCAGCGTGGTGTCCGGGCCCACCACCGCGCCAGCGCCGACACTGGTCGTGCCGCGCAGCTGCGTGTTCTGGTCGATCGTCGCGTCCGGCTCCAGGCGTACGGTCACGTCGATCCACGTCGTCGCCGGGTCCAGAATGGACACTCCCGAGCGCATCCACGCGGTGTTCACCCGATCGCGCAGGCGTGCGCGAAGCGCGGCCAACTCGGCCCGGTCGTTGCAGCCCAGCGTCTCCTCGGCGTCCGGCGCCACGAACAGGCCGACCGCGTGCCCGACCTCGGCGAGCAGGCCCGGCACGTCGGTGAGGTACTCCTCGCCCTGGTCGTTCTCGGTGGACAGCTTGCCCAGCGCCTCCCGCAGCAGTGCCGCGTCGAACGCGTAGATGCCGGCGTTCACCTCGCGCAGCGCGCGCTGCTCGGGAGTGGCGTCCCGCTCCTCGACGATCCGTTCCAGGTTGCCGGCCGCATCCCGGACGATCCGGCCCAGGCCGGTGGGGTCGGCCACCTCGGCGACCAGCAGCGTCGCGCCGGCACCGCCGTCCTCGTGCGCCGCGACCAGCGCCGCCACGGTCTCCGGGCGCAACAGCGGGATGTCGCCGTTCAGCACCACGACCGTGCCGGCCACGTCCGGCAGCGCTTCCAGCGCGATGCGTACGGCATGGCCGGTGCCGTTCTGCTGCTCCTGCACCACCGGGGTGGCGGCCGGGGCGATCTCGGCGAGGTGCTCGGTGACCTGGTCCGCTCGGTGACCCACGACCACGATCGTGCTGGTGGCGTGCGCGGCCTCGGCCGCGGCCAGGACGTGTCCCAGCAGGGTGCGGCCGAGCAGTGGGTGCAGCACCTTGGGCGTCGCGGACTTCATCCGCTTGCCGATTCCTGCGGCGAGAACGACGACGGTACGGCGCGGGGCCTGGCTCACGCGGGACTCCACATGCAATCGATGCTGGATGCGCGCCGGCGTATAGCGGCGCAATTAGGACTTACGGAGCAGCTCGGCCGCCAGGACTCGAACCCGGACAATCGCCACCAAAGGGCGAGGTGCTGCCAATTACACCACGGCCGAAGGGGTGCTGCCGACAGACTAGCGCCTGCCGGCCAGCACCAGGAATTTACCACTTCAGGTCACATCGACCGGAGAGGTCAATCTGGCTTGACCTCGGGCAACGCCGGCCATGATGCCCTCAACTCGCCAGTAGAGTTTCGACGATTTCGGCACCTTGACGATCAAGCAACCCCGGTATGCATCACCAACGTTCTTGCGAATGGTGACGGGGTTGTGGGTCTTGATGGTCGCCCGTTGGAACGCTTCGACAGACACTCCGATCTCATGCGCCCACGACCGTGTAGCGGCTTCCACATCTGCGGTTTCATGGATGCTGAGCCGGTAGCGCAGTGAAGATCGGTCGCGGCCGAGCATCTCGACAAAACGAAGGAAGAGTGAGATAAGCACCGCATCACTGTTGATGAACTGAAGTCCATAGTTGGCCTTGTGCCACGGCTTCACCTTTGCGCCCTCGCACCAGTATGAGACCGCTCCAAGCAGCAACACTTCACGATCACTGAGAGCACCGACCCAAGCGGCCGCCTCGCCAGTTATCGAAGCCCGCTCTGCGTCGCGAGCACGCCGATGCGGCTCCCAGCGAGCCTCGCGCATGTGTTCCATGTGTCGACGCCGGCGTTCGACGGCATGCTCCGGTGTCGGATCCAAGGGCAGATGGCGTGTCCACAGGTACGCGGTCGATTTGGACACGTCGAGCTTTGTCGCGATGTCGGGTACGGAGCACCCATCGCGGCGCAACTCTATGGCTTGGTCGCGGAGATCGTCCTTGGCGTTGGGGCGTTGCGTCCACGCCGGCGTCGGCAATCCCCATAGCCAGTCGGCCATGGTGTCGCGGCTGACGCTGAACTGGTGGCGGAGGTCGGCGAGGGACATCCGGGTTTCTTGGCGGAGGCGGCGCGCTTCGGCGCGGCGGGGGTCATCCATGTAGATACGTTATAACGCGCCTATGACATTTTCTCGGGCCGTAGGCCTCGTGCGAACTGCCTACGACTTGGCCGGAAAGCATCGCCGGAACCAACACGTTCGAAAGCCACGTGGACGGGTAGTCACCCCGCACCAGGGCCACTATGAGCGCCCAAGAACTTCACTCCCCCGAGTGCGAGCTACGGTTGCGTAGGTTACGGTGACGTAGCCGTAGCTAATCGATACCCATCCCCTGTGAGGTCCCATGACATCCGTTCTGGTCGAGTCCGCTCCGAAAGGCGGCCCGAAGCCGTTAACCGAGGGTCCGCAGTCCCGCGGCATCCTGGTGGCGCTGTACGCGTTCGTTATCGTGCCGTTCCTCGCGGTCCTCGCCGCCGTGCCGGTGGCCTGGGGTGGCTGGCTCTCCTGGACGGACGTGGCAATCGGCTCGGTGTTCTACGTGGTGTCCGGCGTCGGGATCACGGTCGGCTTCCACCGCTACTTCACGCACGGGTCGTTCAAGGCGAAGCGCTGGCTGCGGATCGCGCTGGCGTTGGCCGGCTCGCTCGCCATCGAGGGCAACATCATTCAATGGGTCGCCGATCACCGGCGGCATCACGCGTACAGCGACCTGGAGGGCGATCCGCACTCGCCGTGGCGGTTCGGCACCGGCTACTGGGCGCTGGCCAAGGGACTGTGGTTCGCGCACATGGGGTGGATGTTCAGCCGGGAGCTGTCGAACCGGGCCCGGTTCGCGCCGGATCTGCTCGCCGACCGGGACATCCGGCGCATCGACCAACTGTTCCCGGTCATGGTGATCATCTCCACGCTCGGCCCCGCGCTGATCGGCGGTCTGGTCACCTGGTCGTGGGCGGGCGCGCTCACTGCGTTCTTCTGGGCCGGCATCGTTCGCATCGGCCTGCTGCACCACATCACCTGGTCGATCAACTCGGTCTGCCACGTGTACGGCGAGCGCCCGTTCGAGGTGCGCAGTGGCGACAAGGCCGCGAACTTCTGGCCGCTCGCGCTTGTGTCGTTCGGCGAGAGCTGGCACAACCTGCATCACGCCGACCCGACCTGCGCGCGGCACGGCGTGCTGCGCGGGCAGATCGACATCTCCGCGCGGGTGATCTGGCTCTTCGAGAAGATCGGCGCGGCGTACGACGTTCGGTGGCCGCGTCCCGAGCGGATCGCCGCCAAGCTGGCGAAATAAGGATAAAAAGGCCGGGACCACCTGAATGTCACCGCACTGGCAGGATGGCCGGGTGACCGACCTGAACGAGACCAGCCGCGACCAACCGCGCCGCCGGAAGACGCGGCCCGCGGCCACGTCAGGCCGTCCCTCGAGCACGCCCGCCACGTCGCGCGTACGGATGTCCGCGGCGCAGCGCCGCGAGCAGCTCATCGCCATCGGGCGGCAGCTGTTCGCCGAGCGCGGGTTCGACGGCACCAGCGTGGAGGAGGTCGCCTCGCACGCCAAGGTGTCCAAGCCGGTCATATACGAGCACTTCGGCGGCAAGGAGGGTCTGTACGCGGTGGTCGTGGACCGCGAGGTCCGCGCGCTGCTGGACCGGATCGCCGCGGCGCTGACCGCGGGCCACCCGCACGCGCTGCTGGAGCAGGCGGCGCTGGCGTTGCTGGACTACATCGAGGAGGAGCCGCACGGCTTCCGGGTGCTGGTCCGCGAGTCCCCGGTGCTGTCACCGGCCGGCAACTTCTCCAGTGTCATGAACGACGTCGCGCACCAGGTCGAGCACATCCTCGCCGACGAGTTCCGGCGGCGCGGCTACGACCCGAAGTTCGCCGAGCTCTACTCGCAGGCGCTGGTCGGCATGGTGGCGCTGGTCGGGCAGTGGTGGCGGGAGGCGCGCAAGCCGAAGAAGGACATGGTGGCGGCCCACCTGGTGAACCTGGCCTGGAACGGGCTGTCCCACCTGGAGACCAAGCCGACTCTGCTGACCCGCAAGATGCGCTGAGCGGTCAGCCGCCGTGCGCGGCGACCTGCTCGGCGTGGGCGTCCTCATCCGTGCCGACCTTGCCGTACAGGCTGGACAGAATGAGGATCAGCGCGCAGATGTAGGTCACGACCACCGTGGAGACGGTGAAGTCAAGGAAGTTGGCGTCGGTCCGGGACACCGCCAGCGAGAGCGTGCCGATGGCCACCAGTGCCCAGCCGACGTACTGGTTGACCTTGACGTCGAGGTTGCGGCCCATCACGGTGGCGGCCAGCACGATCACGCCCAGGATCAGCGACACGACCGACCACAGCGTGTTGGCACCCTGGCCCAGGACGCGGTCCCCGTCGCCGACGAGAAAGCCGACGACGCCGAAGAGGATCAGGTAGATGCCGACGAGCGCGCAGAGGGCACGGTAGAGCGGCCGTAGCGGGTGGTTGATCGGAGTGTGCGCCATGGAGCCGATTCTGGCGTATGGCGCGCGGCAGTGCAGGACCACCCCCGGATCACGTGTCGGGGAGGCGTTCGGCCAGCTCGAGCCAGGCCTCCTCGACGCCGGCCCGGTCCTTCTGAGCAGTGTCGAGTGCCGCCTCCAGCTCGACGATCTTCGCGTAGTCGCTGCCGTGCTCAGCAAGGCTCTCGTTCAGCTCGACGATGCGTTCCTCCAGCTTGGCGAGCTGGCGTTCGAGTCGGGCGAGCTCTTTACGGCCGGCGCGGATGTCCGCCGCCGGCGTCTCCGTCCGCCGTGGCGCCGGTGGACTTGACGGGGTGGCGTCCCGGGCCAGGTACTCCTCGACACCGCCGGGCAGATGCACCAGCCGCCTGTCACCGAACATCCCGTACGCCGTGTCGGTCACGCGTTCCACGAGGTACCGGTCGTGGCTCGCGACGATCATCGTGCCGGGCCAGGTGTCGAGCAGGTCCTCCAGCGCCGCCAGCGTGTCGATGTCCAGGTCGTTGGTGGGTTCGTCGAGCAGCAGCACGTTCGGCTCGGTGGCGAGCAGGCGCAGCAGCTGCAGCCGGCGCCGCTCGCCGCCGGAGAGGTCGGCGACCGGCGTCCACACCCGCGCGTCGGTGAACCCGAACACCTCGGCCAGCTGGGCCGCGGACAGCTCGCGGTCACCGAGCCGCACTCGTTTGGCGACCTCCTCGACGGCCTCCAGCAGCCGCAGATGCCCGGGCAGCTCGGCCAGCTCCTGAGATAGGTACGCGGCCCGCACGGTGGAGCCGGTGACCAGACGGCCGCCGTCCGCCGTACGATCTCCGGCCATCAGCCGCAGCAGCGTGGTCTTGCCGGCGCCGTTCGCGCCCAGCACGGCGATCCGGTCGCCCGGCCCGACCTGCCAGGTGAGCCCGTCCACGATGGTCTTGGTGCCGGCCTTGAGCGTCACGTCCTCCAGGTCGTACACCTGCTTGCCGAGCCGGGCGGTGGCGAGGCGGCGCAGGGAGACCTCGTCCCGGACCGGCGGCACGTCCGCGATCAGGGCGTTGGCCGCCTCGATCCGGAACCGGGGCTTGGACGTCCGGGCCGGCGGGCCGCGGCGCAGCCAGGCGATCTCCTTGCGGAGCAGGTTCTGCCGGCGCGCCTCGGCCGCTTCGGCGACGCGGCGGCGTTCCGCGCGGGTCAGCGTCCAGGCCGCGTAGCCGCCTTCGTACGCGTACACGGCGCGGTCCACGACCTCCCAGGTCGCGGTGCAGACGGCATCGAGGAACCAGCGGTCGTGGGTGACGACGACCAGTGCGCCGCGCCGCCCGAGCAGGTGGCGGGCCAGCCAGTCGACGCCTGCTACGTCGAGGTGGTTGGTTGGCTCGTCAAGGATCAGCAGATCGCTGTCGCGGACCAGCAACGCTGCAAGCGCGACCCGCCGGCGTTCGCCGCCGGACATCGCTCCGACCGGAGCGGACAGGCCGAGGTCGCGCATTGCAGAGTCGACCTTTGGCGTGCCCTCGTGGCCCTCGCTGCGCTCGGTGCGCTCGGCCACGCCGAGACCGTCCAGGACGGTACGCACGCCCGCGTCGCCGGCCCACTCGTGCTCCGCGCCCATGTCCTCGGGCAGCCAGGCCGTGCCGAGCACCACGTCCCGTACGGTCGCATCAGGTGGCAGGAGCAGCGATTGCGGCAGCGCCGCCACCCGCAGGTCACGTCGGTGGGTGACCCGGCCGGTGTCCGGTTCCTCGGACTTCGCGAGCAGCCGCAGGAGGGTCGACTTGCCGGCGCCGTTGAGGCCGACGACCCCGACGCGGGCATCGTCGTCCAGGCCCAGCGACACGTCGGTGAGAAGGGGACCGGCGGTGCCGTACGCCTTACCCACCCGGTCCAGATTGACGATGTTGGCCACGATGCGGCTAGGTTACCCGCGCGCCGGGCATCGGCCCGCGGGCGATGCGGGCCTCTCGGCAGACGGCCGCGTCGGTCAATCCGGCCGCCACCGTTTCGGCGTGTCCGGCGTCGGTGACGAGGAAGACGCAGGTCGGGCCGGAGCCGGAGACCATCCCGGCGACCGCGCCGGCGTCGTAGCCGGCCTTGAGCACGTCGGCCAGCGCGGGCCGCAGCGCGAGCGCGGCGGGTTGCAGGTCGTTGCCCAGCGACGCGCCGAGCACCTCGGGGTCGCGCTGACGCAGGGCCGCCATCAGCGCGTCCGGGCTGTCCAGCGCGGCGGGCGACCACCGGCCGGATCGCTGCCGGTCCAACTCGCGGTAGACCTCCGCGGTGGCCAGGCCGCCGTCCGCCAACGCGACCACCCAGTGCCAGGCGGTGGGCCGGGCCAGGATCGGGCTGATCCGTTCGCCGTGCCCGGTGCCGAGTGCGGTGCCGCCGTACAGCAGGAACGGCACGTCGGAGCCGAGGCGGGCGCCGATCTCGGCCAGTTCGTCCCGGGACAGCCCGGTGCCCCAGAGCGCGTCGCAGGCGACCAGCGTGGCGGCGGCGTCGGCGCTGCCACCGGCCAGCCCCCCGGCGAGCGGGATCGCCTTGCGCAGGTGCAGCCGCGCGTACGCCGGGACGCGGGCGTGCTTCGCCAGTACGCGCGCGGCCCGGATGATGAGGTTTGTCTCGTCCAGCGCGAGCTCACCCGCGCCCTCGCCCTCCATCGTGAGAGTCAGTGTGTCGCCGGGCCGGGCGGTCAGCTCGTCGCAGATGTCGATGGCGTGGTAGACGGTGTTGAGCTCGTGGAAGCCGTCGGACCGGCGCGGGCCCACGCCGAGGTGCAGATTGATCTTGGCGGGCACCCGCACTCGTACCGGGCCGCTGGCCCTGCGCGCGCCGTCGTCCGGCCCCCAGGCCTCCGTCACGGAGTGATGTCCCGGATCGGCAGCCGGATCTCGAACGGCGCCTTGAGCACGAGCTCCTCGGTGGCGTCGGCGACCAGCTCGTATCCGTTCTTGCCCAGGTCGTAGGCGAAGATGTGGATCGGATCCTGCTCGACGCGCCAGAAGTGTGGGATGCCGGCCGCCGCGTAATCCGCCGGCTTCTCCAGTCGGTCGCGGCGCTTGGTGCCGTGCGACACGACCTCGACCACGAGCGTCACCTGGTCGGCGCGGGCGAAGTGATTGTTGTCCGGTACGCGGGCGTCAACGAGCAACACATCCGGCTCGAAGCTCGTCGTCAGCGACAGTGCAACGCCGGTGGCGTAACTTGCCTTGAACTTTTCAGGCGCGTGCTGCCGAAGCCAGTACCACAGCAAACCAGCGATGTCCTGGTGGCCGAAAGTCGGCGATGGGACCACAGTCATGACTCCGTCGTGAAGCTCGACGCGAGGCGCGTCGTCAGGCAGCGTGAGCACGTCCTCCAGCGTGTGAGCGGCCAAGCGTTGCCGGATCGGGTCGGGCGACCACATGCCGCGGCTGGTCGGCTCCGCCGTCATGGGTCACCTCCTCGCGCGAAACGCCGGACGCGCTGAGCTTACCGCCGTACTCCGACGGAATTGGCGGCAGCCGCGATCGCCGCGAACTGCTCCACCGACAGCGACTCCCCGCGCGCGCCCGGGTCGATTCCGGCGGCGCGCAGCACCTCCTCGGCGCGGTCCGGCCCACCGGCCCACGCGGCCAGCGCCGCGCGCAACGTCTTGCGCCGCTGCGCGAACGCCGCGTCCACCACCGCGAACACCGCCTCCCGCGGCACGTCCGCCGGCGGCGGCCGCCGGGTGAACGCCACCAGCCCAGACTCGACGTTGGGCACCGGCCAGAACACCGCGGCCGGCACCCGTCCCGCCGGCCGGGCCCGTGCGTACCAGGCCAGCTTGACCGACGGCACACCGTACACTTTGGACCCAGGCGGCGCGACCAGGCGGTCGGCCACCTCCTTCTGCACCATCACCAGCCCGCCCCGCAGCGTCGGCAGCGCACCCAGCAGGTGCAGCACCACCGGCACTGCGACGTTGTACGGCAGGTTGGCCACCAGCAGCGTCGGGGCCGGCTCGAAGTCCGCGGCGGTGATCCGCAGCGCGTCGCCGGAGTGGACGGTGAGCCGGTCCGAGGCGACGGTCGACGGCAGCGCCCCGGCCAGCCGGGCGTCGATCTCCACGGCGTGGACCTGCGCCGCGGCGGCCACCAGGCCCAGCGTCAGTGAGCCGAGACCCGGGCCGACCTCCAGCACGACGTCGTCGGGTGCCACGGCGGCCGCGGCGACGATGCGGCGCACCGTGTTCGGATCGTGCACGAAGTTCTGGCCGAGCTTCTTGGTCGGCGCGACGCCGAGGCGCGCGGCCAGTTCCCGGATCTCCGCCGGGCCGAGAAGTCCGTCGGCCATCGTCAGGAGTTTACGGCCGCCGCGAGCGCCGCCGGTGAGTTGCCGTGCCGATCGTGGCGGCTGTGGGGTGTGCAGCCGTCGCGATCGGTGCGGAAACTCAGCGGTTATCGAGGCGCGAGCCAGCCGAGCGGAGCGAGGCCATCGAGCCCAGACCAGCAAACTAGAGCCATGACCGAGTTGCTGGAGCTGCGCGGTGTGGTGGAGGCCGCGCCGGACGCGGTCGCCGACGTACTGCTGGACGTACGGCCGGGCGGGCGGTCGCCACTCGCCCAGGGCGGGGCGATCGAGGAGGAGGACGGCGACGAGTTCGTGCTGTCGCTGTCCGGCAGCCGGATCACGGTGACCGTCGACCGGTCCGCACGGACCGTCGTCCAGCAGGGTGAGTGGTGGTATCGCGGGGTCACCTCGGTGCATCCGGACCCGCGCGGCGCGCAGGTCGTCCACCAGATCTTCAACGTGGCCGCCGGACACGGCTGGGCCGTCCAGTGGGTGTCCCGCGGACCGTTGCGCGCCGCGCCAACGACCTTCGCCGCCCAGATCGCCGCTCTGGGCGACGAGCTGCACTGCGCCGCCTGGGTCCTGGACGATTAACGACCGCCGCCGCCCTCACCAACCCCTTCGTCGATCTTGGAGTTGTGGTTGCCACAAAATCGGACACAACCCCTATAAGGGCAATGACAACTCCAAGATCGA
>DATBGW010000002.1:0-2369 GCA_036557765.1 Actinoplanes sp.
ATCTGCGTCCCGGCACCGCGATGCGCGACATCAGTGTCGACGTGGTGTTCCTCGGCTCATGCACCAACGGGCGGCTGGATGATCTGCGCGCCGCGGCCGAGGTGCTACGTGGCCAGAAGGTCGCCGACGGCGTACGGATGCTCGTGGTACCGGGGTCGGCGAAGGTGCGGGCCGCGGCGGAGGCTGAGGGCCTGGACAAGATATTCACCGACGCCGGGGCCGAGTGGCGCTTCGCCGGCTGTTCCATGTGCCTGGGCATGAACCCGGACACGCTCAAGCCCGGGCAGCGATCCGCCTCCACCTCCAACCGGAACTTCGAGGGACGCCAGGGCCGCGGCGGCCGTACCCACCTCGTCTCGCCTCCCGTGGCCGCCGCGACCGCCGTGGTCGGTCGCCTCGCCTGCCCCGCCGACCTGGCCTGACCCGCCCGGAAAGGAGACCACGGCACCGTGGAGAAGTTCACCGTGCACAGTGGAGTCGCTGTTCCCCTGCGCCGCTCCGATGTCGACACCGACCAGATCATCCCGGCCGAGTACCTCAAACGGGTCACCCGGACCGGCTTCGAGGACGGCCTGTTCAACGCCTGGCGGGCCGACCCTTCGTTCGTGCTCAACGACGCCCACTACGCGAATGCCTCGATCCTCGTGGCGGGCCCCCGGTTCGGCGTGGGATCCTCCCGCGAACACGCCGTCTGGGCCCTGCAGGACTACGGCTTCCGCGCGGTCATCGCACCCTCCTTCGGGGACATTTTCCGCAACAACGCGCTCAAGGGTGGCCTGCTGCCGGTGGTGCTGCCCGACAAGGTGATCAGCGAGCTGTGGATCCTGCTCGAAGAGCGCACCGGCGTGGAGCTGACCGTCGACCTGGTCGCGCGGCGGGTCACCGGCCCGGAGATCGAGCACGAGTTCGCGCTCGACGACTTCAGCCGTTACCGGCTGCTGGAAGGACTCGACGACATCGGCCTGACCCTGCGCCACGCCGATGACATCACGGCGTTCGAGGCGACCCGCCCGTCGTTCAAGCCGGTCGTCGCCTGACGCGTCGGCCCCGAAATGGGGCACCGGTAAGGGGTTTCGCCCGCGGCCGGGCGGACTTCGGCGCCCCAGCACGCGTGGCGAGGCGGAATTCCCTGGCAGGACACGGAGTTTCGTCGCGGCGATGTTTGAGTACGGCCTGCGGCGCCGCTACTGTGCGGCGCAGAATGGCTGTTTGAGCGGCAGCGATGACCGTCAAGCGACGTACGCGGAGCCTGACCGCTTGAACGACAGCGGATTCGGCGAAGCTTGCCAGCCGAACATCGGGCACAGCATGGGAGGAACCACTCGTGAACAAGGCTGACCTCATCGAAGCGCTCACCATGCGTCTGGGGGACCGCAGGTCCGCGACGGCCGCGCTCGACGCGGTGCTGTCCGAGATCCAGAACGCGGTTACCAAGGGCGACAAGGTTTCGATCACGGGCTTCGGCGTCTTCGAGAAACGCGACCGCGCCGCGCGGATCGCGCGCAACCCGCGCACCGGTGAGTCGGTGCGGGTGAAGAAGACGTCGGTGCCGGCCTTCCGGCCGGGCACGGGCTTCAAGGAGCTCGTCGCCGCCGGCCGGGCGTCCAAGGCCGCCAAGGCGCCAGCGAAGAAGGCAGCCCCCGCCAAGGCGACCAAGACCGTCCGGGCGACCGCGGTCAAGAAGGCCGTGCCGGCGAAGAAGGCCCCGGCCAAGAAGACGACCCGTGCCGCGACGAGTCCGTCACGGCGGCGCACGGTGTCGGCGCGTGCACGCGCCAGCTCTGGAAGGTAGCACCGGACATGCAGCGGCGCCGATCCGTGACGAGGTCGGCGCCGCTGTGGTGTGTCGTGCCGGGCGTCAGGAGACGCCCGTGGTGAAGGGGTCCGCCGCGATCAGCTCGTCGCCGGCGAAGCAGAGGACCACGGCGTCGCCCACGGCAACCCGGTGCTCAGGCTCGGCCCGCCCGGCCAGGATCGCGAGCACCGACGACATGAGCTCGCCCTGGCCGCACACCACCGTGGCGGTATCCGGATCGGCGAGGCCCCGCAGCGCTTGAGCCGCGATCGTGGCGTCCGCGCCGTCGGCAAAACGCCCGTCGATGTCAATACCGAGGTCGAGCGCGGCGGCGATCCCAGCCATCGTCTGCCGGCATGGCAGCGGTTCGGCGCTGATGAGGCGTCCCGGGCCAAAGAGCGGAACCAGCGTGGCGAGTGCCGCGGCTTGGCGCACTCCTTGCTCGTCCAACGACCGCTCGTCGTCCGGACCGTTGCCCACTGATGCGCTCCGGCCGGACGGGTCAGCGCTCGCGTTGCGCAGCAACACCACCGGACGGTGCAACACGGGAAGCTCGGCGTACGCGCCAACCACG
>DATBGW010000003.1:0-14045 GCA_036557765.1 Actinoplanes sp.
GTGCTGCTGCTGTGGCAGCGGAGGACCGCCTCTGCCTCGGTGCGCGCAGCCGTCCTCGGCCTGTCCGCGGGCCTATTCTTCGGGGTGTCGGCCACGTTCGCCAAGCCGGTCATCAACGATCTGCACGTCAGTATCGCCGACGCCGCGGCGGACTGGCGGACCTGGGCGCTGCTCGGTTTCGGATTCGCCGCATTTCTCCTCCAGCAGCTGTCGCTCGCTACCGGTCAACTCGCACCGGCCATGGCCGCGCTATATGTCTCGAATCCCGCGGTCAGCGTGATACTCGGGATTCTGCTGTTCGAGGAGCGGCTGACCCGTCCGGCTTGGCATGTCGTCGTCGCGGCCGCCGCGCTGCTCGCCGCACTGGCCGGAGCTACGTTGATCACACTGGCCAACCGCGAGACCCGGCTCCCGGACGTCGCGACCGAACCGGACAGCGGCCGCACTAACAGGACGCTCGCTTGATCATCGAACTTTTCGCCCTGGCGTTGGCGAGTACGGTTCGGCCGACGAGTCTTGCCGCCGTCTCCGCGCTTCTCACCCACCAGGCCCGGCGCCGGCTCCTGTTCGCGTACGTGGTCGCTGGTCTGGCGTCGGTGGCCGCGTTCGGGATGGTCGTCGTCGGCGCGCTGCACGGCATCCACCTCCACACGGGCAGCAGCCAGGCGAAGGGCATCGTTGACATCGTTGCCGGAGTCGTCGCTGTGCTGTTCGGCTGCGCGATCCTTGGCGGGCTGTCTCGGCGGCGGCCGCGGCAGGACGCTCCCGAAGTCGGCGGCGGGTGGAGGGATCGGCTGTATCAGCGCGTCACGATTCCGGTCGCCGCTGCGGCCGGCCCGCTCACCCACATTCCCGGACTGTTCTACCTGATCGCGCTCAACGTCATCGTGGCCCACAACCCGTGGTTCGCGGATGGGCTGGTGGCTGTCTTGATCTACGATGCGGTCTGGTTCGCCCTGCCGATCGCTGCTTTGGCGATGTGCATCGTCAAACCTGACGCCGCGCAGGCCGTGGTCGTATCCACGCATCGGTGGACCGGAAAGCACGCGCGCACCCTCGTCGTCGTCACCTCGTTCGTGGTCGGAGTGGCCCTCGTCGTTCGGGGTGTGCTGGCCTTGTGAGGCGTGCGTTCACGGCGGCCGCGGTGTGCGCCTCATCCGTCGCCGTGGGTCTACCCACGCCGGGTCGCCGGGAGCCGGATGACGAAGCGGCAGCCGACGCCGGTGTTGCCGGCGCTGACCTCGCCGCCGTGGGCCTCGACCAGGCCGCGGACGATGGCCAGACCGAGTCCGCCGCCGCCGGCGTGCGGTGTGGCATGCGGGGTTCGGGCGCGTTCCCCGCGGAATGCGACATCGAAGACGCGAGGCAGATCGTGGTCCGGGATGCCGCCGCAGGTGTCGGACACGGCCAGCCACACGTCGTCGTGGTCGCGGCCGGCGTCGATCGTCACGGTGCCGTCGGGCGGTGTGTAGCGCACGGAGTTGACGACGAGGTTGGTGACGACGCGGGCGAGTTCCTGCTCTGCGGCGACCACGGTGGGCCAGCCGGTCTCGCTGGCGGTGACTGTCACGCCGCGGCTGGCGGCCAGCGGCGCCGTCGCCGCGATGGCGTCGGAGACGACGTCGGCCAGCGGCACGGTGGACAGGGCCAACCGCAGCGCGCCGGCGTTGATCCGGGACAACTCGAACAGGTCGTCGACCAGCCGGGCCATCCGGTCGGTCTCGACCCGGATCTGCTGGTGGTACCGGTGCACGGTCGCCGGGTCGTCGACGACGCCGTCGGCCAGTGCCTCGGCCATCGCGCGGAGCCCCGCGAGCGGGGTACGCAGGTCGTGCGAGACCCACGCGACCAGTTCCCGGCGCCCGGTCTCCATCTGCCGTTCCCGCTCCCGGGCCTGGCCGGCCCAGACGGCGGCGGTGGCCAGCCGCCGGCCGAACGCCACGCCGACCGCGAGGCTGACGACGGCGGACGCGGCGACCGTGACCAGCACGACCTGCAGGTCGTGTGGTGACAGGAACATCGCCGCGGCGACGGTCACCACCCCGGCCGCCACGGCGGCGACGGTCACCACGAGCAGAACGCTGACGTGCACCAGAATCGACCGGCCGCGCAGCAGCCGCAACGCCACGGCACCGACCGCGCCGACACCGGCGCCGGCACCAAGGGCGTACAGGGCGATCAGCAGCAGGTCACTCATGGGTGCGCTCGTACCGGTACCCGACGCCCCAGGCAGTCACGATGCGCCGGGGCGCTGCCGGGTCGTCCTCGATCTTCTCCCGTAGCCGGCGCACGTGAACGGTGACGGTGGACTGGTCGCCGAACTGCCAGCCCCACACCCGCTCCAGCAACTCCGCGCGGGACCAGGCTCGGGCCGGATGGCGAAGCAGGAAGACGAGCAGGTCGAACTCGCGGACCGTCAGGGCCAGCGGCATCCCGCGCATCCGGGCGATGCGGCGGCCGGTGTCGGCGGTCAGATCGCCGTCGCGCAGGACCTCCGGCTCGGCAGTGGCCGGGGCGGCCCGGCGCAGCACCGAGCGGATCCGCAGCACGAGTTCGCGGGGGGAGAACGGTTTGGTGACGTAGTCGTCCGCGCCGACTTCCAGGCCGGTGACCCGGTCGGTCTCCTCGCCGAGGGCGGTGAGCATGACCATGGGCAGGTCCGGATCCTGCTGACGGAGCCGGCGGCACACTTCGAGACCGTCGAGGCCGGGCATCATCAGGTCGAGGACCACCAGGTCGGGTCGCTCGTCAGCGACCGCGGCGAGCGCGTCGGCGCCGTCGAACGACAGCCGGACACGGCAGCCGTCCCGCTCCAGGTAGCGGCGGACGACGTCGCTGACGGTCGGGTCGTCGTCCACGACGAGGACATGGTGTCCCATACCGGCAACGCTACCCATCGCGTGTCCCGCGGGACCTTGCGAAGCGCTTACGGATGCGCCGGACCGCGACGGCGGCGAGCGCGGTCAGCCAGATCAGTGCGAGCAGGACCGCGAGGCCCCGGCCGTACGGCAGCGGCAGCGCGGACGGGTTTCCCGGGTCGCGGCCGAGGCCGAGAACGAGCGGGAGGGCGACCAGCGTGACGGCGGCGCTGACCAGTGCCGCGGCCCGTACGGCGGTCCGGTGTTCGGCCGGCACGTAGCGGCCGATCAGCACCCCGACGGCGAGAACCATCGGCAGGAACACCGCATCGTGCGCGACCAGGGCGCCGAGCAGGAACGCCAGCACACCGGGCAGCTTGACGTCCGGGTCGGTGGCGGCGCCGATCACGGCGTACGCGATGACGAGTAAGCCGGACCCGATCAGGGCGGTTCTCACGGCGCATCCCGGACGGTGATCGTGCTCAGCCACTTGGTTTGCAGGACACCGGGACGGTTGGGGGCGATGAGCCGTGCGGGGTAGCCGTGGTCGGGATGCAGCACCTCGCCGTGCAGCCGCAGCGCGATCAGTGTGAGCGGGTCGCGGACCTGCGGCGGCGCGACGGTGGAGGTGCGGTACCGTCCGCCGGTCTGGAGCGACTCGACCTCGACCACGGCGCGGTCGGGGTCAACGCCGACGAGCGCAGCGAGATCGCGCAGCCGGATCCCGGTCCAGGTGCCGGTGGAGCTCCACCCTTCGACGCAGGTGATCGGCAGGACGACGGTGTACTGCGGGAGCGCGTCCAGCCCGGCCAGGTCAAGAGCGACCCGGCGGCCGGGACCGGCCACGGTCAGCCGGTACCCGGCGCCGACGGAGATCCCGGCGCCGGCCGCCGTCTTGTTCACCGGGAGGCGCTGCGGTCCGACCGTAGGGCGCCGCGGCGCGAGCAGCGACAGACGCGCCAAGGGCGCGATGGTTTGCCCGGCGGTGGACACAGTGATCAGGCCGGCCGCGGCGGCCACCGCGCCGAGCAGGCTGCGCCGGCTCACGCCCGGCCGGGTCAGCCGCGGACGGCGGGCGAGTGCGAGCCGGATCACCGGCAGCTTCACGCCGATGTGCACGAGCAGCGCGCCGACCACCAGCCAGGCCACCCGGTAGTGGCCGGCGGTGAAGAAGAACGGCATCGGCGTGTACCAGCGGGCGATGTTCAGCACGCCGCTGACAAGCTGGAACAGCGCCGCCGCGACCAGCAGCGCGACACCGGCGCGCTCCAGCGCATGCACGACCGTGCGCGCGGGCGGCCAGCTGAACAGTCGCGGATATACCGACCACAGCTTGGCCCCGAGCAGCGGAACGGTGGCCAGCCCGGTCGCGATGTGCACGCCCTGGGTGATCCGGTAGAGCCCGACGGGTCGGCTCGGCCACCCGAACCAGCCGGGTGGGTGCTGGATCAGGTGACTCAGCAGCCCGGTCACGAAGCAGACGCCGAACGCGGTCGCGAGCGCGACACCGAGCTGGCTGGTCAGCCGCGGCGACCGCAGCCGGGACCGGAACGTGCCGGGCCGCCACGGTCCGCGCCGCAACGCCGCGGGCGGGGCCGGCAGCCTACGGTCGATCCGCCTGCTCAGGCCGGCGCCAAGCTCGCGAACCACCGGCCCGCCTCCATCCAGGTTTCGACAGTTCGCAGCGCCGCCGCGGCCGCCAGCGCCGCCAGATCGGGGACCGCCACGGACGCCCATCGCATCGGCATGTCCGGCCCGGTGCCGTGCCGCAGGTCCGCCCGGCCGGCCCAGCTGCGGGTACCGGGCGCCGTGACCTCGACGAGGACGCGGCCGTCGCGGGCGATGAGATCCCGGCTGCGGCTCAGCAGGCGGTGCGGGTCGCCGCCGATACCGATGTTGCCGTCGGCCAGGAGCACCCGCCGCCACCGGCCATGTCCGGGCAGCGGGTCGAACACGTTCCGGAGCAGGACGACCGCGCCGCGGCGGCGGGCCAGCCGTACCGCGGCGGCGCTGATGTCGATGCCCAGCGCCGGACGGCCACGCCGCGTCAATGCCGCCGCCAGCCGGCCCGGGCCACAACCGACGTCGAGGGTCGGTCCGGCACAGCGGTCGAGCAGTCCACTGTCGCCCGGGATCTCGTCGCAGCACCACGTTCGTGGGTCGAGCGAGTGTTCGCTGCCGGTGTTGTCGCGCAGCGTCAACGCGGTGGGATGCCCGGCCCCGGCTCGTCGCAGCGCGGCGTCGAACACGGCTAGCGCGGTCACGACGCCCCTCCGGCCGCTCTCGGCATCAGCTCGGTGACGGCGCGGGCGAAGCGGCTGCCCAACGGGCACGCGTCCGCGACGGTGTGCGCGTCGGCGGCGGTGTCGACATCGCGCAACTCCGGGAGCAGCACCACTCCCAGCCCGCGTGCACGCAGCGCGGCCAGGGTGTCCCGGCCGGTCGTCGCGGTGGATGTCGGGACGCCCAGCAGCGCCGTCCCCTGCCGGGGTTCGCGCAGTCCGAGCGCCCACCAGCCGCCGTCGACGGCCAGCCCCAGGGCCGCGTCGACGCCGGTCAAGGTGCCGAGCACGCCGGTCAGCAACTCGGAGGTCACCTGCGGGGTGTCCATGCCGATCAGGAGCGACGGGACGCCGGGCCGCCGAGTGTCTGCGAACGCCGCCGCGAGCCGTGCGTCCAGCGGGCCACCACGCTGTGGCACCACCGACCAGCCGCTTGGAGCCGGATGGCGGCCGTCGAGCACCAAGGTCCGCCCGATCTCGCCGACGCCGCCGACGGCGTCGAGCGTGTCGGCCAGGGCCGCCGCCGCGATCCGGGCCGCCTCGGCAGCGGTACACGGTGGACAGAGGCGGGTCTTGACCCGGCCCGCGACCGGCTCCTTGGCCAGGACGAGCACCTCGGCATTCATCGGGTCAACACGGCCCTCATGTCGCGGACGGCGCGGAGCGTGCCGCCGATGCTTCCGGTCACCTTCGAACGGGTGCCGGCCGCGCGCGGGTGGTAGTCGACGTCGACCTCGACCACCCGCCACCCGGCACGGGCCGCCGCGACCAGAAGCTCCAGCGGGTACCCGAACCGGCGGTCGCGCAGATCGAGTGCGAGCAGGTCAGCGCGCCGTGCGGCGCGCATCGGCCCGAGGTCGTGCACCGGCAGCCCGGTGCGACGGCGTACCCGCCGGGCGAGGAGAGCGTTGCCGTACCTGGCGTGCAACGGCCAGGCACCCCGGCCAACGGCCCGGCGCCGTCCCACCACCAGGTCGGCGGCACCGGCCCGCACCGGATCGGCCAGCCCGGGCAGCTGGGCGGGATCCAACGAGCCGTCGGCGTCCAGCACGCACACCACCCCGTCGGCGGCGGCACAGACACCGGCGTGCACTGCGGCGCCATATCCGGGTTGCGGCACGTCGACGACCTCGGCGCCGAACGCCCGGGCGATGTCCGCGGAGCCGTCGGTCGAGCCGTTGTCGGCCACGACGACGCGGTAGCCGGCGGGCATCCGGGCGAACAGTTCGGGCAATGCGGGGGCCTCGTCCCGGCAGGGCAGCACCACGGTGGTCACGTCCCGAACCCTATGGACGGACCGGGCCGGTCGGCCCTTATCGGATGGAGACGAGACCTTACCGAACGGTGACGTGTCCGCCCGTTACTTACGATCCGCTGACGGACCGCCGCCGACGTCACCGCGACACCCGGCGGCAGCCTACGGTCGGCCACGTGTCCCATGTGCTCGTAACCGGCGGTGCCGGGTTCATCGGTTCGCATGTGGTGGCGGCCTTGGCGGCGGCCGGGTACGACGTGACAGTCCTCGATGCCCGAGATCCCATCGTGCACCGCAACCCGCTTTCCGCCACTGTGCACGGCTGCCGGGTCCACGTCGGCGACCTGCGCGACCCGCGCGCCGTGCGCGCTGCCCTGGATGGGGTCGACGCAGTCGTCCACCAGGCCGCGCTGGTGGGTCTCGGCGTCGACCTCGACGACCTGCCCGCCTACGTCGGCCATAACGACCTGGGCACCGCCGTCCTGCTCGCCGCGATGGCCCGCGCCGACGTCACCCGGCTGGTGCTCGCCAGCTCGATGGTCGTGTACGGCGAGGGTGCATACACATGCTCAGCGCACGGCCCGAGGCGGCCGGCGCCCAGAGCGGAGGCCGACCTGGCCGCAGGCCGGTACGAGCCGACCTGTCCGGACTGCGGCTCGCCGCTCGACCCAGCCCTCGTGGATGAGTCCGCGCCGCACGATCCGCGCAGTGTCTACGCCGCCACGAAGGTCGCCCAGGAACACCTGACCGCGGCGTGGGCCCGCCACTGCGGCGCAAGCGTGGCGGCGCTGCGATATCACAACGTGTACGGGCCCGGGATGCCCGGAAACACCCCGTACAGTGGCGTCGCGGCGATCTTCCGCTCGGCATTGGCGGCCGGGCGGGCGCCGCAGGTGTTCGAGGACGGTGGGCAGCGGCGCGACTTCGTCCACGTGCGAGACGTCGCGGCGGCGAACCTGGCGGCGCTGGCGGTGCCGGCGACCGGATGGCGCGCGTACAACATCGCTTCCGGCCGGGCCACCACGATCGGCGAGCTGGCCGCGGGCCTCGGTGCGGCGATCGGCGGCCCGGCGCCGGAGGTCACCGGCGAATTCCGGCTCGGCGACGTCCGGCACATCACCGCGTCCCCCGACCGAGCCGCCGCGGAGCTGGGATTCCGTGCCCGGGTCGGACTCACCGACGGGCTGGCCGAGCTCGCCCACGCGGCATGACCACGACGCTGTCCACCCGCCGCCGGCTCGACCGGGCCGACGCGGCAGCGGCCGGAGTCGGCCTGGGAGTGTTCGCCGCCGCCGCGGTCGTCGGCGCCGTCCTGGGGCAGATCGGACACCCGGTGCGCGCGAGCGCCGCTCCGCTGTTCGCGCATTGGCTGCCGCACGTCGGCCCGGGCACACCGCTCGCACTCATCGTCGCCGCGCTCGTCGTGCGGTACGGTCCCCGGCTCGCGGCCGAGCTGTCCTGGTCCCGGCTCCGGGCGATCACCTACGTCGCGGCCGTCGGCTGGATTCTGGCCCTGGCCTTGGTCGACGGCGTGCAGCGCGGCCTGACCGGACGGCTCACCACATCGAGCGAATACCTGCGCGAGGTCGGCGGCATCGGCTCGGTCGGTGCGCTGTTGCACAACTTCACCTCCCGCATCCTCGATTCCCAGCCCGACGCCTGGACCACACACGTCGCCGGACACCCGCCGGGCGCCGTGCTCGTCTTCGTCCTGCTGAACCGGATCGGTCTCGGCGGAGGCGGGTGGGCGGCGGTCGCCTGCGTATTGGTTGGTGCGGCCGCCGCGGTCGCGGTGCCCGAAACCGTCCGGCTGCTCGGTGACGAACGGGCAGCGCGGGTCGCCGTACCGTTCGCCGTGCTGTTCCCTGGAGCCGTGTGGATCGGTGCGTCGGCCGACGGGCTGTTCGCCGGCGTCGCGGCGTGCGGCGTCGCGCTGACCACCCACGGTCTGGTCCGGCGCAACCCGGGATCCGCGGTGGCCGGAGGTGCCCTGCTCGGCTGCGGGGTCTATCTGTCGTACGGCCTCGTCCTGCTCGCCCCGCTGGTGGCAGCCGCCGCGATCGTCGTCCGGCGGATCCGCCCCGTCGCCTGGTGCGCCTTCGGTGCTCTGGTGGTGGCGGCCGCGTTCACGGTCTCCGGATTCTGGTGGCCGGACGGCTACCACCTGGTCGTCCAGCGCTACTACCAGGGGATCGCCAGTCATCGTCCGTACCTCTACTGGGTCTGGGCGAACCTCGCCGCCGTCACGGCCTGCGTCGGCCCCGCAGCCCTGGCGGTGATCCGCAGGAGTGTCGCGGCCGCGGGCCGACAGGCGTCGTGTCCGCCCTGCTGGGCGTTGCCGGTGGCGGCGGCCGTCGCCGTGCTTGCGGCCGACCTGTCCGGGCTAAGCAAGGCGGAGGTGGAGCGGATCTGGCTGCCGTTCGCGGTCTGGTTCGCGGCCGGCGCGGCGTTGCTGCCCGAGGCCGCCCGACGGCATTGGCTGACCGTCCAGGCGGTCACCGCCCTGGCCGTCAACCACCTGCTCCTGACGGCGTGGTGACGCGATCAGGACTGGCGTTCCAGGATGCGTTTAAGGGTCGCCAGGTCCTTGTCGTTGGCGCGGCGCATGGCGGCGGCCATCACCGGCGCGGCGACCTTTCCGAAGCCGGCCGGCTCGCCGCGGTTGCGCAGCGTCATCCGGGTCCGTGTGTCGGTCATCGGTTGCCAGGTATAGGTGGTTTCCATCGGGAACGGGCCCTGCGCGGTGCGCATCACCAGCCGCTGTCCGGGGATCAGCTCGACCACCTCGTAGGTGTAGGCCAGCGTCCGGCCGAGGAACCGGGCAGCGAAGTCCATCCGTGACCCGACCCGCACGGGCGGCTCGGTCTGCCATCGCACCGAGGTGATGTTGGCGTACCACCGCGGGGCGTTGGACGGATCGCCGGCGTAGGCGGCCACGTCCGCACACGACCGATCGATGATGGTGTCGGTGACGACGTCAACGGCCATGAACGGATTCCCTCCGCCGGTTAGAAGTCGAAGAACGGTTTGCGGACACCGGATGCCAGAAAGTCTCGCATCGAAAGCAGCATCTGCGCCCAGCCCACGGTGACGATCCGAAACATGTCGTCCACGGCGGCGAACCCGAGATGATCGAGCCGCACCACCACACCGGCGTCGACCGGCTCGACGGCCCACACCACGCGCGTGCCGGGCCACCCGGGCGGTCCGCCGGTGCAGTCCCACTCCACCCGCGCCGGCCGGTCCGCCACCGCGACTGTCATGTCCCAGGTGACCGGCGCGTCGGGGAAGCTCATCGACAGCCGGTCCCCGACCGCCGTGCCGGACCCCGCGGCGCGGCTGGTCCACCAGCCGGTGATCCCCTCCGTGGTGGTCAACGCCGCGTACGCCGCGGTCGCGCCGGCACTGTCGATCTGGACGAGATGATGCATGTCAGGCAACGTTCCCCCTCACGGTTGTTTTAGCTACGGCTAAAATAAGGTCGGCACCCTCGATGCGCAAGCTTTCGTGACGACGTAAATTCGGAGTCATGGACGCTGTGAAGGTCGTGGCTGAGCCGCGCCGGCAGGAACTGCTCCGGCTCTGCTGGCAGCAGGAACGCACCGCCGGTGCGCTCGCCGCCGCCGTCGACATCACCTTCGGTGCGGTGTCCCAGCACCTCAAGGTGCTGCGCGACGCCAATCTGGTCAGCGTCCGGCGGGACGGCACCCGTCGCTACTACCGGGCCAACCGGGTCACCCTGGGCCCCCTCGCCGACTATCTGGAGACGATGTGGGCGGGACAGATCGACCGGCTCGCGTCGCTCGCCGAGGCCGCCGACACCGAGCGAACGGCCGGGACCGCCGAGGCCCCCCGCATTCGACCGATGGGAGGGCCGACCGTATGAGCGCCGTCGTCATCGTCGAACGCCGCATCAAGGCCCATCCAGAAATCGTGTGCTCGTTCTTCACCGACCCGGACCGGTGGCTTTCCTGGCAGGGCGTGGAGGCCGAGATCGATCCGCGGCCGGGCGGCGTGTTCCGGATGAACGTCCGCGGGGACGGCTGGGCGGCCGGGCGCTTCGTCATCGTCGATCTGCCGCATCGCATCATCTTCACCTGGGGGTGGGAAGGGGACGGCTCCCCCGTACCACCCGGTTCCAGCACCGTCGAGGTCACCCTGGAATCCGACGGCCACGACGGTACCCTGCTCCGGTTGGTCCACACCGGACTCCCGTTCCCGGCTGTCGATCTGCACCGCGACGGCTGGAACCACTACCTCGACCGCCTCCGGATACGAGCCGCTGGCGGCGACCCGGGACCGGACCACACCGTCTCCTGACAAGCGCCTGGTCACGGCGTTGCCCTGGTTCGGTTGGTTACGCCGGCGGACCTCACAGAGCAGGATCGCCGAGTAGCCGTGGGTGGCTTCCTGGGAGGTGTGTCGGACCGCAATTGAACCGTCCACAGTGTCGAACTCGGGCTGGAGCACCGTGCGGAGGTCATGCTCGTCCACATCGGCGCCGGGAAAGGTCTTCCCACCGACGGTGTAGCCGCGGCAGCGGCGTAGGGCAGCGGTGATGAACAGACCGCCCGGCTCGACCAGGCCCGTGATATGGCGCATGAACAACGCCCAAGTCGTGCGGTCGTCGGTGGCGGAGTCCGCGCAGTAGGGACTGATCACCGTCGAGTAGCGACGGTCGACCGGACGGGAACGCCGGGCGTCGACCCGGACCAACTCGGTGATCTTCGTACGGGTGAGGTCTTCACGCGCTGCCACCTCCGCGTCGGACGGGCAACTGATCCCCTCGCACTGCAGGGTGTAGCGGACGAACGGCCGCCAGTCGTGGGCACCCGGTTCGCGGTCGATCCACCGCCGGATCTCGGCCAGGTTCGCCGGCAGATAGTCGCCCAGGTGAATCTCGGAGGCGATCTCGGCCGCCGCGAACACGTGGTGCAGGGTGGGCCCCACTCCGAAGAACAGCACCGGCTGGTCGCGTTCGGCGTGCCGCATCGCGTCGACGAAGAACGCGATGGTGGCCACCTCGTCCGGTTCCACAGTGCGGTAGTAGCCGGCGAGGTAGTCCGCCGGTACCCAGTCGGTATCGAACGACGCGTACCGGCGGCGGCGGAGGAAGGCTGCGGTGAGGCGGGCGAGCCCGTACTCGTACAGCGCGGCGGCGACGTTGGCACCCGCCAGGAACAGGAGCGCCTCGGTGCCGGTGATCGCGTCACTGAACGCCGCGACGCCGAAGGTGCCCGCGTAGTAGAACCCCTCCGCGGCGACCTGGGTACCGATGTACCCGAGGGCCGCGGCCAGCCGCTGCGCACGGGCGTTTCCGGTGATGCGGCGGGCGAGGTCGTACGCCGCCTTGGACAGCACGTTGGTGCTGGTTCCGGTGGACACCAGCAGGGTCCAGTTGGCCCGCACATTGGCCCGCAACCCGAAGCCCCAGGCGACGTAGCTCACCGCGAGGAACACCAGCAGCCATGGTTGGCCGAGGCCGGCGAGCAGGCCCGAGGCGACCAGGGCGACCCCGGCCGCCGCCGCCCAGGCGTCCAACGCGTAGTTCGACGCCACCGTGGCGGCGACGCTGACAACCCATCTTCTGAATCCGGCCACCCACCCGCCCCTCCCCGTACAGGCAATGGCGCTCATGTCCGGACCCCTTCGTTTCGCATTGCTGTCTGGTCCGAAGGGTGGACGGTCGACGTGGAGCGGACCTGAAAGAATTGTTGAATTGGCTGGTCCGAGTACCTGACAGGAGGTGGCAGTGCGCTTCCAGGTGCTCGGCGACGTCGAGGCGTACGTCGATGGTCGCCCCGTCGACGTCGGACATCTCCGGCAGCGGTGTGTACTGGCGGCCCTGCTGGTGGAGGCCAACGCCGCGGTACCGGCCGACGAGCTGGTGGACCGGGTCTGGGGTGGTCGTCCGGCCCAACGGGCAGCGGGGACGCTGCGCAGTTACCTGTCCCGCCTCCGGCACGTCCTGGCCGCCGCCGACGTCCACATCGAACGGCGCCCAGCCGGCTACGTGCTGGCAATCGATCCGATGGACGTGGACATGCACCGGTTCCGCCGGTTGGTCGCGAAGGCGCGGGCGGCCGGCGGCGATGCCGGTGTGGAGCTCCTCGAGCAGGCACTCGGGCTGTGGCACGGCGAGGCGTTCGCAACAATGGACACGCCGTGGCTGAACAGCGAGCGCGAAGCCCTGAACCGGCAGCGGCTGGCGGCCGAGCTCGACCGCAATGACCTCGCGCTCAGCCGCGGTGAGCACGGTCGGTTGTTGGATGAGCTGTCGACACGCGCGGCCGCCCATCCGCTCGACGAGCGGCTGGCGGGGCAGCTCATGCTCGCCCTGTACCGCTGCGGCCGGCAATCCGACGCCCTTGGCCACTTCCAACGGGTACGGCGGAAACTGGTCGAGGAGTTGGGCGCCGACCCGAGTCCGCCGTTGCTGCACCTGCACAAGCAGTTGCTCGCCGCCGACCCGGCGCTGACCTACCCCGTAACGCCCATCACCGTGTCCGAATCGCGACCGAGCCCGCCGGTGCCACGCCAATTGCCCGCGCCACCGCGCTCGTTCGCCGGCCGTGGCCGGGAACTCACCGAACTGGCCACCATGCGGGACGCCCAGCCGGATCGTGGCGCCACACTCGTCATCTCGGCAATCGGGGGTGCCGGCGGAATCGGGAAGACCTGGCTGGCCCTGCGGTGGGCGCACGAGAACATCCAGCGATTCCCGGACGGACAACTGTTCGTGAACCTGCGCGGGTTCGACCCGGGTGGCGAACCGGTCCCCACGGCCGTGGCCCTACGTGCCTTCCTGGACGCCCTGGGCGTACCGTCCACTTCGATTCCGGCCGATCCCGATGCGCAGGCCGCGTTGTACCGCAGCCTGACGGTCGGCCGGCGGATGCTGATCGTGCTGGACAACGCGCGGGACAGTGCGCACGTGCAAGCGTTACTCCCCGGTGCCGGGACCTGCACGGTGCTCGTCACAAGCCGCCACCACCTCGCCGGCCTGTTCGCCGCACACGGTGCCCGCCCGCTGGCGCTGGACGTGCTGCCCGACCGCGAGGCCCGCCTCGTGCTCATCGAGCATCTCGGCGCGCGACGGGTTGCCGCCGAACCGGACGCGGTCGACGCGATCCTGCACAATTGCGCGGGTCTGCCACTCGCGTTGGGAATCGTCGCCGCCCGCGCCGCCACCCGCCCGGACCAGCCCCTGGCCGCGCTGGCCGGCGAACTCCGGAACGCCTCCACCCGGCTCGACGCACTGGACGCCGGCGAGTTGGCCGTGAACCTGCGCGCGATCCTGCACTGCTCGTGCCAGGCCCTACCGTCCCATGTAGGCCGCGTGTTCCGGTTGCTGGGGTTGGCCCCCGGCGCGGACATCAGCCTGCCCACGCTGGCCAGCCTGGCGGCCCTCGCGGTCGGCGAGGCTTCGGCGATCGTGCGCCAACTCGCAAGTGCGCACCTGCTGCAAGAACACACACCGGGCCGCTATCGAATGCACGACCTGGTCCGGCTCTACGCCGCTGAGCAGGTCCGTGCGATCGAAACGGAGCAGGAGCGGCGCGCCGCGGTACGCCGGCTGCTGGACCACTACCTGCATACCGCCTACGCCGCGGCAGTGCTGCTCAATCCACACCGCCTGCTGATCACGCT
>DATBGW010000004.1:0-3177 GCA_036557765.1 Actinoplanes sp.
GGGGAAATTCAACGGGTGGCATTGAGGCCTGCGGCGGACAGGTCGTCGCGGATGACCGCCGCGTCACCCTCGACCACCAGCGTCAGCCCGTCCGGGTGCAGGTGCCCGGCCGCGGCCGCGGAGACCTCGTCGACGGTCATCTCGAGGTACTGCTGCCGCAGCGTGACGTAGTAGTCGTCCGGCAGCCCGTGCACCACCAGCGTGGCGAGCGCACCGGCGATCGATCCCGGCGTCTGCATCTCCACGGACAACTGCCCGGCCCGCCACGCGCGGGCGACATCCAGCTCGTCCTCCGTCACGCCGTCGGCGGCGGTACGGGTGATCTCACCGATCGTGTCCGTCAGCGCGGGCGCGGTCACCGCTGTGTGCACCGACGAGCTCACCCCGAACCGGCCGAACCGCCGGCTCATCGAGAAGTCGCCCCGGATGCCGTACGTGTAGCCCTTCACCTCCCGGATCAAGTGGTTGAGGCGGGACGTGAACGCGCCGCCCAGCACCGTGGCGGCGAGCGTCATCGGCACGTAGTCGGGATGCGCGCGGTGCGGCGCCCGGTGGCCCAGCCGCAGCGTGGACTGCACCGACCCCGGCCGGTCGACGAGAACGACAGTGCGTTCGCTCCGGACCGGTACGCCGAGCGGATCCTGTGCGGCCGGAGATCCGCCGGCGCTTCCGGCGAATGCCGCCTCGCCGAGTGCCGCGAGGTCCAGCCGGTCCAGATCACCGGCGACCAATAGGACACCGGGCTGCCGCAACCACTCGCGGTGGAACGCCAGCACATCGTCCACTGTGATGCCCGCGACCGAGTCCGGATCGCCGTGCAGCGGGCGCCCGTACCGTTCGGCCGCACCGAACAGATCCGCGCGCAACGCCGCGTCGGCGCGCGGCCCGGGTTGTGCCCACTCCATCTTCAGACCGGTCACCTCGTCATCGCGTACGCGCGCGACGTCCGCGGAATCCAGCAGTGGCGTACGGGTGGCCTCCGCGAGCAGCTCGACGGCCGGTGGGAGCACGTCCACCGGCACGGAGACGCCGACCCGGAACGCATCCCAATCGACCGAGGTGGACAGTTCGGCGCCCAGCCCTTCCAGCGCCACCGCGAACGCCGCCGAGTCGCGGGACGCGGTGCCCTCCTCGAGCGCCTTGGCGAGCACGGTGGCGGTGCCCTCCCGTCCGGTGGCCTCCCGCTCGGCACCGGCATCCAGCAGCAGCCCGGCGGTCGCCAGGATCTGGCCGGGCAGGTGCGCGGCGACGACCACACCACCGCCGGCGGTGATCCGGGTGATGGCGGGGAACGAGTACGGCCGGGGGATCCCGGCCTCGGGCCGGTTGGCGACGAGGGTCACGGCGTCTCCTGTGGAACGTAGGTGAGGGTGACCCGGGACGATGGCGTGAGCACCGTCTGAGCCACCGCGGCGATGTCGTCGGTGGTCACTGCCTGCCAGGCCGGCAGGCGGTACGCGGCACTGCCCGGATCGCCGAACTGGGTGGCGTACCGGCCGAGGGTGTCCGCACGGCCATACACAGTGGACAACTGTCGCCACCACGACGTGGTGAGCAGTGCCTTGGCGCGCCCCAGCTCGGCGTCGGTGACCGGCTCGGTGGCGAGCGAGTCGACCACCTCCACCATCCCGGCTTCCAGCGTCTCGGCGTCCACGCCGTCCTTCGCGCTCGCAGTGGCGATGAGCGGGGCCGGCGCGTGCGCGAGGTCGATGCCGTACGCCCCGACATAGTCCGGCTGCGCGATCCGGGCGCCGTCCGCGAGCCGCTGGTAGAGCCGGCTGCCGCGGCCACTGCCCAGCACGGCGGCGAGCACGGTAACAGTGTCGTATCCGGCAGTACCGAACTGATGCGTCCGGTGGGAAAGGTAGATCCGCGGCGCCGGCACCGCGCCGGTCACCGTCTCGCGCACCGGCTCGGTGGCCGGGCCGGGGAGGTGCCCGCTCGGCGCCGGCGGCATGTTCGCCACCGGCTCCAGCGCGCCGAAGTACTTCTCGGCCAGCGCGTACACCTCGTCCGGGCCGGCGTCGCCCACCACCGTCAGCACCGCGTTGTTCGGCGCGTAGTACCGCCGGTGGAACGCCTGGAACGTCTCGAGGCTCGCGGCGTTCAGGTCCTCCATCGAGCCGATCGTGGCGTGATGGTACGGGTGACCCTCCGGGTAGAGCAGTGGAAGCAGGCGCAGCCACGCGTCCCCGTACGGCACGTTCTCGTACCGCTGCCGCCGTTCGTTCTTGACGACCTCGCGCTGGTTGTCCAGCGTTTCCTGGGTCAGCGCCGGCACCAGCCCGCCCATCCGGTCCGCCTCCAGCCACAACGCCAGCTCGAGGTGCTCCGAGGGCATCGTCTCGAAGTAGTTCGTGCGGTCCGGATTCGTGGTGGCGTTCAGCGAGCCGCCGTTGCCCTGGACGAGCCGCATGTGCTCGGTCTTGGCGACGTGCACCGAACCCTCGAACATGAGGTGCTCGAACAGATGCGCGAAGCCGGTCTGCCCGGGCGGCTCATGCCGTGACCCCACGTCGTACCAGAGGTTGACGCAGACGACCGGTGCGGTGCGGTCCTCGCTCACGACGACGCGCAGACCGTTGTCCAGTCGGGTGGATGCGATGGGCCACGGATAACCGGTCGTGGCGACCGGCGTCGGTTGGGACGTCACCGCACCAAACTATCGTCCCGGCGCCCGCTTTCCGGCCGCATGGCATGCTGGGCTCCGTGCCGGACGACGTACGGGTGAACGATCGGCTGACCATCCCGGCCGCCGAGTTGTCCTGGCGTTTCTCGAGATCCAGCGGTCCGGGCGGGCAGGGCGTCAACACCACCGACTCGCGTGTCGAGCTGTCCTGGGACCTGGCCGGATCCGAGGTGCTAGCGCCCGCGTTGCGCGACCGGGCCGTCGCGCGGCTGGGCGACCGGCTGGTCCGTGGCGTTCTCACGGTCACCGCGTCGGAGCACCGTTCGCAGCTGCGGAACCGGGAGGCCGCCGCGGCCCGGCTCGCCGGCATCGTGGCCGGTGCGATCGCCCCGCCGCCCCGGCTACGCCGCGCCACCCGGCCGTCCCGCGGCGCCGTCGAGCGCCGCCTCGCGGAGAAGAAACGCCGCGGCGAGACCAAGCGCAGCCGCCGCGCCTTCCCCACCGACTGACTTCCGCCACCCCTCTCCGCGATCTTGGAGTTGTGGTTG
>DATBGW010000005.1:0-5796 GCA_036557765.1 Actinoplanes sp.
CGTCGAGCGAGGCGACCGCCTGGCCGACCATCGCGACGCTGTACGACCGGTTGAGCGAGATGCAGCCGACCGCGGTGATCGAGCTGAACCGCGCGGTGGCGTACGGCTACGCGTACGGGCCGCGGACCGGGCTGGACATGCTTGCCGCGACCCGGGCCGGCGGGGACCTCGACGGCTACCTCCCGGCCACGGCTGCGGAGGCGGAGCTGACCGCCCGCGCCGGCGACCCCGGCCGCGCCGCGGAACTCTTTCTGGACGCCGCGGACCTGGCACGCAGCGAGCCGGAACGGCGGGCGCTGCTCCGCCGCGCGCGCGAAGTGCTGGAGACTCCTTAGCAGTGCGCGTCGGCGGTTTCCCGCACCGCGCGGGTGGACCAGCGCACCGCGTCCATGTAGTGCACCGCCAGGTCGGCGTCGAGCAGGGCGCCGGCATCGTACGCGTCGGCGATCTGCAGCACCCGCCCGAGCCGGCCGGTGCCGCGGGTCAACGCCGCCGTCATGTCGGGCGAGAGGGGCAGCTGCGCGGCCATCGCCGACCGGGTCATCCCCAGCAGCGCCGCCACACCGCTGACCACGCCGGCCATGAACGCCGCGTCCGGCGGCGCGCCGACAACGCCGGCCGCGTTCTCGCAGAATCTGGCCCGGGACAGCACGGCGATCATCTGCTCCTCGGTGGCCTCCGCCAGGTCGTCGATCACCATGAGGATCGTCCACCGGCGGATCTGCGGAAGGCCGACCATCACCACGGCCTGGCGGACCGAGGAGATCCGGCTGCTCGCTCCGGCCGCGGCCGAGTTGCTGGCCCGCAGCACGCGCAGCGAGAGCGCCGGATCGCGCGCGATGATCGACAGGATGCCGTCCAGGCTCACGTCGGGAGCGCTGAGTGCGCCGAGCAGTTCCAGCCGGCGCAGCCGGGACGGCGACAGGCTTGCCGTGGTGAGCACCTGCGGCCGGCTCAGCGCGTACCCCTGGCGCAGCTCCATTCCGTACCGATCGGCCAGCGCGAGCTGCGCCGGTGTCTCCAGCCGCTCGGCGACGATCTGAATGCCGGGATGCTGGCGGCAGGCGGCCACGATCTCGTCGAGACGCCGTAGGTCACCGTCGAGAAGATCCAGTTTCACGTACGACGCGAGGCCGAGCAGCCGCTCGTGTCCGGAAGCCCAGACGAAGTCGTCGAGCGCGATCCGGTAGCCGGCTTCCGCGAGGGCGGTGATGCCCTCGATCACCGTGTCGTCGATGGTGACCGTCTCGAGGACCTCGAGGACCACGTGTTCGGGGCCGAACGGCAGGGTCAGCTCACCGGTGAGGAACTCGGCGGTCAGGTTGATGAAGCACAACCTGTCGCCCGCGACCTCGGCCATGCCGAACTCGGTGAACGCGTTCACGATGACATGACTCGTCGCGTACGTGTCCCGGCGGCCCGCCTCGACCGCGTCGGCGCTGCCGCGGAACAGCAGCTCGTACGCGACCACCTCGCCGCCGCGGTCGAAGATCGGCTGGCGGCCGACGTGGAGGAGGTGGGTGCCGTGTGGGGTGGGCACCGGGGATTTCACGACCGGTCCATCGGCAGTGAGATCGCCCACTTGAGGAGGTTGTCCTACCGATACCCCAGGTCGGCGGCGAGCGCGCGCAGCTGCGCCGGCAGTGCGCTGTCCGGAAGCGGCTTCGCCGGCTGGACCGCCCCCGTGCGGATGTTCTCGGTCCAGTCGCCGAGCCCGGACCGGAGTTCGCCGTGCTCATGCTTGCCGTACTCGATCATCTCCGGCACCCAGTCCACGCCCAGGTACGCGCACAGCCCCTTGGCGGTACGTTCGGGATCGGCGGTCAGGTCCTCGTACCGGACGGTGTGACCGGGCAGCACGCCGCGCGCCTCGCGCAGCGCGGTGAGATACCGCGTCACGCTGGCGATCGCCTCCTCCGGGGTCTGCGTGGGCCGGGCGCGCTGCCACGAGTCGAGGATCGCCGCCGGGTGGCGCAGCAGGTAGATGTAGCGGGCGTCCGGCCAGCAGCTCGCCACGCGATGCCAGATGAACACCAGATTCGGCGTCTTCTCGACGAGGACGGACTTGCCGCTGCGCCGCAGTGCCTCGTTCAACAGCCGGTCCCACAACATGTGGGTGAGCTCCTGCTTGTCCATGTTCAACGCGGTCATCGCGTGCTCCGCGGCGGGGATGCCGAGCTCGACCTTGATGTGCGCGAGATGCAGCTCGTGCGGCGCGTAGATCTGGGGGTGGCTGTTGAGAATGAGCCGTAGCAGCGTGGAACCGGACCGGACCGAGCTGAGGATGAACGCCGGCTGGGTCAGTTCCCGCCGCGGGTTCCGGACCAGGCGGAGCCGGCCCTCACGTTGGCGCAGCTGCATGCCGGTCCGTCGGGCGAGCCGGACATTGACCTGCTTACGCCACACCATGCTTGTCCACCGTATCGGTCGAAAACGGGAAGATTTACACAGCCACAACTCCCCGGTCGCCGTACCGGTTACTCAGGCCGCCGCGCGGGGCTCCTCGGCCGGTGTCCGGGTCTCCACACGGGTGGCGCCCGGTCGTCCCTGTCGCGGCAGCAGCAGCACCATGATCAGCATTAGGATCGCCACGATGACCACCCCCAGGAAGATGTGCCGCACCGCGGTGGTCAGCCGGTCGGGATCGACTGAACCGCCCACTGTCGCGTTGGCGATCGCGCCGAACACCGCTACGCCGACGGCGCTGCCGAGCGACCGCAGGAAGATGTTGTTGGCGGTGACGACGCCGCGCTCACCCCAGCCGACGCTGGACTGCGCCGCGATCAGGGTCGGCGGCGCGGTCAGGCCCATTCCCAGGCCGATCACCAGGCAGATCAGGCCGACCTGGTAGACGCTCGAGTGCCGGCCCAGCGTCAGCAGCAGCGCCGACCCGGCCACCACGAGGGAGGCACCGATGAGCGCGCAGCCGCGGAAGCCGAGCCGGAGGTAGACATAGCCGGCCTGGCTGGCGGCGAGCGGCCAGCCGAGCAACAGTGCCGCCAGCGCGAACCCGGCCACCAGCGGGCCGGTACCGAGCACCTCCTGCACGTACAGCGGGATGTAGGAGCTCAAGGCCAGCAGGATCGCGCCCACACCGGCCGAGGCGAACCCGGTGGCCACCAGCAGCCGCCGGCGGAAGATCCAGAGCGGCAGGACCGGTTCCGCCGCGGTCCGTTCCACGAAGCCGAACGCCACCAGGGTCACCGCGCCCACGCCCAGGACCGCGATGCTGGCCGGGGAGTTCCACGCCCAGGCTTGGCCACCCTCGAGCACCCCGAGGATGACCAGCGTGAGGCCCGTGGTCAACAAGATCGTGCCCCGATAGTCGATCCGTGGGCGGGAACGTTCGAGCCGCTCGTGGAACGCCCGGACGAACATCCCGGCGGCGAGCAGGCACAGCGGGATGTTGATGAAGAAGATCCAGCGCCAGGACACCCACTCGCTGAACACCCCGCCGATCGCCGGTCCCACCACCGATGCGACACCCCAGACGCTGGCGATGTAGCCCTGGACCTTGGCCCGTTCGGCGACCGAGTACAGATCACCGACGATCGTGATGGTGGTCGGCATGATGGCGCCCGCGCCCAGACCCTGCACGACCCGGAACGCGATCAGCAGCACCATGCTCCCGGCCACGCCGCACATGATCGACCCGAGCAGGAACAGGCCGATGCCCCACAGCACCACCGGTTTGCGGCCGAACAGGTCGGCCAGCTTGCCGTACACCGGCACCGACACCGCCTGCGCCAGCAGGTAGACCGAGAACAGCCAGGGAAACTCGGCGAAGCCGCCGATGTCCCGGACGATCGACGGCACCGCGGTGGCGAGGATCGTGGCATCGGCCGCTACCAGGGCGGTGGCGAGCATGACGGCGGCCAGGATGGGGCCGCGTTCGGAACGGAGCCCCACCGAGTTCGACACGAGGACCATCCTGCCCCTCCCCTCCGTTCGCCCTCCAAGGTCGCGGGCTTGGGGTGGTGAGGATCACGGGCTACGATCTGTCCATGCGCCGACGATATTGATCTGACGCCCGGCGGCTGGCCGCCACTCTTTACGCGTACGCGTTCCTCGACGACTTCGTCCTGCTGTATCCCGTGTACGCGCTGCTGTTCACCGACTTCGGCATGTCCCCGTGGCAGCTGTCGTCGTTGCTGGTCATCTGGTCCGCCACCGGCATCCTGATCGAGGTGCCGTCGGGCGCGCTCGCGGACGCGTACTCGCGCCGTCTGCTGCTCGTCGTCGGACCGCTACTGACCGCTGCCGGGTTCGCGCTGTGGGTCTTCACCCCGTCGTATCTGGCGTTCGCCGCCGGCTTCGTGCTCTGGGGTGTGAAGGGCTCACTAGCGTCCGGCGCTCTGGAGGCGCTTCTCTACGAGGAACTCGACCGGATGGGGCAAGCCGCAGCCTACCCGCGGCTGACCGGACGGGCGCACGCCATCGGTGTGGTCGCGGTGCTGCTCGCCACCGCGGCGGCCACGCCCGCGCTCGCGGCCGGCGGCTATTCGGCGGTCGGCGTCGCCAGCATCGCTGCGTGCCTGCTCACCGCCGCGGTCGCGGCAACGTTCCCGGAACACCGCAGGCCGCCGGACGGCGAGAGCGACCTCGGTTACCTGGCGACGCTGCGTGCGGGGATCGCCGCGGCGCACGCCGACCGGCGCGTGCGGCGGTGGCTGCTGCTCGTTCCGGCGATCACCGCGATCTGGGGCGCGCTGGAGGAGTACACGCCGCTGCTGATCCGGGAAACCGGCGTGGACGTCGCGCGGGTACCGCTGTGGTACATGCTGATCTATGCCTGTATCAGCGTCGGCGGCCTGCTCGCCGGGGCGGGCAACCGGCTGTCCGCGCGTGGCCTCGGCGCGCTGATCACCGGCGCCGCGGTGGCTCTGGCGGGCGGCGCGCTGACCGGTCGGCCGGCCGGAATCCTGCTCGTGGCGGTCGCGTTCGGCGCCTTCCAGATCGCAACGGTCGTGGCCGACACCCGCCTGCAGGACCGGATCACCGGCTCGGCGCGCGCGACCGTCACCTCGGTCGCGGCGCTGGCGACCGACGGCCTCACGATCGCCGTGTACGGCACCTACGCGGTGCTCGCCCCGGCCGGTCACGGTGTGGCGTTCGCCCTGCTCGCCGTCCCGTATCTGGTGGTGGCCGGGCTCATCCGCGCAGGTAGCCGGCGAGGACCGCGGCGTGGTTCCGCTCCGGGTCCTCGACGCTGTAGAGGAGCGTGACGACCGGGTGCGCCGTCGCGGCCGCCCGGAGCTCGTCAACGGCCGGGTTCGCGGCCAGCTCCGCGCGGTACCGCTCGGCGAACTCGTCGAAGCCGTCGGATCGTGCGTGGAACCACGTTCGCAGTTCGGTGCTCGGGGCCACGTCCTTCAGCCACAGGTCGAGGGCGGCGCGCTGCTTGGTGACGCCGCGTGGCCAGAGCCGGTCGACCAGCACCCGGAACCCGTCCTCCGGTGCCGGCGGGTCATAGACGCGCTTGATGCGGTAGGTCACGGGGTCATCGTAGGGACGCGCTAGCGTGGCGGGCGATGCGTAGGTGGTGGGTCTGGGCGGTGGCGGCGGTCGTGGTGGCGACCGCCGCCGGAGTGGTCGTTGCGACGGCCCAGCGCCGAGCAGTCCCGTCGCCGACATGGGCTGCGCCGTCACCGCCGGCGTCACCGGCGCCGTCAGAGCCGGCGTCACCGGCACCGTCGCGAACCCCGGTCGACCGGACCTCCTGCGTCGCCGCCGCGGTCGCGCGGCTCTCGCCCGTCGAACGCGCAGGTCAGCTGCTCATGATCGGCACACCGGTCG
>DATBGW010000006.1:0-17835 GCA_036557765.1 Actinoplanes sp.
GAACCCGTCGAAGTGCTTCACTCACCGCTGACCACCCACATCCGCTATCGCCGCGTCGGCTGACTCCGCCGCCCGACCCACCCGGCGCGGCCGTGGGAGAGTTCTACTGACGGCTACCATGTCGTCCATGGCTTCCGGGCGACGTCTCATCGTCGCCACGCTTGTGCTGTTCGTCTGCGATGTGATCGGCGGCTTCCTTGCCGTCGCCTCGGGCGTCAATACGTGGGGCGAGGCGTGGGGCTTCAACACCAAGTTCACAGTGCCGTTGCCGGTCGGGGCCGTGCAGCTGGTCCTGGCCTGGTTGGCCGCACGCAACGTGCGGCCTCCGGTCGGCCTGGTGGCGGCCATCGTCCTCAGCGCGTTCTGCCTGATCAGCGTGATGTTCGGGTTGTTCGACGGTGACCTCACCAACGACGTCGCGTCGGCCGGGGGCCCATGGGGGGTCGTCTGGGGAGTCGTCCTGATATTGGTCACCGCCGTTGTCGGTGTGCTCGCCGCCGCCCGGGCGAGGCAGTTGTACCGGCTTCGCTGACGCACTGGTCGGAGGGCGGCCGGCGTCGAGAATCGGACCATGACCCAGCGGGAACCGGCCGAGCAGCGGACGAGGCACCGAAATCACCCGTCGAGGTGGGTCACCGATCAAGCCACGCCAGGAAGCGGCCCCGTGACCAGCACCGGCCGATGGCCTCGGCGTGCAGGGCCGAGTGGTCGAAGACGGCCAGGCCGATGATGGTGTGCCCAGAGGCACGGCGATCGCCGAGCGTCGGAATCGCCGGCGCGACTCCGACCCCCTCCGCTGAGACCCACGCCACCGGTCGGTCGGTCGCCGCTTCGTCGAGGCGGTGTAGGAAGCGCAGGCGGCTATCCAGCGGGAAGTCCGACAGCGCCCATGTCGTGATGACCAGAGGCAGGGCGTCCGCGGGCACCCGGGCGATGGCGTCGGGCAGCAGCTCGACGGCGTCGCCGCGCAGCAGCAACGGAGGGGCCGTCGTCGCCAACGCCAGCTCGGCGTCGAGTCGCGCCATCCGCTCCGGCTGATCCGGCGGCAGGCAGGCGCGCAACCATCGGGCGTCGTCCGAATCGGTCACGTCGACCGGATCGAGGTCCACGCCGACCCGGGTGACGACATCGGGCATCGCCCACGTCGGGAGCGGCCGGTCTCCCACGATCGACGAGGACATCTGCACCGGTGATGACGGGTCGCCCAGCGACTGTCCGTTGCTGTACGTGATGCCGACACGATCGACATTGAGATTGAGCCCGGCCGCACATCGCACGTCGATCAGTCCGACCACCGCCGCGCCGACCCGGCGCGCCGCCTCGGTGATGGCCGGATACAGCACGGCGCAGTGTCCGGTCTGGTTGGCCCGCTGCTGCCGGCGCACGGCGAGGGCTACCACCGTGTCGGTCGTGCGCAGCAGTGTGTCGATCGCCGCGCCGGCGGCAGCGTCGCCGTCCCTCGCGCCGTAGGCCGCGGCAAGCGTCGGGGCGTGTCCGCCCAGGGCGAGGTCGTGCAGCGTGGCGAGGATCACCGTGGGGTGCCGCTTGCGGGCCGGCGCCATTTCGATGGCGCGTAGCGCCTCCTCGGACTCGCTCAGGGCGATGGCGACGCGCTCGTACAGCGGCGACGTTCCGGCGGCGTCGACCTCACCGAAGCGCCGGTACATCTGAGCGAGTCTGCGGGTCTTACCCTCGGGTACGGCTCTCGGCCCTGGCATCCCGGAGCCCTTTCACTCGTAGATGGTGCCCATCGCGACACGTACCTCGTTCAGGGTCTGGTCCGCGATCGCGTTGGCCCGCGCGTTGCCTATGCGCAGCACGTCACGGACGTACCGCAGATCCTTCGCGTACTCGGCGCGCCGTTCCCGCAGCGGCGCCAGGAACTCGTTGACCGCCTCGGTGACCGTCCGCTTCAGCGCCGCCGCGCCCGCGGTGCCGATCATGGCAGCGACATCATGCGGGTCGCGGTCCAGGCAGAGCGCGGCGAGCTGGACGAGGCCCGACACGCCCGGCCGGTGATCCGGATCGTACGTGATGTGCCGGTCGGCGTCGGTGGTCGCTCCGCGGATGAGCCGGGCGGTCTCGTCGGGTGTCGCAGACAGCGCGATCGCGTTGCCGCGGCTCTTGCTCATCTTCCGGCCATCGGTGCCGGCCACGACCGGGGCGATGCTGAGCAATCCTTCGGGCACGGGAAAGACCGGTCCGTACCGTTCGTTGAAGCGCCGGGCCACCGTTCGCGTGATCTCGATGTGCGGCATCTGGTCCTGTCCCACCGGCACGAGGTTGCCCTTGCAGAACAGGATGTCGGCGGCCTGATGCACCGGGTAGGTGAACATCAGTCCGCTGACGGTGGTCTGCCGCGAATGCCGGATCTCGTCCTTGACTGTCGGGTTGCGCTGCAGCTCGGGCAGGCTGACCAGACTGAGGAACGGCAGGAGCAGCTGGTTGAGCGCCGGCACGGCGGAGTGCGCGAAGATCGTGGCCCGTTCGGGATCCAGGCCGGCGGCCAGCTGGTCGAGCAGCAGCCCGTCGACGGTCTCGCCGAGGCGGTCGGTGACATCGCGGTCGGTGAGCACCTGGTAGTCGGCGACGATGACGAACATGTCGACGCCGCGGCGCTGCAGTCGGACCCGGTTGCGCAGTGTTCCGAAGTAGTGGCCGAGGTGCAGGGGACCGGTGGGCCGGTCGCCGGTGAGCACGCGGAAGTCGTGCGGCGCCGCGTCGATCCGCTGCTCGAGGGGTGCGGTCGTGGTCACCATCCCAGTGGTGCATCGGTGCTCCCGCTGGTCAAGGCAACGGCCAGGAACTGGCCGCAATACGGCATATGGTCGGCGTCATGCGGAGGTTCACCTGGCGACAGGCGTCGGCGCAGCGGCTCGTGCGTCATCACCTGACCGATTCCACGCGCATCGACGACCCGGCACGGATCAGCGCCGACATGCTCGGCGTGCACGCGCAGGTCATGTCCGCGGCGGTGCTCTCGATCGGCATCCGTAGCGCCACACTCGCGGCCGACGACATTCGCGCCGCGTTGTGGACCACCGGAACACTTGTGAAATCGCGCGGTCCACGAGGGACTGTGCATCTGCTCGCGGCCGAGGACCTTCCGATGTGGACGGCGGCATTGTCGGCACTGCCCGCGCGGTCGAGCCCGTTCCCGCCGGACGTCCGAATGAGCGAACGGCAGACCGACGCTGTTGTGGCGGCCATCGACGACGCGGTCCAGGATGCCGAACTCACCGTGGACGAGCTGACCGACGCCATCGTGGCGCGGGCCGGATCGTGGGCCGGCGACCGGGTGATGGAGGCGTTCCAGGACAAGTGGCCGCGCTGGCGGCAGGCCGAGTCGCTGGCGATGAACCGCGGCGTGCTGTGCTTCGGGCCGGATCGGGCGCGGCGGGCGACATACATGAGCCCACGCCGGTGGTTGCCGGCGCCGATGTCGGCCGACGCGGCGCTCGCCGAGCTGCTCCGCCGGTTCCTGTACGCCTACGGTCCGGCCACACCTGTCGACTTCGCGCGGTGGCTGGGCGTGTCGCCGACCTGGGCGACCGGGCTGTTCGCCGGACAGGATGATCTGGAAGAGGTCGATTTCGAGGGCCGGATCGCCTGGGCGACCGCCGGCGACGGCGCGACGGTTACGACGTCGGTGCGGCTGCTGCCGTACTTCGACGCGTACGTGATCGGCTGTCATCCCCGGGCGACGCTGTTCCCCGGTGTGGCGGACAAGCGGGCGTTGACCGGCGGTCAGGCCGGGAACGTTCCGGTGCTGCTGGTGGATGGCGTGGTGGCCGGGGTGTGGCACCAGCGTAAGTCGGGCCGGCGGATCGCGATCACGGTCGAACCGCTGGCGCGGTTGAGTGGCCGGCAGCGTTCCGATGTGGAGTCTGAGGCGGACCGCGTGGGCCGGATCGCCGGTGGCACGGCGGAGACGACGTTCGGGACGGTCTCTGTCGGACCCCATGCGTGAAAGAACCAACAGACACTTGGTTCTTGCGTCCGAGACACCGGTCGCGCCATTATCTCTGGCGTGACGCTGCACACGGGCGATCTGCTGACGACCGGCGAGGCGGCACGCCTGCTGCGGTGCTCGCGGGCGTACGTTGCGGGTTTGTGCCTGCGGGGACTGCTGCCGCCGGTAAAGGTCGGAACGCAGCGCCGGGTCCGCCGCGCCGACGTGGAGGCGCTCATCGAGCCCGGCCTGACCCGCGAGCAACTGGAGACGTTGTGGCTGCACCGCGCGGTCGCCGGCAAGGTGGTCCAGAATCCCGCAGCGCTGCTGGCCGCGGCCGCCATCAACATGCGCCGGCTCCGGCGCCGACATCCCGACGGACCGGCGGCGCAGTGGCTGGACCGGTGGGAGGTCGTGCTGGAGGACGGCATCGAGACCGTGCTGGACGTGTTGACGTCCTCGGGCGAGTACGCGGCGAAGCTGCGACGGACGTCACCGTTCGCGGGCATCCTCGCGGAGCATGAGCGGCGGACCGTGCTCGCGGCGTTCACGGAGAGCCGCCGGGATCATGCGCGGCCGATGCGTCCCGAGAAGCTTGAGCAGGTCCTACGCAGCGTTTGAGGATTTGATCACACGGCTCTACCGGCACCGCCCTTCGCGGGTGGATAGTCAGGCCGATCAGGTTCTTGGGAGGTCTGATGATGGCCGACGCGATTGCCCCCAAACTTCGTAGCTTGCTGGAAAACCTCCTGCAAACCCCGATTCCGCTACGGCTGCGTGCGTGGGACGGGACGGAGGCCGGGCCGGTGGGCACGCCGGTCCTCGTGATCCGGCACCGGCGTGCGCTGCGCCGGCTTCTGTGGCAGCCGAACGAGCTGGGCCTGGCCCGGGCGTACGTGGCCGGCGAGATCGACGTGGACGGTGACCTCTACGAGGCGCTCGGGCGCCTGGTCGCGCTGATCTGGCGTGCCGCGGACGGCGGCCGCCCTCCGGTCCGGGCGGTCGTCGCCGACCTGCTGCGGCTCCGGATCGCCGGTACGCAGCCGAAGCCTCCGCCGGAGGAGATGGTGGTCTCCGGCACCCGGCACAGCAAGCGCCGCGACCGGCAGGCGGTCAGCCAGCACTACGACGTCGGCAACGACTTCTACCGGATCGTGCTCGGCCCCAGCATGGTGTATTCGTGCGCGTACTGGACCGGGTCGGGAGAGGGCTACGACCTGGCCGATGCGCAGCGCGACAAGATGGATCTGATCTGCCGAAAGCTCGACCTGCGAGCTGGCCAGCGGCTACTCGACGTCGGTTGCGGGTGGGGCAGCTTGGCGCTTCATGCGGCCCGCACCTACGACGTACGGGTGCTCGGCATCACGTTGTCCACCGAGCAGGCCGACTACGCCCGCAAGCAGATCGCCGAAGCCGGGCTGGCCGACCAGGTGGAGATCCGGGTGCAGGATTATCGCGATCTCGAGGACGGGCCGTTCGACGCGATCGCCAGCGTGGGCATGGCCGAGCACGTGGGCACCGGCCCGTACGCCACGTACGCCCGGATCCTGTACGGGCAGCTCAAGCCGGGTGGCCGGCTGCTCAACCACCAGATCGCCCCCATTCATCCGGTGCCGAAGGGATCGGGCCGCTCGTTCATCGACGCGTACGTGTTCCCGGACGGCGAGCTGGCCCCGATCGGGACGACCGTGTCGCTGCTCGAGGACGCCGGTTTCGAGGTCCGCGACGTACAGGCGCTGCGCGAACACTACGCACGGACGCTGCGTGCGTGGGTGTCCAATCTGGAATCGGCATGGTCACGGGCGGTGCGGCTGACCAGCGCCGGGCGGGCGCGGGTGTGGCGGCTGTACATGGCGGCGTCCGCGCTGGCGTTCGAGCAGGGCCGCATCGGCGTGAACCAGGTCGTCGCGGTGCGGACCCACCGCGACGGGCGCAGCGACATGCCGGCCATGCGTCCGGCGTGACCATCTGTTCACAGTCTGACGTATTAGCCTCGGGCTCGTGGACGAACGAAAACGCGCCGCGGCCGTCATCGTCCGTGACGGCCGCGTGCTGATGGTGCACGAACGCAGCCGCCGGGCGGCGGGCGGTGAGTGGTGGACCCTTCCGGGCGGCGGGATCGGGCCGGACGAGTCGGCGGAGCAGGCGATGCGCCGCGAGGTCCTGGAAGAGACCGGACTGATCGTGCTGGACGCCCGGCCGCTGCTGGAGATGCCGTATCCGGCCGGCATGACCTCGGTGTTCTCGGTGACCGTGGCCGATGGGGAGGCCTATCTCGGCGCCGATTCGGGCGATGGACCGCAGTCGGTCGGGCTCGACTGGGTGCCGCTGCCCGAAGTCGAGCCGGCGCCGAACGCCGTACCCGTACCGGCCATGATCGTGGCAGTACCGGTGAGTTAGTGTCCGGACGTGATGGGAAGCCTGAAGCTCGAACCCGCTCAGACCCGGCTGGACCTGCTCGCCGCTCCGGTGGCGGCCGCACTGGAGGTGTGGCCCGCCGAGGCGCCCATCGACGCGGACCAGGTGATGGTCGCGCCGATCGATCCCGACCTCGCGGACACGGCGGCGTTCTGCGCCGCGTACGACGTTGCGCCGGAGGAGTCGGCGAACTGTGTGGTGGTCGCCGGCCGCCGCGAGGGCACGGTCCGGTACGCCGCCTGCGTGATCCTCGCGACCACGCGGGCGGACGTGAACGGCGTGGTGCGCAGGTTTCTTGACGTGCGCAAGGCCAGCTTCGCGCCAATGGACGAGGCGGTCCGGCTGACCGGCATGGAGTACGGCGGGATCACCCCGATCGGGCTGCCCGAATCCTGGCCGGTGCTGGTCGACGCCCGCGTGGTGGCCACACCGCATGTGATCATCGGCTCGGGGGTGCGGCACAGCAAGATCGCGATCGCCGGGCCGGCGCTGGGTGCGCTGCCCGGTGCCGAGGTCGTGGACGGCTTGGCTCGCTGAGCTGGTCCTCGCTCCGCTCGGACGGCTCGCGCCTTATGGATCCGGTGAGCTCGGTGCCCGACCTCACCGGCGGCGCTCGCTAACCTGCTCCCGCACCTGCCGCTTGAGCCGGGCGAGGATCGCCGAGCCGCCGCGGACCCGCAATGGGCTGATCGCCGTGGCGAGGCCCATCTGCGCGTACAGGTCGTCGGGAACTCCGAGGACCTCGTCCGCGGACGCACCGGCCAGACCTTCGGAGAGGATGCCGGCGAACGCCCGGGTGGTCGGCGCCTCCGGCGGGCAGTCGAAGTGCGCGGTCACGGTGTCGTCCGGCTGCACTTCGGCCTTGAGGAAGAACGGCGTCTGACACTCTGGCACCTGCTCCATGCCCTCATGGCCGGCCATCGACGGCGGCAGTGGCGGCACCGCGTCGGAGAACTCCAGCAGCATCTCGAGCACGACCTCGCGGGGCGCGGAGGTGAACTCGTCGACGATCTCGGCCAGCTTGGGGGGCATGTCACTCACCTCCCGACCCTACGTCGCCCCAAAACAAAGACACCGCGATCTTGGAGTTGTGGTTGGCACGAACGCCCGTGAAACGGGCATAAGGGCAACCACAACTCCAAGATCGCGGAGGTCTCAAACTGACGTGGGGAGGAGGGCGACGTCGCTCAGGCTGATGATGCCGACCACCTTGCGGTCGGGATCGCAGACCAGCAGGCGGCGGACGCCACGTTCCCGCATGGCCTGGACGGCTTCCTCCACAGTGGCCGACTGCTCCACCATGATCAGTTCATGGCTGGCGATCGTCCCGATGGTCGTCGTCTGCGGTGGCAGCCCTTCGGCGATCGCGCGGACCACGATGTCCCGATCGGTGACGAGGCCGGCCATTGTCGGTCCGTGCGTCACCACCAGATCGCCGATGCTCTGGTCGCGCATCGCCTGGGCCGCCTCCTCCACCGGCGTATCGTCCGGCAGATAGATCACCCGCCGGGTCATCACGTCGGCCACCAATGTCCGCGCCATCGCCCACCTCCATCGATGCAGCGGTTACCCGGCCGGATCGGCGATTACACGCCGTACGTCCACAAGCGGCACATCACGCCGGCTACCGGTGCCCCGGTCGCGTACCTCGGCGTACCCATCGGCCAGACGGCGGCCGACCACGACGGCGCGCGGGATGCCGATCAGCTCGGCGTCGGTGAACTTGACGCCGGCCGACAGCGGGCGATCGTCGACCAGGACCCGCAGTCCGGCGCCGGACAGCTCGGCGCCGAGCGTGAGCGCCGCCTCGATCTGCCCGTCCCGGCCGGCCGCGATGACGTGGACGTCGGCCGGTGCCACCTCCGGCGGCCAGACCAGGCCGCGCTCGTCGTGGTGCTGCTCGGCAATGGTGGCGACCGCCCGGGACATGCCGATCCCATAGCTGCCCATGGTCGGCCGTACCGGCTTGCCGTCGGCGCCCAGCACATCGATGCCGAACGCGTCGGTGTACCGGCGTCCCAGCTGGAAGATGTGCCCGATCTCGACGCCGCGGCGCAGCGTCAGCACGCCCACCCGGCACGCCGGACAGGGGTCACCGGCCCGCACGTCGGCGGCCTCGATCGTTCCGTCCGGCGTGAAGTCGCGGCCGGCGACCACGTTCGTGGCGTGCCGGCCGGGCTCGTTCGCGCCGGTCAGCCACGCCGTTCCGGCGACGACGCGCGGATCGACGAGACATCGGATCTTGATGTCCTGCGGGCCGATGTAGCCCTTGACCAGGTCCGGCCGCGAGGCGAAGTCATCGAACATCGTCGCCACGGCGGGCGCCAGCACTGCGTTCACCCGGCGCAGGTCCACGTCACGGTCGCCGGGCACGCCGATGGCCAGCAGCTCGTCCTCCCGATCGCCCGGGTGCGAAACGACGACCACGACGTTCTTCAGCGTGTCGGCGGCGGTCCAGTCGGTACGCCCGTCCAGTCCGCGCGCGTTGGCCAGCTCGACCAGCGCCGCGATGGTCGGGGTGTCCGGCGTGTCATGGACGGTCAGTGTGGGCCGATCCGCGTTCGCAGTCGCCGGCGCCGGCGTGGTCACGGCCTCGGTGTTCGCCGCGTACCCGCAGGACGTGCAGGCGGCGAACGTGTCCTCGCCGACGTCCGTGGTCGCGAGGAACTCCTCCGACGCGGACCCGCCCATCGCGCCGGACATCGCCGCAACGATGACGTGGGACAGACCGAGGCGTTCGAAGATCCGCTGGTACGCCGCGCGGATCGTGCCGTAGGCCGCGGCCAGGCCGGCGTCGGACAGGTCGAACGAGTAGGCGTCCTTCATGAGGAACTCACGCCCTCGTAGCAGGCCGGCCCGGGGCCGCTGCTCGTCCCGGAACTTGGTCTGGATCTGGAACAGGATGAGCGGGAAGTCGCGGTACGAGCTCGTCATGTCCTGCACCAGCAGGGCGGCCATCTCCTCGTGGGTCGGCGCGAGAAGGTACTCGGCGCCGCGGCGGTCGCGCAGCGTGACGATGTCGTCGCCGTACTCCGTCCAGCGGCCGCTGATCTCGTACGGCTCCCGCGGCAGCAACGCCGGGAACGCGATCTCCTGGCCGCCGATCGCGGTCATCTCCGCCCGCACGATGCCGGCCACCCGGTCCAGCAGGAGCTTGCCCAGCGGCAGCCAGGTGTAGCCGCCCGGCGCGGCCCGGCGGATGTAGCCCGCGCGCAACAGCAGCCGGTGGCTCGGCACCTCCGCGTCGGCCGGATCCTCGCGCAGCGTCCGGAGCAGCATCGTGGACATCCGCAGCAACATGCACCGAAGCGTAGGAAGCGGTACCGCAGCCGGCCACCGGGTTATGGAAAACTGCACAGTGCAGCAATGGAGGTTGGCAGGCATGTGGCACAGCTATGTGGCGATGGGGGACAGCTTCAGCGAAGGCCTGGACGACCCCTATCCGGACGGTACGTTCCGGGGCTGGGCCGACCTGGTCGCCGCACGGCTGGCGGTGGACGCCGGCCCGGAGTTCGGGTACGCGAACCTCGCCGTCCGGGGCCGGCTCCTCGACCAGGTGCTCGCCGAGCAGCTGCCGGCCACTCTGGCGATGCGGCCGGGTCTGGTCAGTTTCGCCGCGGGCGGGAACGACGTGCTGCGCCGTAAGGCCGACCCGGCCGGACTGGTCGCCCGGGTGGACCGGGCCGTCGGTGAGCTTCGCGCCGCGGGCGCCGACGTGATCCTGTTCCGGTTCGCCGACGTCACCGTCCACCTGCCCGGCCAGCGGATCGTCGGGCCGCGTGCGGCCGTGCTGAACGACGGAGCCCGCGATGTGGCCGCCCGGCACGGGGCGTATCTCATCGACCTGTTCGCCGACGACGTGTTCCGCAACTTTGCAATGTGGAGTGCGGACCGTCTGCACCTGTCCCCGGCCGGGCATCGGCGGGTCGCCGCCCACGTGCTGACCGCGCTTGGCGTGGGCGTCGACGAGGAGTGGCTGCTCGTTCCGCCGGTACCGGCGCCCACTCCGTGGCTGCTGGCCCGGCGCGCGGACCTGCAGTGGGCCGGCCGGCACCTGGCACCGTGGCTCAAGCGCCGGCTGATCGGAACCTCGTCCGGCGATCTGGTCACCGCCAAACGACCACAGCTCGGTTCGATCGACCCGCCACCGACCGGATAGCGTGACACCCATGCCCGTTGCGAACGATCCGGCGCCGGCCCTGCAGGCGTACGCGCACCCCGAGATGCTGGTCACCACCGACTGGCTCGCCGCGAACCTCGAGACCCCCGGTCTGGTCATCGTCGAGTCGGACGAGGACGTGCTGCTCTACGACACCGGGCACATCCCCGGCGCCGTGAAGGTCGACTGGCACCTGGAGCTGAACGACCAGGTCACCCGCGACTACCTGGATCCGGCCGCGTTCGCCGAGCTGTGTGCCTCCAAGGGCATCGGCCGGGAGGACACGATCGTGTTCTACGGCGACAACTTCAACTGGTGGGCCGCGTACGCGTTGTGGGTGTTCAGTCTCTTCGGGCACCGCGATCTGCGCCTGCTGGACGGCGGCCGGCAGAAGTGGGCGGCCGAGGGCCGGGAGTTGACCCGGGCGTCGACGCCCAGGCCGCGGGCCGCCTACCCCGTGCCGGTGCGCAACGACGCCGAGATCCGCGCGTTCCGCGACCAGGTCATGGCGCACATCGCCAGCAGCAGGCCGCTGGTCGACGTGCGGTCACCCGACGAGTACACCGGCAAGCTGACGCACATGGAGTCGTATCCGCAGGAGGGCGCGCTGCGCGGCGGTCACATCCCGGGCGCGGTCAGCAAGCCGTGGAAGTCGGCGGCGAACGACGACGGCACGTTCAAGCCGTCCGACGAGCTTCTCAAGATCTACCGTGACGAGCTCGGGCTGGACACCGGCGACGACATCATCGCGTACTGCCGGATCGGTGAACGCTCCAGCCACACCTGGTTCGTGCTGCACCACCTGCTCGGTTATCCGCAGGTGCGCAACTACGACGGTTCATGGACCGAGTGGGGCAACCTGGTCCGCGCGCCGATCGCCCGCGGCGCAGAGCCCGGCGGCATCACCTGACCCACAGGGCCGTGGGGCTGAACGGTCGTTAAGGGGTGGGTTGACAGCGGGTTAGAGTTGCCGGGTGACGGTAGATCAGCAGCCGCGTACCGGACCGCCCGCGCCCCGCCGCCGTTCGCGCCGCGACGAGATCCTCGAGATCGCGGTCGGCCTGTTCGCGACCCGGGGGTATCACGGCGTGTCGATGGACGACATCGGCTCGGCGGCCGGCGTCACCGGGCCGGCGCTGTATCACCACTTCGCCGGCAAGGAAGCAATGCTCGTCGCGGCGCTGATACCGGTGAGCGAGGGCCTGCTCCGGGGTGGCAAGGACCGTGTCGCCCGCCACCCCGCCGACGCCCACGCCACGCTCGCCGATCTGATCGACTTCCACGTCGAGTTCGCGCTGGAGAACCCGGCGGTGATCGCGGTGCACCTGCACGAGCTGGACCGGCTGCCGGAGGAGCCGCGCCGGCAGATCCGCCGGTTGCAGCGGCTGTACGTCGAGGAGTGGGTGGCAGTGCTCGGCATCCTGCGGCCGGAGCTGTCCGCCGGGGAGGCGCGCGTGCTGGCGCACTCGGCGTTCGGCCTGATGAACTCCACGCCCTTCCTCGGTGGTGAGGTGGACCGCGATCGGCGCGCGGCACTGCTGCGGGAAGCCACCGCGCACGCGCTCATGGGTGTGCGCTGACCGCCAAATTCCCTCCGCGATCTTGGAGTTGTGGTTGGAATGAATCGGGCGTGAAGCCGCGAAAAGGCAACCACAACTCCAAGATCGCGGGGAAGTGAAAGCGGGGAAAGGGAAGCTTCATGATCGAGTCGCTGCTCATCGCCAACCGGGGGGAGATCGCCCGCCGTGTCGTCCGCACGGCGAAGCGGCTCGGGATCCGGTCGGTCGCCGTCTACTCCGAGGCCGATGCCGGGATGCCGTTCGTCACCGAGGCGGACGAGGCGATCGCCGTGGGACCGGCCAATCCGGCGCAGAGCTATCGCAACACCGAGGCGATCATCGCCGCCGCCAAGTCCAGCGGCGCCGAGGCCGTTCACCCCGGATACGGCTTCCTGAGCGAGAACGCCGACTTCGCCCGTACGGTCGAGGCCAACGGCCTGATCTGGGTCGGGCCCGGCGCCGACGCGATCGCCGCGATGGGCGACAAGATCAACGCCCGCAATCTCATGGCCGCGGCCGGCGTGCCGGTGGCGCCGGGGACGCGGGATCCGGCCGCGACGGTCGACGCCGCGCTGGACGCCGCGGCGACCATCGGCTACCCGATCATGGTCAAGGCCGCCGCCGGTGGCGGTGGGATGGGCATGGCGGTCGCGGACGACGAGGCGAAGCTGCGCACCGAGTACGAGAAGGTACGCGCCTTCGCGGAACGGATGTTCGGTGACGGCTCGGTGCTGCTCGAGCGCTACTTTCCCCGGGTACGGCACGTGGAGGTGCAGATCCTCGGCCTCGCCGCCGGCCGGGTGATCGCGCTCTCCGAACGGGAATGCTCGGTGCAGCGCCGCAACCAGAAGCTGGTCGAGGAGGCGCCATCACCGGCGGTGTCGCCGGAGCTGCGGGAACGCTTCCTGGCGGCCGCGGTCACGGCCGGCGAGACGGTGGGCTACCGCAACGCGGGCACGGTGGAGTGCCTGCTGGATCCCACCACCGGCGAGTTCTTCTACCTGGAGATGAACACCCGCCTGCAGGTCGAGCACCCGATCACCGAGCTGATCCACGGCATCGACCTCGTCGAGCAGCAGTTGCGGATCGCGTCCGGCCTGGCGCCCAGCGTCGACCTGCCGACGCCGATCGCCGGTCACGCGATCGAGTTGCGGATCAACGCGGAGGACCCGAAGCGGTTCCTGCCCGGACCGGGCGCGGTGACCACGTGGAACGAGCCGGCCGGCGACGGCATCCGGGTGGACGCCGGCTACGCCGCCGGCACCACGGTCACGCCGTTCTACGACTCGCTCATGGCGAAGCTGATCGTGTACGGCCGAGATCGCGCCGACGCGATCGCCACGGCCCGGGCCGCCGTGGCGGGTTTCGAGATCGCCGGACCGAAGAACAACCTGCCCTTCTTCGCCGAACTGCTGGGCAACGAGGAGTTTCTCAGCGGGGACTACGACACGGGCATCGTCGCGCGGATGCGGTGAATGGCATGAGCGAGCGCACCGAGCGAAGCGAGGGCCACGAGCGCATGCCGAGGGGAGGCAGAGTGAGCTCGGTGAGCGTGCGCGAAGTGGCGCCGCGGGACGGGTTGCAGAACGAGGCGCCGATCCCGACGGAGGCGAAGGTCCAGCTGATCGACGCGCTGTCCGGCACCGGGGTGCGGCGGATCGAGGCCGTCTCGTTCGTGCATCCGCGGGCGATCCCGCAGATGGCCGACGCCGACGAGGTCTGGGCCCGGATCACCCGGAACCCGCGGGTGCGCTACTCGGCGCTGATTCCGAACAGCCGCGGCGCGCAGCGGGCGATCGCCGCCGGGTTCCGCGAGATCGAGGTGGTGGTGTCGGCCAGCGACACGCACAACCGGCGCAACCTCAACCGTTCGACCGCCGAGTCGCTTGATGACATCGCCGCGCTGATCCCGCCGGTGCACGACGCCGGAGCGACGCTCGAGGTGATCGTCGCGACCAGCTTCGGCTGTCCGTTCGAGGGCGATGTCGACCCGGAACGCGTGGCGGAGATCGTCGCCCGGGTCCGCGGTGCCGGCGCGGACCGCATCGCGTTCGGCGACACCACCGGCATGGCGACCCCGCGCCGGGTCCGCGACCTGCTGTCGGTCGTGCGTCCCGACCTGTTGCATTTCCACGACACCAGGGGAACCGGACTGGCGAACGTGCTGACCGCACTGGACCTGGGCGTCACCGAGTTCGACGCCAGCGTGGGCGGTATCGGTGGCTGCCCGTACGCGCCGGGCGCCTCCGGAAACATCGCCACCGAAGAACTCGTGCACATGCTCGAGGACATGGGGATCGACACCGGCATCGACCTGGATGCGCTCATCGAGGTGGCTGAACTGGCCGAGAAGCTGATCGGGCGGACGCTTCCGTCGGGCGTTCTCCGGGCCGGTCCGCGGACCAGGCTGACGCCATTTCCTTAGGACCATTTTTCCGAATTGTCCGCGTGACCCCCGCTAAGCCGCTTCGTTACCAATACCGAGTAGCCGATGTCGCACCGTCGGAATTCGGCGGCACGACAAAGGCCCGGTCGAAGTCGATGACGAGGGGCAGATCATGACGGGGTGGAGGGTCGAGCGCACATCGCGCGCGGCGTTCCGGTCGCCGTCGATCGAGCTCACCGGCGACCGTTCGCTCATGCCGTCTCCCAGCCAGGGGGCGGAGCGGCGGACCGAGCGCCGCGCACGCCGTACCGGATCCCGGTGGGGCCTGCGTGTACTCGTCATCGGCGGACTGGCCGGCGCCGCCTGGCTGCTCTCCGGCACCGCCGCGCAGGCGGCGGACCATGACGTGGCGGCCGCGGGGCCGTCGCTTCTCGGGTCCGTCGTGGCCGGCGACATCGCCGAGCCGACGGTCGGCACGATCCTGCAGGCGGCCGCCCAGCCGCTGGAATCCGACCGTCCGGCACAACGGCACCACGATGCGGCGTCGCTGCTACCCGCGCCGGTACGGGCACTGCCCGTGCGGAGCGATGCAGCACCGGATCGCTCCACCGGCGCGACCGCCTCAGTCGTTCGCGTCGTCCGGGGAATCACCGGTCCACTCCGCCTTGCCGGCGGCCCGGCGAAATCCCCGCTCGCTCCGCTCGTCCGGACTCTGCGTCCGGTCACCGGCCTGCTGCCGCACGTGGCTGGGCCGGTCACCGACGTGCTGGCGCACACGGCCAAACCCGCCGTGACCGCACCGCCGCGCCCGACCGCCCGCCCAGCGGTACACGGCACACGTACGCAGCATCCGATCGCCGCTCCGGCGGCGAGCCGGGTGATCCCGGCGGGCACCATGGTCCAGACCGGTCCGGCATTGCGCACCACCGCCGCGGCCGACCTGCCCGGCGCGCGGTACGCCGCCACGCCGGACCGGACCGTCGCCCATCCGCACTCGGTGTCCCACACGATCACCGAGCCGGATACGGTCCGGCAGACTCCGTACGGCGGTGACGGACCCGCGTCGCCGCAGGGGCAATTCGGGGCGGTCAACGGTCTCTCGACCGGTGGGTCCGGAGCTCCGACGGTGGGTGGCTCTGCAGCCGTCCTTCCGAGTGCGGTCGCAGCCGGCTCGATGGGATTCCATCGGCTGGCCCAGCCGACCGATGTCGAGGTCCGGCGCTCCGACGCCAAGGCCCCGACCGTCTCACCTGACTAGTGATGGTTCCTTTCCGCCGGCACGCATTCCGCTGAAAGACGCGGCGGGAAGCGCGTGCCCGCACCGGGCCGATTCCATACCCGTTTGCGAACAAGCGGCGAATCACATCGTGCCCGCCATCACATCACCGCATCGAGGCCGTCTACGGGCGCGCGTCGACAAGCGGGAGTCAGGCCGGATTTCGAGCCAGGGCACCGCTGCACCCGAAAGCACCTCGTTGCTCAATGCACAACTGAATATGCGTACCACCAAATTGCACACAATTTCGAAAGGCTTCTTTCTGCCATGAAGACGTGGGTTCGTAAGACGCTGAGCGTCGGTGTCCTGGCCGCGGGCGCCCTGCTGTTCGGTCCGGGCGTTGCGCACGCGGACGTTCACCAGAACTCGTACGACAACAACGGGATCCTCAACGGCGCTCAGCTCGTCGCCCCGGTCAGCGTTCCGGTCAACATCGTCGGCAACGCGATCGGCGTGGCCGGCGAGGCCAACGCTGCGGGCGTCGGCAAGAACACGACCGAGAGCGGCAAGGTCTCCCAGAAGTCGTACGACAACAACGGGATCGCCAACGGCCTGCAGGGCTACCTGCCGGTGAACGTTCCGGTCAACGTCGTCGGCAACGCGGTGGCGGTCCTGGGCGAGGCGAACGCAGCAGGCGCGGGCGTCAACGGCCGCACCGAGAGCGCCAAGGTCACCGAGCACGGCAAGCACGGCTGGGGCAACCAGAAGTCGTGGGACAACAACGGGATCCTGAACGGCACGCAGATCTACGCGCCGGTCGACGTTCCGATCAACATCTGCGGCAACTCGCTGGCCCTGCTCGGTGAGGCCAACGCCCAGGCGCTCTGCACCAACGGGCACCGCCACCGCACCGAGAGCGGCTGGGGCGCCACGCAGACCTCGTCCGACAACAACGGGATCGCCAACGGTGCCCAGGTCTACGCACCGATCAGCCTGCCGGTGAACCTGGCCGGCAACTCGGTGGCCATCCTCGGCGAGAGCAACGCCGCCGCGGTGGCGCACAACGAGTCGGCGCAGGAAGCCGGGTTCGGTCAGGACACCAGCGACAACAACGGCATCGCCAACGGCCTGCAGCTGGCCGCGCCGATCAACGTGCCGGTGAACGTGTGTGGCAACGCGCTGAGCATCCTGGGTGAGGCCAACGCCGCCGCGTCCTGCACCAACGGTGACGGCGGTGTGAAGGGTGACCACCACGGCCACCACCACAACGGCACCGGTGCCGCCAACGGCGCAGACGGCGATGACCAGTACATGGGCGACGGCGACGCGCTGGGCGGCGACGACGACACCACGACCGGCAGCTACACCAAGGCCGACGGCGGCCGGACGACGCAGTCGGCCGAGGCGTTGCCGGTCAGCGGCCTCACCAAGGCCGGTGCCACCAGCCTGGGCGGCCTCGACCTGCTGAAGACGCTGGGCTGATCAAGTCAGGGCGCGCGCCGTCCCGGGCGCGGCCCGAACCGACGCCGCTCGGCGTCGGGCACCAGCCGGTGCCACTCCACAGCACCGGCGCACCAAATCGGACGGCAGTCCCCGCAACCGGCGGGGGCTGCCGTCCGGCCGTTGAAACGACTGGTCGGACGTTCCCCGGATGCGCTACCCTAACGATCGTTCAGGTAACGGCTGGGGGTTCGGGTGACGATCGACGGTGATGCGCTGTCCCAGGTACGCAAGCGTGTGCTGGCCGGCGGAGCGGAGCGCTACCACGCCGCGAACGCCGCCAAGGGCAAGCTTTTCGCGCGCGAGCGGATCGCGCTGCTGGTTGACGAGGAATCCTTCGTCGAGGACGGGATGTACGCCAACGCGCTGGCCGACGGGCTGCCGGCCGACGGCGTGATCACCGGAAGCGCCCGGATCGGCGGGCGTGACGTCTGCCTGATGGCCAACGACTCCACTGTCAAGGCCGGCTCCTGGGGCGCCCGGACGGTCGAGAAGATCATCCGGACCATCGAGCGGGCCTACCAGACCGCGGTCCCGATGATCTACCTGGTCGACTCGGCGGGTGCCCGCATCACCGACCAGGTCGACCTGTTCCCCGGCCGTCGCGGCGCCGGCAAGATCTTCCACACCCAGGTCCGCGCCTCC
>DATBGW010000007.1:0-5098 GCA_036557765.1 Actinoplanes sp.
GCGCACCGAGCATGAGAGCCAGCTGGGCCCGACGTCCGGCGCCGACCGGCTGTGCGGCAACATGAGTTATGAGCACATAGTTATAGTGTCATAATTATTAGGATGACGCCATGCCTCACGACGCCGATCACCTCACAGCCGCCGAGGGCGCGCTGGGCGATCTCGCCGACCTGATCCTCAACGTCGGCCGGCTGGTGCGCGCGCGCACTCCCGAGGCGGTGCCGCTGACCGAGACGGAGCGGCAGATCATGCGCGTCGTGGACCTGTATCCCGGCGCCGCTCCCAGCGAGATCGCACGCCGCACCCGGCTACAGCGAACGAACGTCAGCACGGCGCTGCGCAGCCTCCAGGACAAGGGCATGATCTCGCGCACTGCCACCACCGGGCGCGGGATCGCCGTGCACCCGACCGAACACGCCGCGACCAACCTGCAAGTGCTGCGCCACGCCTGGGCCCGGGAACTCGCCGGCCTCCTCGGTGACGACCTCGACGCGGTCCAGCAGTGCATCGACCTGCTCAGCCGCCTCGAACAGCGCCTTACCGCCGACGACTAGCCGGCTCCCTCGCGGTGGGATGGCTACGGCGGCTCACGATCGGTTCGCTGACCAGGATGGCCACCGCGGCAACGGTCAGCAGCCCGGCGGCGAGGTATGTGCTGCGCACACCGACAGCGGACAGCAGGATGCCGCCGAGAAGCGCGCCGGCGGCGATGCCGACGTTGAAGGTCGCCGAGAACACCGCCGACGCCAGATCGGTGCTGCCGGGAGCGACCTGCAGGACCCGGCTTTGAAATGTTGCAGGGATCTGCGGCATGGCGAAGCCCCACACGGCGACCAGCGCCACCGTCGCGGCCTGGCTGGTGCCGAACAGCGACAAGGCGAGCAGGGCGGACGCCAGGATCGCCACCGGGGACAACATGGCGGCACGCGGCGCCCGGTCGGCCAGGGTTCCGCCCATTGCTACGCCGCCGAGCCCGGCCACGCCGTACACCAGCAGCAAAGCGCTGACGCTCGACGGTGAGAAGCCGCCGACCTCGGTGAGGAACGGGGCGAAATAGGTGTACGCGCCGTACACCCCGGTGATCGCCACGGCGGTCGCGGCGATGAGGATCCCGTATCGGCGGGCGTCCGGGGCGGACCCGGTGGCCGCGTGCCCCTGCTCCGGTGCGATGGTCGGTAACAGGACCGCGACGCCGATCAACGCCAGCAGGCCGAGTCCGGCGACCGCGAGAAACGCGACGCGCCAGCCGGCCTGCTGGCCGATCCAGGTCCCGGCCGGGATACCGAGCACCGTGGCCAACGACCCACCGCCGAACAGCGCGGCGGTCACCCGTCCGCGGACCTCGGGCTGGAACAGGGCGGCGGCGGCCGGGGCGACGACGGACCAGAACACCGCTTGGGACAACGCGGTGACGACCCGTCCGGCCAGCAGCAGCCAGTAGCCGCCGATCACCGCCACGCAGGTTGAGACCACGAAGACGGCCAGTAGACCGGACAGCAGGTATCGGCGTGGGATCCGGCGCACCAGATGAGTGAGCGGCAGCGAGACGACCGCCACCGTCAGGCCGTAGCCGGTCACCAGGAGGCCCACCGCGGACAGCGACACTCCCAGGTCATCGGCGATGACCGGCAACAGGCCGATGGGCAGCAACTCCACCGTCAGATAGGAGAACGCCGCAAGCATCAGTGCCGCCAACGCCAGGATGCTGCGCGCGGACCCGCCCCGCCCCGCGATGGTCACAGCGTCGTCGATGCCGGGAACGGGCCGGTGAAGAACTCGGCGATGTCGGTGGCGAGGAGGTCCGGTTCTTCGGCCGCGGCGAAGTGGCCACCGCGGGGAAAGACGGTCCAGCGGCGGATCTGGTAGAGCCGTTCGTACCACGAGCGTGGCGGTTCTCCCTCCGGCACGAACTCGTTGGCGAAGACCGCCATCGCGGTCGGTACGCGCACGACATCGGCGGGCCCGAGCGGCGTACCGTGCCAGCGGTTGTCGTAGTAGTCGCGCATCGACGACGTGATGGACCCGGTGGCCCACCAGATGGTCAACATTGTCAGGAGGGCATCCCGGCCGAACCGGGCGTCCAGGTCGCCGCCGCTGTCCGACCACGAGCGCCACTTGTCCAGCACCCAGGCCGCCAGGCCGGCGGGGGAGTCGTTCAGTCCGTACCCCAAGGTCTGCGGCCGGGTGGACTGGACCGCGCTGTAGCCGCGCTGGGTCTCGTCCCACCGCTGCACATGGTCGACATACGTCTGTTCCTCGGCCGAGAGCGGTGGTGTATCCGGCCCGGTGTACGGCCAGACCTCGGGCGTACTGAGGTGGATGCCGATCATCCGGTCGGGTTGCGCCAGCGCCATCTGGGTGGCGACCCCGGCGCCGAAGTCGCCGCCGTGCGCGCCGTACCGCTTGTACCCGAGTCCCTGCATCAGCCGATGCCAAAGGCGGGCGACAAACGCCCGGTCGACGCCGGTGCGCGGCGGGCGCGGTGAGAACGCGTAACCGGGAAGCGACGGTACGACCAGATCGAACCGGTCGCCGAGGCGGTCGATCAGCCCGAGCAGTTCCACGAACGTGCTTGGCCAGCCGTGGGTGAGGATCAGCGGAACGCCGCCGGCGGCGCGGTGGTGGACGAAGTGAACGCGTACGCCGTCCACGTCGGCGATGTGGTGCTGGTAGCGGTTGAGTTGCCGCTCCCGCGCCCACCAGTCGAAGCCGTCGGCCCAGTAGGCCAGCAGGCTGCGCAGGTAATCCAGGTCCGTGCCCTGACTCCAGGGTTCGCCGGGCGCCGGGTCGGGCCAGCGGGTACGCCGAATGCGTTCCCGCAGGTCGTCCAGAACCGCCTCCGGCACCGCGACGGCGTACGGCTCGACGTGCATTTCGCGATGATAGTGACGACGGGCTCACTTGACCTTGATGCGGTGGGCGCTGCTGTAGGCGGCCAGCAGCGCCGACTCGGTGTCGCCGCCGAGCCAGGCGCGGTACGTGTACGTGGTGCCGGACTTCAGCTTCGTCAGCGTGGCGGTGAATGCCCCCGGCGCGGTGGTGTAGCCCCGGGCGACGACGGACCACGTTCCGTTGCTGTTCTTCCGCTGGATCTGTACCGGCACCCAAGGCTGCGCCGGGGTGGCCACCATCCTGGCGGTGACCGTGCCTTTCCGGGTGGAGGACAGCGTGAGGATCGGTACCAGCCGATCACGGACGGTCACCGTATTGGACATGACGCCGTTGACCTGAACGGCGAACAGGAAGCCGGTGTCCACCCAGCGGCTGATTCGGTACGTGCCGCTCGCCGTTGCAGTGGTGGTCACGAGATCGCCGGTGTTCGCCCAGTCGACGGCGGGCTGGAGGTCGTGGAAGACGTACGCGGATTCGTACAGCTCGACGGTGGCGCCAGGCGTCGCCGTGCCGCTGATCACGATGGTGTGGTAGCCGGCTGTGCTGGCCGGGGCGCTGATCGTCGGCTTTCCGTCGGCGGCGTGTGCCGGGGACGGAACGGTCAGGGCGACGGCGGTGGTCGCCGCCAGGGCGACGGCCGGTACGGCACGGCGCAGCGTGTGACGCATGACGGGGGCTCCTTCGGCAGGCGGTCCAACGGAGCCTACGAAGCATCACTTTCTGTAGTCATCGGTCGTCCGGTTTAGGCTTTTCTACCTATTAGACCGAGATGGAACGTCCGGAGGATGGGTTGGCGTCGTCATGTGAATCTATCGCCGACCTATGGTGATCGGTGTGATCACCTACACCTACCGCACCAACCTGGTCTGGCAGGGTTCCACCGGTGCGGGCTACCGGCATTACGCAAGGCGCCACACCGCGGTCGCGCCACCCGCCGCGGAGATGGAGCTGAGCGCCGATCCGCACTTCCGTGGCGACCCCGGGCTGACCAATCCGGAGCAGCTGGTGGTGATGGCCGCCAGCTCCTGCCAGCTGTTGTCGTTCCTGGCGGTCGCCGCGCAGGCCGGGATCGACGTCGTCGGCTATACGGACTCCGCCGAGGGCGTTCTGTCCAACAAACACCCGAGACGACTTGAACGGATAGCGCTGGCGCCGGTCATCCGGGTGATCCCCGGGACAGATCACGAGAGAGTCCGCGCGCTGATCGACAAGGCGCACGACGGCTGCTTCATCACGAACTCGTTGACCGGTACCGTCACGATCACCGCGACGGTGCTGGACGCATGACGCACCGCGTTGCCGTGGCCTGGTCCAGCGCCGACTAGCGGCGGGCCTACGCTGACCGAATGCCTGTGCTGGGCACCAAGCTGCACCTCCCCTCGCCGCGTCGCCGGCTGGTGCAGCGCGCCCGCCTCATCGACCGGCTGCGCGCGGACGGGGGCGAACGGCCGCGGCTGGTCCTCGTCGCGGCACCTGCCGGATTCGGCAAGACCACACTGCTGACCCAGTGGCTGGCGATGGCGGAGACGTCGCAGCGCGCCGTGGCGTGGTTGGCTCTCGACCCGGGCGACGCCGATCTCCGAGTGTTTCTGACCCACCTCGTGGCCGCCGTTCAGACCGCCGAACCCGAGGCGGGTGTCGACGCGCTCGCACTGTTGGAGGCCGGTGGCTCCACGCCGACCGACGCCGTGCTGGTCAGTCTGATCAACGATCTCGACGTCCTCGCCGGTCCCATGGTGGTGGCACTCGACGACTACCACGTCATCGACCAGGCCACCGTCCATGAGGCCGTGACTTTCCTGCTGGACAACCTCCCTCCGCAGGTCACCCTGGCCATGACCACTCGGGCCGACCCGCCGCTGCCGCTGTCCCGTCTGCGTGCGCGTGGCGAGCTGGTCGAGGTGCGGGCCGCGGATCTCAGATTCACGACCGACGAGGCGGAGGCGTTCCTCAACGAGGTGATGGGTTTGCGGCTGAAGCCCGCACTCGTGGCGGCGCTCGAGACGCGCACCGAGGGGTGGGCGACCGGTCTGCAGCTGGCCGCGCTGTCGGCCCGGACCCGTGCCGGCGCCGCCGACCTCAGGTTCACCACCGACGAGGCCCAGGCGTTCCTCAACGACGTCATGGAGTTGCAGCTCGACCCCGCGCTCGTCGCCGCGCTGGAGACGCGCACCGAGGGTTGGGCCGCGGGGCTGCAGCTGGCCGC
>DATBGW010000008.1:0-26222 GCA_036557765.1 Actinoplanes sp.
GGTACGGCAGGACGACCTGCCGGCAGCTGGCCGGTCCCGGCGCGAGCAGGTTGCCCTCCGGGCCGATCGTCATCGCCAGGCTGGTGACCAGCTCCTCCCGGATGGCGTCCAGCGGCGGGTTGGTCACCTGCGCGACCAGCTGGTGGAAGTAGTCGAACAGTAGCCGCGGGCGTTGCGACAGCGGGGAGATCGGCGTGTCGGTGCCCATCGAGCCGAGCGGTTCGGCGCCGCTGCGCGCCATCGGCGCGATCAGGATCTTCAACTCCTCCTCGGTGTAGCCGAACACCTGCTGGCGCCGGGTCACCGAGTCGTGGGTGTAGATGACGTGCTCGCGGTCCGGCAGATCGGCCAGGTGGATCAGCCCGGCGTGCAGCCATTCGGCGTACGGGTGCTCGGCGGCCAGCTCGGCCTTGATCTCCTCGTCGTGCACGATCCGGCCGGCCACGGTGTCCACCATGAACATCCGGCCGGGCTGCAACCGGCCCTTCGCGATCACGGTGGCCGGGTCCAGGTCCAGCACACCCGCCTCGCTGCCCAGCACGACCAGGCCGTCACTGGTGTGCCACCAGCGGCCCGGGCGCAGGCCGTTGCGGTCCAGCACCGCGCCGATGACCGCGCCGTCGGTGAACGCCACGCTGGCCGGCCCGTCCCACGGCTCCATGAGGCTCGCGTGGAACTGGTAGAACGCGCGCCGCGCCGGCTCCATCGCGGTGTCGTTCTCCCACGCCTCCGGGATCATCATGAGCACCGCGTGCGGCAGGCTGCGCCCGGCCAGGTGCAGCAGCTCCAGCACCTCGTCGAAGCTGGCCGAGTCGGACGCCTCGGGCGTACAGATCGGGAACAGCCGCTTGATCTTGCCGGGCAGCGCCTTGGACTTCAGCAGCGCCTCGCGCGCCTGCATCCAGTTCTTGTTGCCGCGGATCGTGTTGATCTCGCCGTTGTGCGCGATGAACCGGTACGGGTGGGCCAGCGGCCAGGACGGAAACGTGTTGGTCGAGAAACGCGAATGCACCAGCGCGATCGCGCTCGCCACCCGGCCGTCGGTCAGGTCCGGGAAGAACGCCGGCAGCTGGTCCGGCGTCAGCATGCCCTTGTACGCGATCGTCCGCGACGACAGCGACGGGAAGTACACCGCAACGCCGCGCTGCGAGGTCTCGCGTTCGGCCTGCTTGCGGATGCAGAACGCGACCCGGTCCAGCTCGATGTCCCGCAGCGGCTCACCCGCCGGGCCGGCCTTGGAGCTGGTGAGCCGGTGAGCTGCAAGGAACACCTGCTTGATCACCGGGCGGGCCGCGTCTGCGCTCGCGCCCAGGCCGTCCGGCACCACCGGCACATCCCGCCAGCCCAGCACGTCGCCGCCCTCGACCAGCGCGTACTTCTCGAACACCTTGATCGCCCGGGCGGCGCCCTTGGGATGGGCGGGCAGAAACGCCAGCCCGGTCGCGTACCGGCCGGGCGGCGGCAGCTCGAAGTCGACGACCGAGCGGTAGAACTCGTCCGGCACCTGCAGCAGGATGCCCGCGCCGTCACCGGTGTTGGGCTCGGCGCCCCGGGCACCGCGGTGGTCGAGCCGGATCAGGGCCGACAGGCCCTGGGCGACGACGCCGTTCGACCGCCGGCCGTGCAGATCGGCAACGAACGCGACACCGCAGGCGTCGTGCTCGAAGGCCTCGTCATACAGGCCGTCAGGGTGCGGAAAAGCCACCGGGCCTCCAGTCGTCGCTCATCGTTGTGCCAGGTCGGGACGACATCGGCCCTGCAAAGTCACTCGATACTACGTTACGGGCAACCGGCTTCCGCCAGGTGCGGATGGATCACACTTCGGTGCTCGTGATTCGGTAGTCTCGCGCGGTGGCGTATTCCGATCCCGACGTCTTCGTCCGGCTGGAGCGGTTCTACGACGCGCTGCCCCGGTCCGACGCCCGCGCGGAGGAATTCGGGGGCTTGGTGCTGTTCGTCCGCGAGGGTGCCGGCTGGCCGTTCTATGCCCGCCCTCGGCCGGGTGCGGACACGCCGTCTGCGGCTGATGTTACCGCCGTCCGGCAGCGGCAACGAGACCTGGGCCTGCCCGAGGCGTTCGAATGGGTCCACGAGAACACGCCGGACCTGCTGGCGGTGGCGCGGTCCGCCGGCCTGCAGGTGCTGCTCGCGCCGCTGATGGTGCTGGAGACCGCGGCGCTGGTGCCGGACCTGCCGGTGACTCGCGCCACCATCCGGCTGCTCGATCCGCACTCCCCCGGCTTCGCCGCCGACCTGGCCGCCAGCCGGGCGGTCGCACAGCTGGGCTTCGGGGCGCCGGCCGCCGCGGCCGCGGCCTCCGCCGAGGGCGCGCTGATCACCGAGCCGGCCGGGCCGGCGTCCCGCGACGCGTTGCCGCCACCGGATCCCGAGCTGGTCGAGGCGGCCCGGGACCGGACGCTCGCCGGCCTGATGATCACCGGTGTGGTGGACTCGCCGGCCGAGGGCATCCTGGCCAGCGGCGTGGTGCAGTGCGTCGGGGACGTCGCCGAGGTCGCCGGGGTGGCGACGCTGCCGTCGGCGCGCCGGCGGGGGTACGCGTCGCAGCTCACCGCCACGCTGGCCCGGGAGGCGCTGCAGAACGACGTGCACCTGGTGTTCCTGTCCGCCGGCGACGACGACGTGGCCCGGCTGTATTCGCGGGTGGGATTCCGCCGCATCGGCACGGCCTGCATAGCCGAGCCCGCCCCCGCCCCCTTATAAACCCTCCCGCGATCTTGGAGTTGTGGTTGTCCTTATGCCCCTTCGATGGGGATTCGTGCCAACCACAACTCCAAGATCGCGGAGAAGGCTGCGCGGGTCGTACGGCGGGCGTTCAGGTAGGCGGGGTCCAGTCGGCGGTGGCGCCGGCGCCGCGGCCCAGCAGGCGGGGCCGGATCTGGTTCAGCGCCGCGTCGCGCGCCCGCAACGCCAGCCGCCCGCGCGCCTGGACCACCGCGGACATCCGCCGGGTCTGCCGGACCACGCTGGTGGTCCGCGGCCGCCGGGCACGGCTGTACGCGTCGATCGCCGCGCACAGCTCCGGCCCGGGTGACGTGTCCGCGACCAGCGACCGCAGCGTGGCCGCGTCCTCGAACGCCAGGCACGCGCCCTGCCCGAGGTGGTGCGGCATGGCGTGCGCGGCGTCACCCAGCAGCACCACCCCGCCCGGGCCGGACCGGAAGCCGTACGTCCGGGGCAGCGGCCGCAGCTCACGCACCTCCTGCGGCAGCAGATCCTCCGGGCGGGTCGCGTCGAGCAGCGCGCCTACCGGATCGTGCCAGCTCGCGAACCAGCGCCGCAGCAGCGCCAGCTGGGTGGCCGGCGACTCGGGCCGCGGCGCGCCGGCGGCGGTCGCGACCCAGTAGATGCCGCCGCGGCCGGCCGCGCGCTCACCGAGCGGGATCGAGACGAACCGGTAGCCCGCGCCCAGCGTCTCACCGCCGGCGGCCGACTCGACGGGCAGCCGTGGGACGCGGTAGCCCGGGATGACGGCCTGCCACGCGGCGAAGCCGGACCCGACCGCCGCCGCCTCCGGTGCGAGCACACGGCGGACCGCGCTGTCGATTCCGTCGGCCGCCACCAGCAGATCGCAGGCGAACCAGTTCCGGCCGTCGCCGACCGCGGGGCGGTGGCCGCGGCCGATCCGCACCGCCGTCACGGCGGTACCGGTGCGGATCTCCACCCCATCACCCAGGCCGGCCACCAGCGCGTCGTACAGGTCCTCCAGATGCACCACCGCGGGCGCCGGTCCGCCGCCCGCGTGGCCGTTCTGCCGCGACCGCGGGGCAGCCAGCCACTGCCCGTCCGGGCGGCGGACGCCACCATCCGGCAACGACGCCGCGATCGCGGCCCAGCCACCGTCCGGATTCAGCGCGTCCAGAGCCCGGCGGCCGTTCGGCCACAGCACCAGCGCGGTCGGCGCCGCGACGACGCGCTCGGCGCGTTCCAGCACGGTGACCTGCCAGCCGGCGCGCGACAGGCCCCCGGCGGTGGCCAGCCCGGCCATCCCGGCGCCCACCACGACCGCCGTGCGCACGTCCACCGCCTTCCCGCGGATGAGAGGTTCAAGCTTCGTCGGCGGAACTGGTGGCGGACCCGGCCTTCTCCGCCGGATCCTCCGGCTCGGGTTCCTCCGGCACCGGCGGGAGAATGCCGGTCTGCTGGTACGCCCGGAAGCGTTCCGCGCTGACCACCTGGTACGCCCGGGGGCCGCGCGGCCGCGACGCCGGCTCGCTGCCCACGTCCACCGCCGACACGTCGCTGTCGGCGGACGGCTCGGGCTCCCGCTCCGGCGCGTCGATCGGCACCACGTACTCGCGGGGGCCCTTGACCACCAGGAAGTAGATCAGCGCGGCCAGGAACACCAGGATCGAGGTGAACACGTTCAGCCGGACGCCGAAGATCCGGTTGGCCTCGTCGACGCGCAGCATCTCGATCCAGCAGCGACCGGCCGTGTAGGCCATCGCGTACAACGCGAACGCCCGGCCCTTCCCGAACTTGAACCGGCGGTCCATCAAGAACACGAACAGGCCGGTCGCGACGTCCCAGATCGCCTCGTAGAGGAACGTCGGATGGTACAGGTCGGGCAACGTGACCGGCTTGCCGTCGATGACCGTGGCATGGCCCGGGTTCGATCGGTCCATATCGTGCACCTGCAGCCCCCACGGCAACGTCGTCACGCTGCCGTACAGCTCGTTGTTGAACCAGTTGCCGAACCGGCCGATCGCCTGCGCGATCGGCAGGCCGGGCGCGAGCGCGTCGGCGAGCACGCTCAGCGGCAGGCCGAGCTGGCGCGCCGCGAGCCACGCGCCGAGCGTCCCGCCGGCCACCGCGCCCCAGATGCCGAGGCCGCCCTCCCAGATGTAGAACGCGCGGATCGGGCTTCCACCGGCGCCGAAGTAGTCCTGCGGCGATGTGATCACGTGGTAGATCCGCGCGCCCACGATGCCGAACGGCACCGCCCAGACCGCCACGTCCAGCGACGCCCACGGCGCAACGCCGCGGTGCCGCAGCCGCACCTCCATGATCAGCACGGCGACGATGATGCCCAGCACGATGCACAACGCGTACGCCCGGATCGGCAGCCCGAACACGTGCCACACCGACGTCGTGGGGCTGGGAATGGCGGCGAGGTTCACGGATGCACACGCTACCGTCGCGGCACCGCGACGCAATCACAAGGGCGCGCGGACCCTTACACCTTCTGCCAACTCGGTACTCAGCGCGCGCAGCCGCTGCTCCGCGGCCGCCATGTCGGGCGCGTCGAGGACGCAGCGGACCAGCGCGCTGCCGACGATCACCCCGTCCGCGAACGCCGCCACCTCGGCCGCCTGAGCGCCGGTGCTGACGCCCAGCCCGACTCCGACCGGCAGGTCCGGGTCGGCGATCCGGATCCGGGCGACCAGATCCGGCGCATGCCTTGACACCTGGGCCCGGGCGCCGGTGACCCCCATCAGCGCGGTCGCGTACACGAAGCCGCGGCAGTGCGCCACGGTCATCGCGATCCGCTCGTCGGTCGAGGACGGCGAGACCAGGAACGTGCGGTCGATGCGGTACTCATCGGAGGCCGCCAGCCACTCGGCCGCCTCGTCCGGGATCAGATCCGGCGTGATCATGCCGGTGGCGCCGGCCGCGGCCAGGTCGCGGGCGAACGCGCGGACGCCGTACTTCTCGATGGGATTCCAGTACGTCATCAGCACGACCGCCGCGCCGGTCCGGGCCACCGCCTCGATGACCCGCAGCGTGTCCCGGGTGCGAACGCCGCCGGCGAGGGCGATGTCGCTGGCCTTCTGGATCACCGGGCCGTCCATCACCGGGTCGGAGTACGGCAGTTCAACCTCGATGACGTCGCAGCCGGCCTCGGCCATCGCGGTCATCGCGGCGATGCTGGCGTCCACGGTCGGGAACCCGGCCGGCATGCACCCGATCAGCACGCCGCGGTTCTCCGCCTTCGCCTTCGCGAAGACCTCGGCGATGCTCACTGGTTCTCCCCCGGCACCAGCGTCTCCTCCTCGTCCAGCAGGCCGAAGTACGCGCCGGCGGTGTGCACGTCCTTGTCGCCGCGGCCGGACAGGTTCACCACGATGGTCGGTGTGCGGCCCAGCTCGGCGGTCAGCCGCGGCGCGATCCGCGCGGCGCCGGCCAGCGCGTGCGCGCTCTCGATCGCCGGGATGATCCCCTCGGTGCGGCACAGCAGCTGGAACGCCGCCATCGCTTCGGCGTCGGTGACCGGCTGGTAGACCGCCCGGCCGGTGTCGTGCAGCCACGCGTGCTCCGGGCCGACGCCCGGATAGTCCAGCCCGGCCGAGATCGAGTGCGACTCGACCGTCTGCCCGTCGTCGTCCTGCAGCACGTACGTCCGGGCGCCGTGCAGCACGCCCGCTGACCCGCCGGTGATCGAGGCGGCGTGCCGGCCGGTGTCCACCCCCTCACCGCCGGCCTCGAAGCCGTACAGCCGCACGCCGTCGTCCGGAACGAACGCGGTGAAGATGCCGATCGCGTTCGAGCCGCCGCCGACACAGGCGGCCACCGCGTCCGGCAGCCGGCCCAACTGCTCGAGGCACTGCGCGCGGGCCTCGGTGCCGATGCCGCTGACGAAGTCGCGGACGATCTCCGGGAACGGGTGCGGCCCGGCGGCCGTGCCGAGCAGGTAGTGCGTGGTGTCCACGCTGGCGACCCAGTCGCGCAGCGCCTCGTTGAGCGCGTCCTTGAGCGTACGGGAGCCGGTCCGCACCGGAATCACGGTGGCGCCGAGCATCCGCATCCGGGCCACGTTCAGCGCCTGGCGGCGGGTGTCGGTCTCGCCCATGTAGACGACGCACTCGAGGTCGAGCAACGCCGCCGCGGTGGCACTCGCCACGCCGTGCTGGCCGGCGCCGGTCTCGGCGATCACCCGCGGCTTGCCCATCTGCTGGGCGAGCAGCGCCTGGCCCAGCACGTTGCGGACCTTGTGCGCGCCAGTGTGGTTGAGGTCCTCGCGCTTGAGCAGGATCTCCGCGCCCAGCTCGGCGGAGAGCCGCTCGGCGCGGTAGAGCAGCGACGGCACGCCCGCGTAGTCGCGCAGCAGGGTCGCGAAGCGGTTCTGGAACACCGGGTCGGTCCGGGCTGCCCGGTACGCCGCGTCCAGTTCGTCGAGCGCCTTGACCAGCGCCTCGGGAACGAAGCGGCCGCCGTACCGGCCGAAGTGCCCGGCGAAGTCCGGCAGGGTTTCGCTGGTCATCGGACCGGCCTCGGGGTGGCTGGGTGGTTGCCCGCGTTGACCAGCTCGGCCACCGCGTCGCGCGGGCTCTTCTGGGTCACCAGGCCCTCGCCGACCAGCACCGCGTCGGCGCCCGCCGACGCGTACCGGATCAGGTCGTGCGGGCCGCGCACGCCGGACTCGGCGATCTTCACGACGTGGTTGGGCAGCCCGGGAGCGATCCGCTCGAACACCGACCGGTCGACCTCCAGCGTCCGCAGGTCCCGGGCGTTGACGCCGATGACATGTGCCCCGGCGGCCAGGGCCCGGTCGGCCTCCTCCTCGTTGTGCACCTCGACCAGCGCCGTCATGCCCAGCGACTCGATCCGCTCCAGCAGACCGACCAGGACGTTCTGCTCCAGCGCGGCAACGATCAGCAGCACGAGGTCGGCGCCGTGCGCGCGTGCCTCGTGGACCTGGTACGCCGACACCACGAAGTCCTTGCGCAACACCGGAACGTCCACGGCGGCCCGGACCGCGGCCAGATCCGCCAGCGAGCCGCCGAACCAGCGGCCCTCGGTCAGAACGCTGATGCACCGGGCGCCGCCGGCCGCGTACTCACCGGCCAGCTCGGCCGGATCGGGAATCTCGGCCAGCGCACCCCGCGACGGTGACGACCGCTTGACCTCCGCGATCACCGCCACGCCCGGCTTGCGCAGCGCCGCGTAGGCGTCGATCGCCGGCGACGCCGCCGCCGCGAGCTCGCGCACGTCGTCCAGCGAGACCTGCTCCTGCCGGTGCGCCACGTCGTCGCGCACCCCGGCCAGGATCTCCTCGAGTACGTTCTGCGGTCCCGTACCACGCTCGGCGGGTCCGCCACTGCCCGCTTCCGCCTGATCGGATGTCACCTAATGACTCCCCTCTCCGGGTGTCTTCCGCCCGATGCTAGGGGGCGGAAGACATCGGCGACCGTCGGGGGTATGGCGCGGCGCACATCGGCGGCTGGGGCATAATGCGCAGCCTGGCACTGAAGTCACATCGGTCACATCCGTCCCGGCGCGAGGCCGCCGCTGGGCTGCGGCACCTCGGATGATCGGTGGATCGCACCTGGAGTTGACGTCGCCGTCACGCCGTGGAAATCCGACTCGGCCACGCTCCTCGTCGGGCACACTGGTCGGCGGTGTCGCGCACGCCGCCAGCGAAGAGGAGTTGTGGAGTCGACCATGGCCACTGCCGAGCTCTCCGGCATCGTCGAGTTGTCCCGTGCCGTCGTCTCCGCCGCCGCGGAGCTGGTGGCGGGTGTGGAGCGGGCGATGGCCGGTGACGGGAACGTCCGCACCGCGCGCGGTAACGCCTGGGACGCGTTGCAGGCCGACCGCGCCCGTGCCCAGGCGCGCGCCGACATGGACCGGGTGGTCGCGTCCCTGCTCGCGACCGGTCCCCGCCACCGTCCACCTTCCGGCACCACCATCCCTCCCCGCGATCTTGGAGTTGTGGTTGGCGCGAATCGGGCGATAGGCCGCTAAAGGGCAACCACAACTCCAAGATCGGCGAGGGTTTGGCGCGGGGGTTTCAGCGCACGGTGGGGTCGTCGCCCCGATCCAGGGCGTCCCAGGCTGTCCGGTTGTCCAGCGGCGCCGTGCGGTGGGCGCTGTCGGCCGCGTCCGGGTCGGGCTGCGCGCGGTGGGCGCTGTCGGCCGCGTCCGGGTCGGGCTGGGCGGGGTGGTCGTCTTGGTTGTGTGGGCGGATATGCCCGGCGGCGGGCAACGGCCCGGCGCCGGCACCCGGCTCCGCCGGCGGAGGCGGGACTCGGCCCCGCTCGTACCTCAATCCCATGGCCGGCCAGCGATGACCCTGTCGCGCGGCAGCGAGCCCGCCAGCGACGATCATCGCGCCGCCGAGGACGCACGCCGCCGGCCAGACCGTCGCGGCCGCACCGGCACGGCCCGGGTCGAGGCCGGCACGGCCGGCAACGGCGAGCGCCGCCACCGCCGCGCCACACAGCGCGAGCAGGCCGCCGAGCACGCGCCGGACCGTGCCGCGGGTGGCCAGCAGCGCGCCGCCGCCGGCCAGCGCCACCAGCGCCAGGCCCACCAGCAGCGGCATCTGCTCGGCGCCGGTCCGGGTGGTCCGCAGATCCGTCAGGCCGGGCCGCGTGATCACCTGCAGTGACCAGATCCGCGTGGCGGCGTAGATCGCCAGCCCGGCGCCGGCCACGCAGGCCAGCACGGCGAACCCGAGCCGGCGCGACGGGCTCATCAGCGTGCGGCGCGCAACGTCTCGGCCGCGGCGATCGCGGCCAGGACCGCGGCGGCCTTGTTGCGGCTCTCCTGCTCCTCGGCCGCCGGGTCGGAGTCGGCGACGATCCCGGCGCCGGCGCCGACGTACGCGCGGCCGCCGCGCAGCAGCGCCGTACGGATCGCGATGGCCATGTCCATGTCCCCGGCGAAGCCGAAGTAGCCGACCGTGCCGCCGTAGAGCCCGCGCCGGGTCGGCTCGAGCTCCTCGATGATCTCCATGGCCCGCACCTTGGGGGCGCCGGACAGCGTGCCGGCCGGGAACGTCGCGGCCAGCGCGTCGAACGCGGTCCGGTCGGCGCGCAGCTCGCCGACCACAGTGGACACGATGTGCATGACGTGGCTGTACCGCTCGATCCGGGCGAAGTCCGGCACCTCGACGGTGCCGGACCGGCAGACCCGGCCCAGGTCGTTGCGGCCGAGGTCGACCAGCATGACGTGCTCGGAGCGTTCCTTGGGGTCGGCGAGGAGCTCGGCCGCCAACGCGTTGTCCTGCTCCGGCGTGGCGCCGCGCCAGCGGGTGCCGGCGATCGGGTGGAGCAGCGCCCGCCGCGCGCCGCCCTCCTCCGCGCTGACCTTGAGATGCGCCTCCGGCGACGACCCGACGATGTCGAAGTCGTCGAAGCGCAGGAGATACATGTACGGGCTGGGATTGGTCGCGCGCAGCACCCGGTAGACATCCAGCGGGTCCGCCTCCGTCGCACGCTCGAACCGCTGGCCCACGACGATCTGGAAGCATTCGCCGGCCCGGATCGCCTCCTTGGCCTGCTCGACCGCCTTCTGGTACTCGCCCGCCGGCGTGCGGCTGACCACGTCGCCTGGCGTGACGCGCTGCACCGTGGAGATCATCGGCGGGATCGGCCGGGACAGCGCCGTGGTCATCGCGTCCAGCCGGCCGACCGCGTGATGGTAGGCCGCCCGCTTCTGCGCTTCGGTGGCGTCCGGGTCGAGGATCGCGTTCGCCACCAGGATCGCCGAGCCGTCGTGGTGGTCCAGCACGACGAGGTCGGTGGCCAGCATCATGCCCAACTCGGGCAGGGGCAGGTCGTCGACCGCGGTGGCCGGCAGCCGCTCGAAGCGGCGGACGAGGTCGTAGCTGAGATAGCCGACCATGCCACCGGTCAGCGGCGGCAGTCCGGAGGGCTGCTGTTGTGGTGACGCGAGGGCCGCGACCGTCTCGCGGAGCGCGGTCACCGGATCCGCGTCCACCGGTACGCCCGTGGGCGGCTCACCGAGCCAGTGGGCGCGGCCGTCCCGTTCGATCAGCGTGGCCGCGCTGCGGACGCCCACGAAGGAGTACCGCGACCAGGCCAGGCCCTGTTCCGCCGACTCCAGCAGGAACGTCCCGGGGCCCCCGGCCAGCTTGCGGTAGACGCCGACCGGTGTCTCACCGTCCGCGAGCAGGCGTCTCGTGACCGGCACGACCCGCTTCGTCGTGGCGACGAAACTCTCCTCGTCAGGGGTGACCGCGCCGCTTGTCACCGCTGCGCTCCCGGGACCGGCAGGGTGTCGGTGAAGCAGGTGTGCGTGCCGGTGTGGCACGCCGGTCCGACCTGATCGACCGTGACCAGGAGGGCGTCGCCGTCGCAGTCCAGCGCCACGGCGCGGACGAACTGGGTGTGTCCGGAGGTGGCGCCCTTCACCCAGTACTGGTCGCGGCTGCGGGACCAGTACGTGGCCCGGCCGGTGGTCAGCGTGCGGTGCAGCGCCTCGTCGTTCATCCACGCGAGCATGAGCACGTCGCCGGTGGCGTGCTCGCGGACGATCGCCGGCACCAGGCCGTCCGCGGTGCGCTTGAGCCGGGCGGCGATGGCGGGGTCGAGCTGGGACTTCGCGAGATCAGGTACGGGCACGGCTCGATTCTCCCCCATCGGAGTCGCGGGTCCACGATCCGGTCAACGGTGCCGCACAGGGGGTGTGCCGCGGGGCGGAGGACGGTACCGTGCGTCGTGCGCCGCGCCCTTTTCGACCTTCGACGGGAGTCCTGATCGATGGAGTCGACCTCCACACCCGACAATGGCCGCCAGTCGCGCGGACTCTCCCGCTTCTGGCCGGTGCACGGTACGTCCGCGCCGGGGCAGCGGCATTCCGACGACGAATCGGCATCGTCCGAGGCGGAGTCTTCCGGGCCGTTAGCGGATACCGACGGGCCGTTGGCGGATACCGAGGGCAGCCCGGTCGCCGGGTCCGGGCCCATCGGTGATCAGCCGCAGGTGGACGCGGTCCGGCCGGCTCCACGGGCGGGTGAGACGCACCTGCTGGCGCTCGGCTCCCGGCGCCTACCCGAGATCGTCAACGGTGGCCGGCCGTCCGGTCCGAGCGGGTTCCCGCCGCCGGAGACCGAGCGCGACGCGCGGGCGGCCGAGCCGGGTCCCCGGCACGGCGGACCGCCGATCCCCACCGGGCTGCCCGGGCCGGGGTCACCGTTGCGATCCGCACCGGACGCCGAGGCCGGCAGCGGCTCGCCGTTCCGCCCGGCGTCGGCGCCGTTCGCGGCCGGGTCCCCGTTCGCGCCGGCGACTCCGTTCGGGCCGCGCCCCCCGCGGAGGTCGTCCGATCTCTCCGCGCGGAGTTCCGGCGGGCCGGCGGCCGGTCGCTTCCGGCCCGGGCCGCCGGCCGAGGTCGGCACGGCTGACCAGGACCGCGACGCACGGCGCGCGGCGGGCTGGGCCTCATTGCCGACGTCGGGCGTGCCGACGCTGGCCGGCGGCTCCACGATCACGCCGGGCACTCCGGTTGCCGACGCGCCCCCCGGTGGGCGGCGCAGCCGCGATGACGAGCCCCGGATCGCCGTGCCCCGGCGGTCGACCACATTGGACGACGCCGAGGAGCCGCGGCCGCGGGCCGGCCGTCGCGCGGCGCCGGAAACGGCGGACGACATGGACGAACGGGCCGATCGCCGGCCGGACTCCGACGGAGGGGACGAGGACGCGGCGGCCAAGGTCGACGATGCACCGGCCGAGCCGAATGCCGATCGGGAAGACGGCGCCCATGCGCGGACGGACCGGGATGACGGCGCGGACGCACAAACCGATGGCGGTGGGATCGGCAGCGCTCGGGTGGACACCGGCCGGGACGTCAGCACTCCGGCGGAGACCGCCGGCGACGTCGCGGTCGGCACCACGGCGGAAGCCGACGACGACACCGCAAGCGAAGCCGACGCGGACACATCTCCGGAAGCCGACGCTTCCCGGGAAACCGACACTTCCCGGGAAACCGACGCATCCCGGGAAACCGACCCGGACACATCTCCGGACGCCGACGCAGACGACGCTGTTCGGGACATCGGCGACCGGATCGGCAGCGAGGCAGACGCCGACCGTGCGGACGGCGGCCGGCCGAACGCCGCGACCAAGGTCGACGCGCCGCTGCGGCCCGGCGACGTGGACGAGACGCTTATAGCGTTCTGGGACGAGAAGGCGGTCCAGCGCTTCCGCAGCGAGTGGCACGAGGTGAAGGCCGACTTCGTGGATGATCCCGTGGCGGCGTTGACGCGGGCCCACGACCTCGTCACCGAGGCGGTCGACGACCTGACCGAGGCGCTGCTGGCGGAGCGGGACGAGCTGGACCCACTCCGCGACACGTCCACTCCGGACACCGAAAGCATGCGGATGGCGATGCGCGGCTATCGCGAGTTCCTGGACCGGATCCTGGCCCTGTAACCTCCCCGCGATCGCCACACCCTCCTCGCGATCTTGGAGTTGTGGTTGCCTTTTCGCGGCTTCTGGCCCGCTTTGCGCCAACCACAACTCCAAGATCGCGGGAATGAGAAAGCGCTAGGTGTCGGCTGCGCAGCGGCGGCAGAGCACCGGGTGCAGCAGCCGGGCGAGGTCGTGCCGGTCCGTCACGGGCCGCCGGAACGCCAGCCGGCACAGCCGGTTCCCGATGCGCACCGAAAAGCCGTACCGGTCGACCCGGACGATCCGCGGTTCGTCGCCGGACTCGACGGCCGGGCCCAGCCGGCGGCGCAGATAGTCCGTGATCGCGGCCGCGTGGTGCTCGGCGAGGTCCGCGATCAAGTCGAACTCGATCATGCGCAACGGGTCCGGTCCCGCGGCGGCGTACGCGTCCGGGTCGATGTCGACCAGCACGCCGTCGCGCTCGTACCGGATCTCCGCGACGTCCATCCGATGCAGCACCTGGGTGTCCCCCACGTCCAGCAGATCACTGGAGGCGTCGGCTTCGGCGTAGTCCAGGGCGGCCGCACGCGCATCGTCGCCGTCGAGCCGGGCCGCCCAGCCGGAGATCCAGACCCGGCCCAGTGACGGCGCGTCCGCGAGCGGCGGCACGTCGGGGATGTCCAGCACGAGCGCGGTGTCGTCGGCTTCCGGTCCCGGCCGCAGCGCGGCTGTGAGCACGCCGTCGAGCGGGGCCAGCAGCAGCACCCGCCCGTGTGCGTCGGTCGCGTGGCGCACCGGGAACGGGCCCGGCCGGCAGGCGATGTACGCGCGGGCGGGCAGGTGGCCGGCGGCGAGTGTCCGGGCGACCTCGGCGTGGGTGGGCGGCATGGCGGGGACCTCCGGATACCGGTTAGGCTTGCCTTACTAAGGAGACCCTAACGTACCGGAGAATCCGTGAACAATCCCCGACCCAAGGCCCGGCTGTCGCGGGCTCTCGGCATTCCGCTGACGCGCAAGTGCGTGAAGTACTTCGAGCGGCGGCCGTTCCCGCCCGGCGTGCACGGCCGTGGCCGGCGCAAGACGTCGGACTACCAGGTGCGGCTGCTGGAGAAACAGCGGCTGCGGCACCAGTACAACGTCAGCGAGGCGCAGATGCGCCGGGCGTACGAGGACGCGCGGCGCGGCGCCGGCAAGACCGGCGAAACGATGGTCGCGCTGCTCGAGCGGCGGCTGGACGCGACCGTGCATCGCGCCGGGTTGGCCCGCACCATTTACCAGGCCCGGCAGCTGGTCGCGCACGGCCACTTCACGGTCGACGGGCGGAAGGTGGACCGGCCGTCGTACCGGCTGCGGCCCGGCCAGGTCGTCTCGGTACGCGAGCGCAGCCGGCCGAAGCCGCCGTTCGTGATCGCGGCCGCCGGTGCGCACGTGGACGGGCCCACGCCGCCGTACCTGTCGACGGCGCTCGAGGACCTGCGAACCACCGTCCTGCGCGAACCGGAACGCGCGGAGATCCCGGTCATCTGCGATGAGCAGTTGGTGGTCGAGTTCTACGCCCGCTGATCCGGCCGCGATCTTGGAGTTGTGGTTGGCACGAATCCGTATGGAACGGGCATAAGGCCAACCACAACTCCAAGATCGCGGGGAATCTAGGAGCGGGTCTGCTCAAGCCAGGACGCGTAGAGCTTCGCGTAGATCGAATCCGGCTCCCGCACGAGCGCCGCGTGCGGGCCGCGCTGCACGATCCGCCCGGCGTCGACCACGATGACCTCGTCGGCGGCCTGCGCGGTCGACAACCGGTGCGCGATCGCCACGGTCGTCCGGCCGCGGGTCACCGTGTCCAGCGCGCGCTGCAGCCGGACCTCGGTGGCCGGGTCGACCGCGCTGGTCGCCTCGTCCAGGACCAGCAGGTCCGGATCCGCGACGTACGCCCGGACCAGCGCGACCAGCTGCCGTTCCCCCACGCTCAGGCTCTCGCCGCGCTCGCCCACCGGCGTGTCGAGGCCGTCCGGCAACCCGGCCACCCAGTCCGCCAGACCCAGCTCCGCGAACGCCCGGAACAGCTCGGCATCGGTGAGCTCCGGCCGGGCGAACCGCACGTTCTCCGCCACCGTGGCGTCGAACAGGAACCCGTCCTGCGGCACCATGACCACCCGGGCCCGCAGCGACGCGAACCGCACCCCGGTCAGCGGCGTGTCCGACAGCCGCACCTCGCCGGTCGTCGGGTCCATCAGCCGGGTCAGCAGCTTCGCGAACGTGGTCTTTCCACCGCCGGTCTCGCCGACCACCGCGATCTTCGTCCGGGCCGGGATGGACAGGTCCACACCGGACAGTACGGTTGGACCGCCCGGATAGTGGAACCAGACGTCGTCGAAGCGCACCGACAGCGGCCCCGGCGGTAGCTCCACGCCCACCTCGTCGGGGTCCGCCACATCCGGCTCGAGGTCGAGCACGTCCAGCACGCGGCGCCAGCCGGCGACCGCGTTCTGCGCGTCGTTCAGCACGTCCGTGGCGACCTGCACGGGCTGGATGAACAGCGTGACCAGGAACAGGAACGCGGTGAGCGTGCCGACCGTGAGACCGCCGTCGACGCCGAGCAGCACGCCAACGACCACCACGGCGGCCAGCGCCAGGCCGGCGCCGATCTCCCCGCTGGAGAAGCTGGTGACGCTGGTCCGGAGCGCCCGCTGCTGTGCCACCCGGAGATCCTCGATCGCGGTGTCCAGCCGCCGCTCGGTGCGGCCGGCCACGCCGTAGGCCCGGATGACGGTCGCGCCGACCACGCTCTCCGCGACCGCACCGAGCATGACGCCGGTCCGCTCCCGCACCGTCCGATAGACCCTGGCGAGACGCTGCTGGAACAGCCGGATCACCGCGACGGCCGGAAGGAACGCTGCAAGCACGACCAGCGTGAGCTGCCACGAGTAGATCAGCATGACCACGGTGGCGACGATCAGCTGCCCGGAGGAGAGCAGCAGGAGCACGCCGCCGGTCTGCAGGAACTGCGAGATCTGGTCGATATCGCTGGTCACCCGGGCCACCAGGGACCCGCGGCGTTCGGCCTGCTGGTGCAGCATGGACAGGTCGTGGATGTGCCGGAACGTCCGGGCACGCAGCGCCGCCAGCGCGGTCTCGCTGACCGTGAACAGCCGCCGGGTCATCAGGTAGCCGCAGGTCGTCGACGTCGCGAGGGCGATCAGCGTGATCGCCACGACCAGCAGCACGATCCGCAGGTCCGGCCCGCCGGGCGCGCTGATGCCGCGGTCGATGCCCTGCTGGATCGCGATCGGGACGGCGACCCGCCCGCACATCTGCACCAGCGCGAGCGCGATGGTGCCGGCGAGCCCGGGGCGCAGCTCGGGCGAGAGCGCGAGCCCGCGCCGGACTGTGGCGAGCGTGCCCTCGTCCCGTTCGATCACCGCGGTCGCCGTCACGCGGAGCCCACCTTTGGCATGCGCTCGTGGCCCGCGCTTCGCTCGCTCATGCCGAGCCCACCTTTGGCATGCGCTCGTGGCCCTCGCTTCGCTCGGTGCGCTCGCTCATGCCGAGACTCGTTCGGCTTCGGCCCGCTCGTACGCAGTCACCAGATCCAGATAACCGGGCTCGGTCGCCATCAGCTCGGCGTGCGTCCCGGTCGCCACGATCCGGCCCTGCTGCAGGTAGACAACCTGGTCGGCGAGCGCGATCGTGGCCCGCCGGTAGGCGACGACCAGAATCGACGCTCCGGCCTCCCGGCTGCGCAGCGACGCCAGGATCGCCGCCTCCACCCGCGGGTCGACCGCGCTGGTGGCGTCGTCCAACACCAGCAGCCGCGGCCGCCCGGCCAGCGCCCGGGCCAGCGTCAGCCGCTGCCGCTGCCCGCCGGACAGCGACGTCCCCCGTTCGCCGACCGCGGTGTCCAGCCCATCGGGCAGCGCGGCAACGAACCGGTCCGCCTGGGCCAGCCGCAACGCCGACCACGCCGCGGCATCGTCCACGCCGTCGCGGTCCAGCGTCACGTTGCCCCGCACGCTGTCGTCGAACACGAACGGCACCTGCGGCACCAGCGCCGCGGTCGCGGCCAGCGCCGACGCGGAGAGGTCGGGCAGCGGTACGCCGTCGACGGCGACCGTGCCCTTCGCCGGGTCCACGAGCCGGACCGCCAGCGACGCGATCGTCGACTTGCCGGATCCGGTCGCGCCGACCAGCGCCACGGTCGTACCGGCCGGCACGGTGAAGCTGACGTCGCGGAGCACCGGCACGTCGCCGTACCCGAAGGTGACCTTGTCGAAGACCAGCTCGGCGGGTCCGGTCCCGGCGGGCGTGTCCGAGCCGTATGTGAGGTCACCCTCCGCCGACAGCACGGCGTAGACCCGTTCCCACCCGGCGACGCTGCGCGGCAGCTCGGCGACCACCCAGCCGATCGCGCGCACCGGAAACGCCAGCACGGTGAACAGGAACGCCACGCTGACCAGCTCGCTCACGGTGATGTCCCCGGTGCGCAAGCGCCACGCGCCGAGCAGCAGCACGGCCAGCGTTCCGACGCTGGGCAGGCTGTCCATCAGCGGATCGAACAGGCCGCGCAGCCGGCCCACGGCGACGAGCGCGTCGCGCAGCTCGGTGACGAACACACCGAACCGCCGTGACTCGTCCGCCTCCCGGCCCATCGTCTTGACCACCAGCGCGCCGTCGAAGCTCTCATGCGCGACCGCGCTCACCTTCGCGCGCATCCCCTGCGCGCGGATCTGCCGCGGCGACATCCGGCGCGAGTACAGCAGGTTCAGTCCGAACAGCGCCGGGAACAACGTCACGCCGACCAATGCCAGCACCCAGTCCGTGGCGAACAGCACGATCAGCGCCGCGAAAATCATCACGACCGTTCCGACCGCGAACGGCAGCGGCGCGATCGGCACGAATGCGGCCTCCACATCGGAGTTCGCGTTGGACAGCAGCGTCCCGGTGGCATGCCGCTGGTGCCACGACGGCGGCAGCGCCAGGTAGCGGCGGGTGACCGCACGCCGGTACCGGGCCTGCAGCCGGAACTGCATGTACCCCGCGCCGAGCCGGCGGCCGAAGATGCTGGCCACCCGCAGCGCGCTGATGCCCAGGAACACCGCGGCGATCAGCCCCAGCTCCGCCACACTGACGTGGCCCTCCGTGAACGCCGGAACCACGACCCGCCCGATCACCGCACCCACGACGTACGCGTTCGCGATGATCAGCATGCCGAACAGGCAGCTGCCGATGGTGCCGATGGTGAACAGCCGTGGCTCGGTCCGGATCGCCCGCCCGAGCACGCGCAGACCCCGGCCGAGGACGTCCCGGCTGGCCACCGCGGTCACTGTCACACCCTCCCGTAACGCCCGGGTCCGAAGCCCGGCCTTACCCATCGTGCCCAACGGGGAACCGTGACATACACCTATGACATTGTGTCCGCGAACACACGACGGGCGGTTCATCACCTCCCGACCTACCATTCCGGGATGACCCGGTACGCGCAGCGGGAACGGCAACAGCTCGCCGACCTCTTCCTCGAGGTCGGTCCGGACGTGCCAACGCTGTGCGAGGGCTGGGCCACCCGCGATCTGGCCGCGCACCTGGTGGTCCGGGAGCGACGACCGGACGCGGTGGCCACCCGGCTGGCGCCCGGGCTCGCCAAACACGCCGATCGCGTCCGGAGCGCGATGGCGGCGCGGCCGTACGCCGAGGTGGTCGCGATGGTGCGCAACCCTCCGTGGTGGAGCCTGCTGAGCAACCCGCTGACCGACGAGCTGTTCAACGGCCTGGAGTTCTTCATCCATCACGAGGACGTACGTCGTGGACGGCCCGGCTGGGAGCCGCGTCAGCTCGATCCCGGCCAGCAGGCGGCGCTGTGGCGCGGCGTGACGTTCACCGCCCGGCTCGGGCTGCGCCGGCTGCACATCCCGGTGCTGGTCCGCGCGCCCGGCTTCGGCGAGGTGACGGTCGGCGACGGCACCCCGCGGGCCACGCTGACCGGCGACCCGGGCGAGTTGGCGCTGTTCGTGTCCGGCCGGCAGCGGGCCGCCCGGGTCGAGGTCGACGGACCGCCGGACACCGCCGAGCGCCTCCGCACCGCCACCCTCGGCATGTGAACCCACGGCACACAACTCCGCGATCGTGGAGTTGTGGTTGCCCCGCCACGCAACTCCAAGACCTGAGTTGTGGGTTGCCCCCGCCACGCCAACTCCGCGATCTTGGAGTTGTGGTTGCCCTTACGCGCGCTTCGTCCATATTCGTGCCAACCACAACTCCAAGATCGCGGTGGTTGGGGTGGACGGGCCTGGGCCGATACGATTGTGGCCCTCATCACCATCCGTCCGTACCGGTACGACGGCAGATAAAGGCGGCGCCCGATGGCCCTCGAGGTTCCCTACCGCTCGATTCCCGACATGTTCCTCAAGCGCGTGGCGGCGACCCCGCAGGGGCGGGCGTTCGCGGTGCCGACCGAGGACGACTCCGCGATCCGCTGGCTGACCTGGGCCGAGGTGGGTGAGCGGGCCCGCAACATCGCCGCGGGCCTGCACGGGCTCGGCGTCGGCCTGGAGGACCGGGTGGCGATCCTGTCCGGCACCCGGCTCGAATGGGTTCTCGTCGACCTCGGCATCAACTGCGCCGGCGGGGCCACCACCACGGTCTACCCCACCACCGAGCCCGAGGACGCGACGTACATCATCGGCAACTCGGGCTCGAAGGTTCTGGTGGCGGAGAACCCGCAACAGGCGCTCAAGCTGGCCGGCGTGGACACCTCGGTGACGTCGGTCGTGCTGATCGACGGTCTGCCCGACGCGGCGGCGACCCCGCCCCAGCTCACCCTCGCCGAGCTGGAGGACCGCGGCCGCCGGACGCTGGCGGAGCAGCCGGATCTGATCGAGAAGATCGTCGACGGCGTCGGCCCGGACAACGTGGCGACGCTGATCTACACGTCCGGCACCACCGGCCGTCCCAAGGGCGTCGAACTGCTCCACCGCGGCTGGACCTGGGAAGGTGTCGCGCAGGACAACCTCGACATCTTCAAGCCCACCGACCTCCATCACCTCTGGCTGCCGCTGTCCCACTCGTTCGGCAAGACGCTGCTCTGCGGCATCGTCCACGTCGGCGTGCCGACGTACGTCGACGGGCGCGTCGACAAGCTCGTCGACATGCTCTCGGTGGTGAAGCCCACGTTGATGTGCGCCGCACCGCGGATCTTCGAGAAGGTGTACAACCGGTCGGTCACCACGGCGCACGCCGCGGGTGGCGCCAAGGCGAAGATCTTCGACTGGGCGGTGGCCACCGGAAAGCGGAAGGTAGCCCTGGAGCAGGCCGGCAAGCCGGTCGGCACGCTGCTCAAGGCCCAGTACGCGCTCGCCGAGAAACTGGTGTTCAGCAAGCTGCAGGCGCGCCTCGGCGGCCGGCTCCGCGTCCTGGTCTCCGGCTCCGCACCGCTGAGCCACCAGATCGCCGAGTTCTTCGCGGCTGCCAACCTGCCGATCCTGGAGGGCTACGGCCTCACCGAGACCAGCGCCGCCAACTTCGTCAACCGGCCGGGCAAACTCAAGATCGGTACGGTGGGCTGGCCGCTCGGCGACCTGGAATGCCGGATCGCCGAGGACGGTGAGATCCTCCTGCGCGGCGAGCCGGTCATGCGCGGCTATCACGACATGCCGGCGGAGACCGAGGAGTCGTTCACATCGGACGGTTTCTTCCGGACCGGCGACATCGGCGAGCTCGACGCCGAGGGATATCTCAAGATCACCGACAGGAAGAAGGACCTGGTCAAGACGTCCGGCGGCAAGTACATCGCCCCGTCGCGGATCGAGGGCATGTTCAAGGCGATCTGCCCGTACACGTCACAGGCGATGGTCGTCGGGCAGGCGCGCAACTTCGTCACGATGCTCGTGTCGCTGGACGAGGACGCGATCAAGGCGTGGGCGGCCGGCGGTCCGCTCGCCGACCGCGGCTACGCGGAGATCGTGGCCGCGAAGGAGACCGAAACGATGGTCGCTGGATACGTCAAGCAGCTCAACGAGAAGCTGAACCGCTGGGAGACGATCAAGAAGTTCGCGATCCTGCCGCGCGACCTGACCATCGAGGCCGGCGAGATGACCCCGTCCATGAAGATCAAGCGGCGCAGCGTCGAGGCCAACTTCGCGAAACAGATCGACACGATGTACGAGGGTTCGCTCGCGCAACTCTGACCCCAACTCCTTCCCGCCGATCTTGGAGTTGTGGTTGCCTTTATGCCCCGTTTGCAGGTGTCTGCGCCAACCACAACTCCAAGATCGCGGAGGGGTTGGTGAGGCGGTCAGGCGATGACGGCGGGGGTGCGCCAGGACGGGCGGGCGGCGTGGTCCAGGTCGTGACGGACCGAGGCGATCCGCCGGACCGCCTCGGTCAGATCGTCGGGCGCCAGCGTGAACGGGAGCCGCAGGAAGCGTTCCAGCGTGCCGTCGAGCCCGAACCGCGGGCCGGGCGCGAGCCGCACGCCCACGTCCTCGGCCGCCCGGGACAACGCGCTGGAGATCGGCCCGTCCAGCTCCGCCCACAACGCCACGCCGCCGGCCGGAACCGTGAACCGCCACTCCGGCAGCAGCTCGCGCAGCGCCCCGACCAAAGCGTTCCGACGGATGATCAGCTGCGCCCGGCGGGCCGCGACGATCTCGGCGGCGTGGTCCAGCAGACGGACGGCGACGAGCTGCTCGAGCACCGGGCTGGACATGTCCACGCCGACCCGCAGCGCGGCCAACCGCTGCACCAGCGGCGCCGATGCGCGGACCCAGCCGATCCGCAGGCCGCCCCAATACGCCTTGCTCATGCCGCCGATCGACACCACGCGGGAGTGCCGGTCGAACACCGCCACCGGTGGCGGCACCGGGCGCCCGTCCAGCGGCAGGTCCACAAACGACTCATCGGCGATCAGCTCGGTGCCGGTGGCGTGCGCCGTGGCGACCAGGTGCTCCCGCAGATGCGCCGACATGAGATGACCGGTCGGATTGTGGAACTCCGGAATCACGTACGCCAGGCGCGGCCGGGTCTGCCGCAGCGCGCCCAGCAGCATCTCGCCATCCCAGCCGGTCTCCGGATGGACGCCGTGCGTGCCGACCCGGGCGCGCCGGCCGGACAGCGCCGCGAGCGCGTTCGGGTACGTCGGCGACTCGACGAGCACGCCGGCTCCGGACGGCACTGATAGCCGCAGCACGAGGTCCAGCGCCTGCTGCGTGCCGCTGGTGATGAGGATCTGCTCGGCGCTGGTCGGCACGCCCCGATCGGTGTAGCCGTCCGCGACGGCCGCACGCAGCTCCGGCAGCCCGACCGGGTGGTAGCCCGCACTGCCGAGATACCGCGGCAGATCATCGGCCGCGGCCCGGGCCGCCGCGACCAGATCCACCGGCGCCGCCGAGGCGGCGACACCCATGTCGAGCATGTCCAGGTCGTCGTCGGGCGTCCACAGACCAGAACTTGCCACGCGATGCCCGTTCGGCAGCGTGGTCCAGCTTCCCGCGCCGCGCCGGCTGGTCAGATGGCCGGTCTCGCGCAGCGACCGGTACGCCGCGGTGACCGTGGTCCGGCTGATCCCCAGCGCCTCGGCCAGCTCCCGCTCGGCGGGCAGCCGTACGCCCAATGGCAGCCGGCCGTCGGCGAGCAGCCCACGGACCGCCGCGGCCAGGGACGCGTAGTCCGGGCTGCGGCGCCGGCCGGGCAGGGCATGCCACTGCCCGAGCAACCGAGCCAATTGGCTCCCGCGTACGGTCCTCGTCACAGCCACCCCTCAAAGATTGGCTCTTTCAGCCTAGCCAATTGGCCTTCAGAGTGGCAGTCATGAGACCCGCCGGCAATGCCAATCGTCGACTGGCCCGCCGTACGTCCCAGCTCTTCGCGGGCCTGATCCTGTACGGCATCGGCATGGCTCTGATGGTCGAATCCCGGTTGGGTCTGACTTCCTGGGACGTGTTCCACCAGGGTTTGTCGGAGGTCACCGGCCTGAGTTTCGGGCTGGTGGTGATCCTGTTGGGCATCCCGATCCTGGTGCTGTGGATCCCGCTGCGCCAGTGGCCCGGCTTCGGCACGGTGGCCAATCTGGTGGTCATCGGCTTCGTGGTGGACGGCGCGCTGGCCATCGTCCCGGACGCGCCACTGTGGGTGCGGGTGTGCTATCTGGTCGCGGGGATTCTGGTGATCGGCATGGGCACCGGGCTCTACATCGGCGCCCGGATGGGTCCCGGCCCGCGCGACGGCCTGATGACCGGCATCGTGGCGCGGTTTCCACGGCTGTCGATCCGGCTTGTGCGTACCGTCCTGGAGCTGACCGTGCTGGGCCTGGGCTGGCTGCTCGGCGGGACGGTCGGGCTGGGCACTCTGGCGTTCGCGTTGTCCATCGGTCCGCTTGCGCAACTGTTCATTCCGATGTTCACGGTCCCGGCGCAGGACGGCGCGCCGGCGCCGCTGTCCGCGCACTGACCGTCCTACCGACGCCTGGTCCCCGGACGAGCCGCCCTCCACGTCGGACGGCACCCGACTTTCCGCGGCGGTCGCGGCGCGGCATCATTGCCGCATGGAGCCAGGCGGTTGGCATCGGAACGACGCGTGGATCTTCGTGTCGGCGGTCATCGCCGAGCGCCTGGAACGGGACCGGGCCATGCACGCCGCGCTGCCGGTGACCGGCGCCAGTCTCGCGGACGTCCTCGCCGCCGCCGACTTCCTGCATCACAGCGTGCCTAGCCGCGCGGAACTGGAGGAGTCGCTGCGGCGCCTCGCGGGCGCGGGACTACTCACCATCGACGACGACCTGGTCGTGGTGGCGCCGGCCGGTGAGCAGTTGTGGCGTACCCGGCCGTTCAGTGGACTGTCCTCCGCCGTGCTGACTTTGCAGACCCAACTAAATCGATCAAGCCGTCCCGGGGACTCCGACTGGCGGCTCGACGAGCCGACCTACGCGGCGGCGCTGCGCGAATACTCGCTGCGTCTTGAGGACGAACGGTAGCCGGTCACCGCACCGGACTGCCGGCCGCTCGCAGACCGTCCTTGACCTCGCCGATCGACAGCTCTCCAAAGTGGAACACGCTGGCCGCCAGCACCGCGTCGGCGCCGGCCGCGACGGCCGGCGGGAAGTGCGCGGCCGCACCGGCGCCACCGCTCGCGATCACCGGGATGTCCACCACCGCACGCACCGCCGCGATCAGCTCCAGATCGAAGCCGGCCTTCGTGCCGTCGGCGTCCATCGAGTTCAGCAGGATCTCTCCGGCGCCCAGCTCGGCCACCCGCCGCGCCCACGCCACGGCGTCCAGCCCGGCACTGCGGCGGCCGCCGTGCGTCGTGACCTCCCACCCGCTCGGCATGCCCGGCGCGCGCCGGACGTCCAGCGACAGCACGAGCACCTGGTTGCCGAAGCGCTCCGCGATCTCCGCGATCAGCTCGGGCCGCCGGATCGCCGCCGTGTTGACGCCGACCTTGTCCGCGCCGGCCCGGAGCAGCACGTCGACGTCCCGCACCGACCGGACGCCGCCGCCAACGGTGAGCGGGATGAACACCGACTCGGCCGTACGCCGGACCACGTCCAGCATCGTGCCGCGGTCGTCCGACGAGGCGGTGACGTCGAGGAACGTCAGCTCGTCGGCGCCGGCCGCGTCGTACGCCGCGGCCAGCTCGACCGGGTCGCCGGCATCCCGCAGGTCCACGAAGTTGACGCCCTTGACCACCCGCCCGGCATCAACGTCCAGGCAGGGAATCACCCGCACCGCCACTGTCATGACCCAACCCTAGCGAGGCCAGCAGGCTCACCGGTTATCAAGGCGCGAGCCGCCGAGCGCAGCGAGGCCAGCAGGCTCAGCGAGCGCCGCCGGTGAGTTCGGGTGTTGGCCGCAGCGGCTGCGGGGTGTGCAGTCGGTGCGGCCGGCGCTCGAACTCAGCGGTTATCAAGGCGCGAGCCGCCGAGCGCAGCGAGGCCAGCAGGCTCAGCCATCGTTCGGATCCGTTCGGCCTGGCCCAGCTGCAGGCGGATGCCGCGGCGCAGGAAGTCCAGGATCACCGCGAGCTCATCGGCGGAGTAGCGGGCGATTTCCCGCCGGCCGGCCCGGCCGATCGGCGCGTAGACCCGGTTCAGCAGGTCGTGCGCCGGTGGTGTCAGGGCCACCACCGCACGGCGCCGGTCCCGGTCGTCGACACGGCGGGTCAGGTGCCCGGCCGCCACGAGCCGCTGGATGGCGGTCGTGGTGGCGGGCGGGCTGAGTCCCGCCGCGGTGGCCAGGGTGCCGGCGGCCATCGTGCCGGCCTCGCCTACCAGGCCGAGAATCCGCAGGTCGGTACGGTTGACGCCGAGGAGTTCCGCGGCGGCGGAGTCGACGGCGTCGGTCGCGGCTCCGAACGCCGCGGCGGCATCCGCGGCCGCCCGGCGCAGCTCCCGGACCGCGTCCGGCGATTGCTTCGACACTCGAACGAGTATACGGTAACTGAATGCTTCGATCGTCGAAGGGATCGACGTCCGGCTCGCTGCCAGGCTGGCTGCCGTTCGTGAACCGGATCGTCCGCGGGCTGTCGCGGCTGGGACTGCACGTCGGGCCGGTGCGGATCCTCACCGTCCCGGGCCGGCGGTCCGGCGCGCCGCGGCCGACGCCGGTCTCGCCGTTGACCGTGGACGGACGCCGCTATGTGATCGCGGGACTACCGGACGGCGACTGGGCTCGCAACGTCCGGGCGGCCGGGCACGGCGAGCTGACCACCGGCCGGCGGCGTACCACGGTCGCCCTCACCGAGATCACGGATCCGCAGCTGCGGCGGACAGTGATGCGAGCGTTTCCTCGGGAAGTCCCCGGCGGCGTTATGTTCTTCGTCCGGCTGGGACTCGTCAGCCGTGCGGATCCGGACGAGTTCGCGGCCGCGGCGGACCGGGTAGCAGTGTTCCGCATCGACTGACCACGGTCACGCCCGGCCACCCACGTACGCCTCGACCTCCACCTCGACGAGATGGTCCGGATGCAGCAAGCCGGCCACGACGACCAGTGTGGACACCGGACGGACCCAGCCGAACAGCTCACCGTGTGCGCGGCCCACCGCGTCCGCGTCGGCGGCCCGCACCACGTACATGCGGGTGCGGATCACGGCCGAGATCGGGGCGCCCGCAGCCGCCAGCGCGTCCAGCCCGATCCGGAACGC
>DATBGW010000009.1:0-8769 GCA_036557765.1 Actinoplanes sp.
CCGAGGCGCCGGACAGCTTCTACAGCTCGCTCGGCTCCTGAGCCTTCTCCCGGGGAACACGCCGGCGGGCGGTCCAGTCCGTGCCCAGCGGACGGGCCGTCGGCCGGTTCTCCTCGATCCACGCGTCGATCCGGGCCCACCAGTCGTACAGCCAGACGACGCGCTCCTCCTCGCCGGCCGGCACCTCCTCGGGCGGCACGCTCCAGAACCGCATGATCAGCTGCTTGTCCATCGGCAGCTCGCGCCACACGTCGGCCACGGTGATCATCCGGTCCAGGCCGGTGTGCGCCACGAAGATCACCCCGGCGTCCGGCGCCGCGTCGATCGCGGCCAGTAGTCCGCCCGGCTTCGGCGGCAGCAGGTTGCGCATGTTCTCCGCGCGTACCGCGAGATGACCGAGGCCGCGGTCACGCAGGCCGGCGATCGCACGGACGCGGCGGTGCGGCGTGAAGTTTCCGCCCTCCGGGAAGATCACGAACGCGTCGTTGGAGTCCAGGCCGGTGGCCAGCTCACCGATCTCCTGCTCGAGCGTGCGCGTGCCGGTCCGGCCGGGCGAGATGAACCGGTTCGGCAGCCGGTTGAGCAGCACGTCCACGGCAGGATCCCACTGCAGCGTCGCTTTCAGCACGATCCGCGGCTCCCGGTCGAACCAGTTGACCAGCGAGTCGATGAGAATGAACGAGTCGCCCGGGCCGGCGTGCCGGCTGACCACGATCTCCGGCCGCCCGGGTGCGGCGGTGTCCGGGTCGGTACCGACGATGTCCACGTCCAGATGCAGCGACCACCGTGCGATCCAGAACAGCGCGGCAAGGAATCCCCCGGTGAGCACGTAGTGTGCGCGCTGGAATCCCGGCGTCCGGATCTTCCACCCGAAGCCGGACGCCACCCACAGCGCGAACAGCGCGACCAACGCGCAGGCGTCCCAGACCACGTAGACGATCGCGAGCCAGATCAGGCGTGGCACCCGCAGGTGACCCGGCACCAGCGGCGAGGCGGCCACCCCCACGATGAGCCACAGCGGCAGTGTGGTCAGCAGCGTGACGGCGAGCGCGACCACAGCGGGACCGAAGACCACGCGCCGCACCCAGACCGGCGGCATCAGGTGTCCCCGGCCGGTACGTTCGCCTCCAGGTACCGACGGGACGCCGTGTACGCCCGGCTGATCCGGCGGCCCACCGCCGCCATGTCCCGGTACGCCCACGGCGAGTCGTCGCGGCTCTCGCCGCCGCCGGCCGGCAGCACATGCACGCGTACATCGTCGGGCACCAATGCAACCTCGCGGGCGAACCGGTGCCGCCGCGCGATCTCGAATGCCACCTGGGCCACCTCCCACGGCCGGCGCGGAACTGTCAGCGGCCGCTCGATCCGGCCCACCTGCAATACAAAGATCAGTTTGGCCCCGATTCGGACCGCCTCGCCGATCGGTATCGAATTGACGATGCCGCCGTCCACGAAGTGTTCGCCATCGATCAGCATCGGCGGCAGCAGGCCCGGAACGGAGGAGGACGCCAGGACCGCGTCCACCAGCGGACCGCTGTCGAACCAGTGCTCGGCCGCCCGCTCGATGCTGGCGGCGCAGCACCGGAACGGCACCTTCAGATCCGCGAACGTGGAACGCTCCCCCAGCTCGTTCTCCAGCAGGCGGCGCAACGGCAACGGCGAATGCAGGTGCGTCCGGGAGGCGAACCGGTGCATCTGCCGCGCGATCGAGTCGCCGTAGACGGCGGCGGCCTCGGGCGAGGCCCACAGCCGTACCAGGCGGTTGGTGACGGGTTCGGTCGGGTCCGCGGCCACCAGAGCGCCGTTCACGGCACCGATCGACGTCCCCACCACGAGGTCCGGGCGGAAGCCGGCGCGGAACAGCGCGCGCAGCATTCCGACCTCCACGGCGCCGAGCACACCGCCTCCGCCCAGAACGAACGCCACCGGCCGGTCGACCATTACGTCATCGTGTCACGCCGCCGGCTACGGATCGGAACGCCGCCGCACGGTCCGGTCCAGCCACCCGTCGTTGTCGTCGTCGTACATCCGCTTGTCGAACACGCCGTCGGAGTCGGTGTCGTAGTCGGCGTAGTCGACCTTGTTGTCCAGATCCACGTCATGGCCGATGAAGTCGGCCCGCCCGTCATGGTCGAGGTCCACCAGGATGTCGGCGCCACCGTCGCGGCCGCCGCGGTAGGTCGCCCGATCCCAGTGGCCGTCACCGTCCGCGTCGACCCGGTTGGCGTAGCCCGGCGGCGGCGCGAGCTGCTCCGCCTCGGCGTGGCCACGACCCGGCTCACCGAGGCTCTGGTGCGGCGCGCCCCCGAGGCCCTGCTGCGGCGCGTCACCCAGCCCCTGCCGGACCGGCGCGGTTCCGAGCCCCTGCCGAACGGGCGCGTCACCAAAGCCGGGCGCGTTCCCGATTCCCTGATGCGCGACCGGCGCCGCACCGAACGCCTCGCGAGCGCCGGCCGCCCCACCTCCGCCCGGATCCGCCAGGTGCTGCCCGAACTCGTCGACGACGCCGCCGAGCGCCGCGAATGGCGCCAGCAGGCCGAACGTGCTGGACTTGCTGGTCCGGGTCTCCACCTTCGCCACATCCGCGGCGGTGTCCCCGACGACCTGGCTGCGCAACAGCGCCGCCTCACCGGCGTCGAGCCGGTAGCCCGCCAGCGCGAGGTCCGGGTCGTCGGCGAGCGCGGCGGCGAACGCGGGCTCGTTGAGCAGCCGTTCGAGCACGTCGTCGAAGTCGCTCATGCGGACGAGCGTACGGCCGTCAGTCCAGCTCCGGCATCGCCACCGGTTGCGGGCGCGGCCGGCACGTGCCGCACTGGACGGCGTCCTCCACCACGAGCGCCTCGGCCCGGTGGCGGGTCTCGGAACGGCTCACCTGCAACAGGTACGGCCCGAACCGGGCGTGGTCCTCGCACACGCCCCGGCCGCAGAAGCGGCAGGACGCTCGTGCCGCCTTGGCACAGAACCAGCAGAGCACCCGCGCCTCCTAACCGATCGGTGGGGTCGACGACGATTCCGTCGGGCTGGGCGACGAGGACGTCGGTGACGGCGGCGCCGGCGGTGAACTGGTCGGCACCGTGGTCGGTGCCGTCGTCCGCGTCGGTGACGATGACGGGCTGGTCGTCGGCGGCCGGGTGGTCGTCGTCCGCGTGGTGGCCGGGGGATTGTTCGGTGGCTGCCGGATCACCGGCGGCGGGGTCGGGTTCGGCGTGGGCGAGCTGGTCGGCACGTCCGACGGCAGCAGGCTCGGCAGCTCCGACGGCGGCTCCAGGCTCGGCGACCCGCTGGGCCCCGCGGCCGGCGGTGTCACCGGCACCCCGTCGCCACAGGTCAGATCCGCCCGGGTCGGCGTCATCGGCGTGCCGGCGACGGTCACCAGGCCGGTGGACACGGACACGCCACTGCGTTCCACCGAGTACCACGCCGCCCCGGCGTTCCGCACGTCACCGAGCGGCCCCAGGACGACCAGCGAGAGTGGCCGGTAGGCGCCGCTCACGCTGGTGGTGTCCGCCAGCATGCGGCCGGCGGCGATGGTCAACGCGGCCTGCGGATCGCGATCCCGTCCGGTCCCGGTGTGCAGCCGGAGCACCTCGGTGCGGGAGCCGGGACACAGAACCGCCGCCGAGCCGCCGTGAAACACCAGGCGCCCGGTCGACCGGTCCGCCACCTCGATCCGGGTGCCCGCGTCGACGTACCGGCGCGCGCCGGCCGCGAGTGTCACCGGAGTGCCGTCGAGGACGACGGTCACCCGGCCCCGATCGGCGGTGAGCAGCGCCCGGTCGGTCCGCATCTCCGCCCACGCCGGGCCGGGCAGCAGGTTGATGGCCGTGAGCAGCAGCGCGAGCAACAGGGCGAGCAGAACGAGCCACCACATGCGGCGCTCGAACCGCCGGTCCACCTGTGGGTCCTCGGTCCCGTCCGGAGGACCGGGCGGGACCGCCAACGGTGGGTAGGTGCCGGTCGGGTGGACACCCGCCGCCGGTGCGGTCCGGCCGGGGACGACGCCGGGGCCGCGGTGCCCGGAGGCGGCCATCAGCGAGGGCAACTCGGCCGCGTTCGGGACCACCCACAGCCGTACCGGCGTCCGCGCCTGGGCTACCGTGCCGGGCGTACCGTCACCGACCGGTCCGACCAACGTGCCGCGCCGCAGCTCCAGGCCGTCCGGCATGGCGATGACGCCTGATTCGACGACCACCGCATGGGTGGGGCCGGGCAGGGTCACCGGCGCGCCCGGCTCGAGGTCCACCGGATGCGCGGCGGCGATCAGCGCCAGCCGCTCGTCGGTAGCCAGTGCCGCCAGCGCGGGCGTGTCGGCGAACAGCGCCTCGGCCTCGTCCCGGTCCCGCGGCGGCGGGCCGGGCAGCGGTCCCACGACCGTGGACACGACGGACCCGGGCAGCGACAGCAGCGTGGTCCCGGCTGTGTGCCAGTCGAGCTTGGCGGACCGGCCGGTGAGCGCACCGGCCAGACCGACGACGCCGCCGGGACCGACATGGTGCCGGATCGTCCCGCCCGGATCGCCGTGCCGGCGCGCCTGCAGGGCGCCGTCCACCACCACGTACACGGCGGAGGGCGCGCCGCCGGCCAGAATGAGCTGCCGCCCGGTCGGCGGGTGGAGCCAGCGCGCCCGTGCGGCGAGCGAGTTCAGCGCGGTGTCCGGCAGCCCGCCGATCTCCGAGGCACGCAGCGCGGCCAGCCGGCGTGGCGTGTCCTCGGTGCGGTGCCGTTCGGCCCGACGCTGCCGCGCCCCGCGCCACCAGCGGGCGATCTGCCCGGCGGCGAGGTAGAGCAGCGGCGCGCACAGGCCGAGGAGCACCGCGAGCAGCAGCAGCCGCCCCCAGGCCCCGTTGTGCCACAGCCCGGTGGTCAGGCCGGCCACCCGGTCGGCCCAGATCCGGTATGCGAGATTGACCGCGATGGCGATCCAGAGGACTGCAAGGATCCCGTACAGCGCGATGATGCGGCCCTCACGGTCCAGCGCGGACCACCGCGGTGGCCGGCCACGCAGCCGGCCGGACACCCAGGACAGTGCCCGGTTCCGCAGGTTGGGGATCTCCAGCCAGTCCATCAGCAGGTAGTAGCCGTCCAGCGCCAGGAACGGGTTGAGGTTGAACAGCGCGTTGAGATACCAGGCGAACGCGAGCTTGAACGCCACCGGCCCGAACGCCGGCACCGCCAACCCGACGAGCTGGGTCATGCCGGCCAGCACGAGTCCGGTCGCGGGACCGGCGGCGGTGGCCAGCATCCGGGCGCGCCGCCCGGCCATCCACACGTCCGTGGTGTCGACGAACACCGACGGGATGCCGAAGTAGACCAGAACGCCGGCGGCCGGGACCTCGCGGCCGACGTGCTTGGTGGCCAGCGCATGCCCGAGCTCGTGGCTCGCCAGCGCGAGCACGTTCAGCAGCAGCAGCACGACCGCGCCCAGAAGGTACGACCCGCGGGTGAGGAACACCGCCTGACTGCCCCGCCACCAGGTGGCGGCGAACAGGAGCAGCCCGGCCAGCGCGATGACGGACAGGACGATCGCGGCGGTACGCCCGAAGAACAGCCGCCCACCGGCGCGGTACAGCACTGTTACCAGCCGGTCGATGTCCACGGTGAGCATCCGGCGGCCGCGGGCGACGGCGAGCAGGCCGCTACCCATTCGGGCGGGCAGCGGGCGGCGCTGGATCTCGTGCAACGGGCGGAACGCATCGACCGGCAGCTCCTCGAGCATCCGGTTGCCGGCCAGATCGGCGACCACGCGGCGAACCTGGTCGGGCGCGAGGCGGCCGGCGATGCGGGCGAACTCGGCGACCAACCGGGCGACCGTGCAGGTGCCGTCCATCATCAACGCGAGCTGCCACTCCTGCAGCGTCAGCCGTAGATAACAGGCACGCCCACCGCCGTCCGGGGACCGGAGCATCACATACTCCGATCCCCGCACGCTGGTGAGCTGGACGGCCTCGATGCCGGCGCGGAGCACCGGCTTGGCCCGGGCCGGGTTGAGGCGATCGATGACGGCAGCCCAGACGCCCGGATCGGCGGGGCCGACCGGCTCACCCGGTGCGCGCCCCGCCAGGGCCTCCCAGACGTTGATCCGGGACTCGACGTACGTCACTGTCTGCCTTCCACTCGCCGCGGCGAATGGAGACTATGGGGTCGGGCCGACAAAATGCGAGCCCGGGTCGTACAACGCCACGGTTTTCCCGGGTACTCCGCGCCGACCGAAGGTCCAGGCGCCGGTAGCAGCGCTGTCAGCCCGCTTCGGCCAGCGTGGCGCTCACCGTCTTCTCGGCCCCGTTGCGCGTGAAGACGATCGTCACCTTGTCGCCGACGCTCGCGGACTGGATGACTCCGACAAGGTCGTCCGAGTCGTTGACGGCCTTGCCGTTCACCGACGTGATGACGTCGCCCTGCTGCAGCCCGGCCTTGGCGGCGGCGCTGTCGGCGGTGACGCTGCTCACGAGCGCGCCCCCACCTTCGGCCTCGGTGACGCTGACGCCCAGCGCCGGGTGGCTGACCTTCCGGCCGGCCATCAGGTCCTGGGCCACACCGATTGCCTTGTTGCTGGGGATGGCGAAGCCGAGGCCGATGTTGCCGTTGCTCGATCCGGACGTCGCGATCGCCGAGTTGATGCCGATGACCTGGCCGTTCGTGTTTACCAGCGCGCCACCGGAGTTGCCGGGGTTGATCGGGGCGTCGGTCTGGAGCAGGCCGGAGATCGTGGTGGAGCTCGACTGCTGTTGCTGTTGCTGCTGCTGTCCGAACGGGCTGTTGCCGAACGGGCTCTGCGGCGTCTGCTCGTCGCTGGACTGGATGGTGCGGTCCTTGGCGCTGATGATGCCGGCCGTCACCGATCCCTCCAGACCGAGCGGGCTGCCCAGCGCGAGGACGGTGTCGCCCACCTGCATCTGCGAGCTGTCACCGAACTTCGCCGCCTTGAGACCGGACACGCCGGAGGCCTTGACCACTGCGAGATCCGTACGCGGGTCGGTGCCGACGATGGTCGCGGTGGCCTTCTTGCCGTTCGCGAAGATGATCTGGACGGTGTCGCCCTGCGCCGTCGCGACCACATGGTTGTTGGTCAGGATGTAGCCGTCGGCGCTGAGAATGACACCGGAGCCCTCGCCGGACTGAGTGGTGATCGAGACGACGCTGTCCTGCACCTCGGCGGCGATCTGCGCCAGCGACGAACGGTCCACCACCCGGGTGACCGAGGAGTTGCCGGTCTGCACCGTCTTGGTGGTGTCGCCGTGATCGAGGGCGAGTGCCGTGGCCGCCCCGACGCCGCCGGCGCCGAGCGCGAGCAGCAGCGCTGCAGCGCCGGTCACCAGGATGCGGTGGCCCCGCCGCGGGTGCTGCGGTTCGGTGGCCACCGGCGGGGTCCACGGCGGCACCGGTGGCTGCTCGGCGGTGGCGTACGCCTGGCCGGGATATGTCGTCTGCTGCTCGTACCCGGGGTATTGCTGCCACGCGGGTGCCGCCCACTGCGGCTGGTATGGAGACTGGCCCGCGCCCGTCGGGTGCTCGGGCCGCTGGGGGTCGGTCTCGTGCTCGCTCATGTCACCAACATTGCCCATGCGCGCTCTGACCGCCCTGTGGTGCGACTGGATGTTGTCTGTGAATGGCGTAGGTTACCCGGCGGTGGATTTGTCCGGCTCGAGCGCCGGCAGCGCGACCCGGAACGTGGCGCCCTGGCCGGGTTCGCTCTCCACCTCGACGGTGCCGTGGTGCGCGCGCACGATCGCCGCGACGATCGCGAGCCCGAGCCCCGTCCCGGTGGCGGGGCGGTCGGTGTGCCGGGTTCGCGCCCCGTCGGCGCGGTAGAACCGCTCGAACACATGGTCCCGCTGCCCCTCCGGCAGGCCGGGGCCGGTGTCGGCGATCTCGATGACGGCGCGGTTGCCCGCCAGGGCGTAGAGCCGCAGCGTGACTGCGGCGTCCGGCGGCGTGTGCACGAGCGCGTTCGTCATCAGGTTTCCGACCACCTGCCGGAGGCGGGCGTCGTCGCCGTACGCCACCAGCCTCTCCGGGCCGTCCTGGACATCCAGCTCGATCTTGCGGTCCGGGGCGGTGGCACGGGCCGCCTGGACCGCGTCCATGGCGAGCACCGGCAGCTCGACCGGCGCGAGCGTGAGCGGGCGTTCCCGGTCCAGCCGGGCCAGTAGCAGGAGATCCTCGACCAGCAGCCCCATCCGGGCCGCCTCGTCCTCGATCCGGCGCAGCAGCGCCGCGATGTCGTCGCCCTCGGTCACCGCGCCCTGGCGGTACAGCTCGGCGAAGCCGCGGATCGTGGTGAGCGGCGTGCGGAGCTCATGCGACGCGTCCGCGACGAATTGCCGCATCTTCTCCTCGGACCGTACGGCACGGGCCTCGGAGAGCTGGGCCGCCTCGGCCGCGTCCCGGGCGACCGTCTCGGCCGCGCGGGCGGCCGTCTCGGACTGGGCACGTGCGGTGAAGGCGGCCTCGATCTGGGCGAGCATGGCGTTCAGCGCGCGGGAGAGCCGGCCCAGCTCGGTACGCGGTTCGGCGGCGTCCGGCTCCGGGTCGGGCACCCGCCGGGTCAGGTCACCTGCAGCGATCGCACCAGCGGTCTGCTCGATCTCCACCAGCGGCACCAGGCTCGTCCGGACGATCGCCGCGCCCACCGCCGCCATCGCGATCAGCACCGCCAGCCCCACCAGCAGGTCGATCCAGATCAGCCGGGTCATCGCGAATTCGATCTCGGACATGTTGCGTCCCACGAACAGGTAGTCGCCGTTGTTCATCGGCACGATCACCATCCGC
>DATBGW010000010.1:0-5526 GCA_036557765.1 Actinoplanes sp.
CCCCTCCCCTAACCGCCGCCTTCCCCTCACTCCTCCGTCTCCCTCACTCCTCCGTCGATCTTGGAGTTGTGGTTGCCTTTATGTCCGTTTCATAGGGTTTCGTGCCAACCACAACTCCAAGATCGCGGGGCGGGACGCGACGGCGGGCGGCGGCGGGTGTCGTACGGTGCCGCCAAGATGGGCGCATGACGATCCTTGGTGCGATCTTCCTGCCGCAGAACCCGCCGGAACGCCTTCGCGAGGTCGCCCGCGTCGCCGACGAGGCGGGTCTCGAAGAGCTGTGGCTCTGGGAGGACTCCTTTTTCAACAGCGGTGTGGCTGCAGCGTCCGCCGCGCTGGCCTGGACCACAGATCTGCGGGTCGGCATCGGCCTCCTGCCGGTGCCGTACCGCAATGTCGCGCTCACCGCCATGGAGATCGCCACGATGTGCCGGCTGTTCGGCGACCGGGCGCTCGTTGGCATCGGCCACGGCATGCAGGACTGGATGGCTCAGGCCGGCGTCCGGGTCGACTCCCCGATGACGCTGCTGCGCGAGCACGTGACGGCGCTGCAGGCGCTGCTGCGCGGCGAGACCGTCACGACCACCGGACGATACGTGAACCTCGACCGAGTCGAGCTGGCCTGGCCTCCGGATTCCCCGCCCGACGTGTACGTGGGGGCCGTCGGCCGTAAGACCCTGCGGCTGTCCGGCGAGCTCGCCCAGGGCACCATCCTGGTCGGCGGCACGTCGCCCGACGGAGTCCGCGCCGCCCGCGAGGACATCGGCGCCGCCGACCACGACGTCGTGATGTTCCTGCCGGCCGCGACCGGGCCGGGTGCCGCCGAGCGGCTGGCCGAGCAGCAGCGGCGGTACGGAGACAAGGAACCCGGCGTGGCGGGTGACGCCGCGGAGATCGCCGAGGGCGTCCGCCGGTGGGCCGACGCGGGCGCCACCACGGTGGTGCTCCAGCCGACTACCGACGAGCCGGACCTCGAGGGGTTCATCCGGTTCGTGGCCGGGGAGGTGCGCCCGCTCGTGGATTAGGAGGCCGCGTGGATTGGGAGGCCGCGTGGCTTGGGAGGCCGCGTGGAACCAGGACGCCGCGTGGATCAGGAGGCCGCGCGGGCGGGGCCGGACCGGATCACGAGGCTGTCGAGGAGTTCCTGCGTCGCGGCGGTAATCGTCGCCACCGCGTGATCGAACGCTGCAGCGTTGTGCGCCGCGGGCGCCCGGAAACCGGACACCTTGCGGACGTACTGGAGTGCGGCCGCCCGGACCTCATCGTCGGTGACGTCGCTGGTAAACGGCTCACGCAGGGTCTTGATGCTTCGGCACATGAGCCCCAGTCTGACCCGGACCCAGCCGTGCGCAAAGCCCGCCCCCCTCCGCGATCTTGGAGTTGTGGTTGGAACGAATCGGTCGCAAAGGCATATAAAGGCAACCACAACTCCAAGATCGGCGAGGATCAGGCGGGTCAGGCGGCGTTGCGGAGGAGGGTCTCGCCGGCGGCCCGGGCCCGGGCGGTCAACTCGGCGGGCGACTCGACCGTGAAGTCGACGCCCAAGCTGCCCAGCACCCACAACGGCCAGCTCAGATCGTCGACGTTCATGCGCATCCGGCAGCGTTCCGCGCTCACCGGTTCGACCGCGGCCCACTGGCCGACGAACGCCGTCACCGCCTCGGCCGGCGCCGCGAACACCACCGACACCTCGTACCTGGTCGGAATGGCGGCCAGCCGCGACCGCAGCCACGCCACCGGATCCCCACCCGGCAGATCGCGTGGCCGGAACCGCGCGCCGGTCAGCGCCGGCCCGGACAGCCGGTCGACGCGGAAGCTGCGCCAGTCGCCGCGGTCGAGATCCCACGCGATGAGGTACCAACGGCGGCCCAGCGACACCATCCGGTGCGGCTCGACGTACCGCAGCGACGCGTCGCCCTCACGCGGCGTGTAGTCGAACCGCAGCCGCTCCTCGCCGCGGCACGCCATTGCAAGCGTCGTCAGCGTCGCCGCGTCCACCGAGGGGCCGCCACCGAACACCGCCGGCGCGGTGGCCGCCTGCAACGCGTCGATGCGGCGGCGCAACCGGGGTGGCAGGAGCTGGATCACCTTGGCCAACGCCCGTACCGACGTCTCCTCGAAACCGGCGACGGCGCCGGCGGCGGCGGTCCGCAGGCCGACCGCGATGGCGACCGCTTCGTCGTCGTCCAGCAGCAGTGGCGGTACGGCCGCGCCGGCCTGGAGCTGGTAGCCGCCGGCCACACCGCGTGTCGCGTCCACCGGATAGCCCAGTTCACGCAGCCGGTCGACGTCGCGCCGCAGGGTGCGCGCGCTGACCTCGAGCCGGTCGGCCAGTTCGCCGCCCGGCCAGTAGCGGTGCGTCTGCAACAGGGACAGCAGCCGGAGCATCCGTCCGCTCGTGTTCGCCATGAATCCCAGACTCCGCTTGATTGAGGTCAGAAGTTGGCCGCAAGCAACTCTAGTCTTCTAACCATGATTGAGACGCACGAGCTGACGAAGCACTTCAAGTCGAAGAAGGCGCTGGTCAAGGCCGTTGACGGCATCGAACTCACGGTGGCGGCCGGCGAGCTGGTCGCGCTGCTCGGCCCGAACGGAGCCGGCAAGTCGACGACGCTGCGGATGCTGACGACGCTGATTCCGCCGACCTCCGGAACGGCTCGGGTGGCCGGGTTCGACGTCGTCCGGCACCAGCGGGAAGTGCGCCAGCGGATCGGCTACATCGGCCAGGGCAACGGTGCGGGGCACAGTCAGCGCGGCCGGGACGAGTTGGTCAGCCAGGGCCGTTCGTACGGAATGAAGGTTGCCGACGCCCGGCGCCGGGCCGCCGAGCTGATCGACTCGCTGGACCTCGGCGAGGTGGCCGACCGTACGGTGTCGACGCTGTCCGGTGGCCAGCGCCGCCGCCTGGACATCGCCATGGGTCTCATCCACGCGCCGGAGCTGCTGTTCCTGGACGAGCCGTCGACCGGCCTCGACCCGCAGAACCGCGCGAACCTGCAGGAGCACATCATCGACCTGCGCCGGCGGCGCGACACCACGATCGTGCTCACCACGCACTACCTGGACGAGGCCGACTCGATGGCGGAGCGGGTCATCGTGGTCGACCACGGCCGGATCATCGCGGACGACACCCCGGAGCGGCTCAAGGCCACGCACGTCGGCGACAAGATCATCCTCGGCTTCGAGCACGAGACCGACGCCGCGGCCGCCGCCTCGCGGATCCCGCACAAGCTTCAGCGGTACGGGCGGGAGCTGCGGATCAGCGTCGTCGGCGCGCCGCAACTGGTGCCGGGGATCCTCGACGATCTCCGTGTGGCCGGCTTGCCGGCGGCGTCGATCGAGGTGACCCGTCCGACGCTGGACGACGTGTTCCTCACCCTGACCGGCCGCAGCCTGCGCGAGGGCGGCGCGGCGCCGGAGTCCGCCGACGACATCGAACTCGTGGAGGTCTGAGCCATGACGAACCTGATCACCGACACCACTACTGTGTTCAGCCGCGAGCTGCGGCCGGTGCTGCGTAACCCGTTCACGGTGGTGTTCAGCATGGTGCAGCCGCTGGTGTTCCTGGCGCTGTTCGCGCCGCTGCTGCCCAAGGTTGCCGGCGGCTCGCCACTGCAGTGGTTCGTGCCGGGCATCGTGGTGATGTCCTGCCTGTTCGGCACGTCGATGACCGGCTCGAACCTGCTCTATGAGATGCAAACAGGCTCGCACGAACGGATGCTCGTGACCCCGCTGCGCCGGCCGGCACTGCTGGTCGGGCGGGCGCTCAAGGAGATCGTCCCGGTGGTCGCCCAGGCGGCGCTGATCGTGGTGGTGTGCATTCCGTTCGGCTTCCGGTTGCACCTGACCGGCGCGGTGATCGGCATCGTGATCCTGTCGGCGTTCTGCCTGGGGCTTGGCGCACTCTCGTACACGCTGGCGCTGGCCTCCAAGGACCGCGAATGGTTGTTCTGGACAGTGCAGCAGACGCTGCTGTTCCCGCTGTTGCTGCTGGCCGGCATGCTGCTGCCGATCGAGAACGGTCCGGACTGGCTGCAGACGCTGTCGAAGTTCAACCCCTTGTCGTACGTGGTGGACGCCGAACGGGCGCTCTTCAACGGCGACATCTGGGCGGCCACGACCCTGACCGGAACTGTCGCCGCGGTGGCGGTCGGCGCGCTGGGCCTGCTGGTAGGCGTCCGAGCCATGCACCGCTCCGACTGACGTCACACCCCTTCTGCGCTCTACCCCCTCGTCCGGTCGCGAGTCGACGCGACCCAGCGTCACGATCGAGACCGAGATCACAACGGCGGCTCCACACGCTGGATGCGGTCCCATGTGGCGTACTGAAACCACTGGGACCCCATCCGTACCAAATGTCCTTCGAACGGCCCCCACGGAGCCCACACCAGCCGACCGCCCACGACGGACGGTGATCCGATTTCCGCCCATGCCGCCGTTCCGCCCCAATGCGACCGGTAATTACCTTCTGCTGGTCGATCATTGAGGGGGCTCTGTGACCACGACCCAGATCAGGCCGCGCCCGGCAGCGGCGGCGGAGCCGGCTGCCCGGCGCGGCATCGTGTCGACCCTGCGGGGTCATCTCGATCTGTTCCTCAACGCCGGCTCGCTGATGGGCACGACTGTCGTCACGTCGCTGTTCGGCTTCGCCTACTGGTGGCTCGCGGCGCGCACCGCACCGGCCGAGGCGGTGGGGCAGGCATCCGCCGCGGTGTCGGCCATGACGCTGATCGGAACGATCGGCATGTTCGGCATGGGCACCATGCTGATCTCGGATCTGCCCTCGATACGCACCCGGAAATGGGAACTGATCTCCACCTGCCTGCTGGTCTCCGGCGCGGCGGCCACGCTCGGCGGCATTCTGTACGTCGCGCTCGCGCACCTGGCGATCCCCGGCCTCCGGGACGCGCTGGGAAGCACGCCGGCCACCGTGTTGCTGATCGGCGGCATCGCGCTGAACGCCGTGACGCTGGTCCTCGACGAGGCGCTGGTCGGGCTACTCTCCGGGCCGTTGCAGCTGATGCGCAACTTCTGGTTCGCCGGGCTCAAGCTTGCCTTCCTGGGCGCGCTCGCGTTCCTGCCGATCACCGTGAGCGGCGGCCAGCTCCTGCTCACCTGGATCGCCGGCATGGTGCTGTCGGTGGCGATCCTGGGCCGGACGATGCGCCGGCGCGGCATTGTCGATTCGCTGCGGCCGCGGCTGCAGCTGTTGCGCGGCCGGGGGCGTGCCACGTTCGACCACAACCTGCTGAACCTGGCGACCTACCTGCCCCGGGCGGCACTGCCGCTGGTGGTAACAGCCGTCCTGTCCGCCGAAGCGAACGCGTCGTTCTACACGGCGTTCATGGTGACGTCGTTCTTGGCGATGGTGCCCGGGAACGTGGCGCTCACGCTGTTCGCGGTGGCCAGCGGCGACAAGCGCGCGCTGACCTCCAAGGTCCGGGTCGGCCTGCTGATCTGCCTCGGCGGCGGTGTGCCGGTCGCGGCGCTGGTCTTCCTGCTGGCCAACCCGATCATGTCGGTCTT
>DATBGW010000011.1:0-3448 GCA_036557765.1 Actinoplanes sp.
CTGCCCGAACGCCTTGCCACCACCGACGGCGTTCACGACCAGCAGGTCACAGCCCTTGCGGGCGAGCTTGGCCCGACCGTGCTCGATCACGCTCGCCGAGTCGTCCCCGGTCTCGGCGGCGAATCCGACGATGAGTTGGCCATTCCGGCGCGCCGCGACCAGCTCGACGAGCACGTCCGGGTTCTCGGTGAGTTCCAGCGGTGGCGGGGCCGCGTCCGACTTCTTGATCTTGTGGCCCGCCGCGGATGCGGGACGGAAGTCGGCGACCGCGGCCGCCATGACGATCACGTCGGCGTCCTGGGCGGCCTTGTGCACGGCGTCACGCAGGTCGAGCGCGCTTGTGACGGGGACGACGTCGACATCGGCCGGATCGGGCAGCTCGACGTTGGCCGAGACGAGCGTCACATGCGCTCCGCGGGCCGCGGCCACCGCGGCGACGGCGTAGCCCTGCCGGCCGGACGAGGCGTTGCCGAGGAAGCGCACCGGATCGAGGGCTTCGCGCGTACCGCCCGCACTGACCACGATCCGGCGGCCGGCGAGGTCATAGGGCAGCGCGTCCGGACGGCGCAGCAGGAGCTCGGCATGCGCGGCGAGTTCCAGCGGTTCGGGCATGCGGCCCTTGCCGGTGTCCGCGCCGGTGAGCCGCCCGGATGCGGGCTCGAGCACCACCGCGCCGCGCCGGCGCAACGTGGCGACGTTGTCGACGGTGGCGGGGTGCTCCCACATCTCGGTGTGCATCGCCGGCGCGTAGAGCACGGGGCAGCGCGCGGTGAGCAACGTGTTGGTGAGCAGGTCGTCGGCGAGACCGTGCGCGGCCCGGGCCAGCAGGTCCGCGGTGGCCGGCGCGACGACTACGAGTTCGGCCTCGCGTCCCAGCCGGACGTGCGGGACCTCGTCGGCGTCCGTCCACACCTCGGTGCGGACGGGGCGGTGGGAAAGAGCGGCCCAGGTCGGCGCCCCGACGAACTCCAGGGCGGCGGCGGTCGGAACGACCGTAACCTCGTGGCCGGCCTCGGTGAGCTTGCGCAGCAGGTCGGCCGTCTTGTACGCGGCGATGCCCCCGGAGACCCCGAGGACGACCCGGCTCATCGGCGCCTACTACGCCGGCTGGGTCTCGCCGGGCTTGAACTCGATCAGATCCGCATTGATCTCGCGCAGCGCGATGGACAGCGGCTTCTCCTGCGGCGCCGTCTCAACCAGCGGTCCGACGTATTCCAGCAGCCCCTCGCCGAGCTGGCTGTAGTACGCGTTGATCTGCCGAGCACGCTTCGCCGCGATGATGACGAGCGCGTACTTGGACGCGGTGCGTTCGAGCAGCTCGTCGATCGGCGGGTTGGTGATGCCTTCGGGTGCGGACACGGCTCAGCTCTCTGTCGGGATTTCGGGAACGGAGCCCACACGTCCGGCAGACTCCTTCATTCCGATTCTAGCAATTCAGCCACATACCTGCTCGATCAGCGCCACCACGGCCGCCGCGGCACGGTCGACGTCGTCGTTGACGACCACCACGTCGAATTCGTCCGCGGCGGCCAATTCGACCCGGGCCTGCTCCAGTCGTTCGGACACCGCGGAGCCGTCCTCGGTGCCGCGACCGGACAACCGGCGCTCCAGCTCCTCCCAGGCCGGCGGCGCCAGGAACACCAGTTGGGCGTCCGGCATCGCGGCGCGGACCTGACGGGCTCCCTGCAGGTCGATCTCGAGCAGCGTGCGGTCCCCATTCGCCAACCGCTTCTCGACGGGCGCCAGCGGGGTGCCGTACAGATTCCCGGCGAACTCGGCGTACTCGAGCAGCTCGCCCCGCGCTGCCATCTCAGCGAACTGCTCACGGGTGACGAAGCGGTACTCCACGCCATCTCGCTCCCCCGGACGGGGGGTGCGCGTGGTGCACGAGACCGAAACCCACACCTGCGGATAGAGTTCACGAACCCGCGCGACCACCGTCCCCTTGCCCACACCGGACGGCCCCGAAAGCACGGTCAGGCGGGCCACGCTAGATTTCGCTCCGATCGCGCACGTGCGGAATCTATCGCGCGTCTCCGCGAACGTGGCGATGCCCGGATGCGGCAGGATGCTTGCACCGACGCGGCTCAAGGCCGATGACGAATGGAGTAGCGCCTTGCGGATCGGAGTACCTCGCGAGTCCCGGGATGGTGAGACCCGTGTGGCTGCGACGCCGAAGACGGTGGAGCAGTTGGTCGGGCTGGGCTACGAGGTGGTTGTCGAGCCGGGCGCTGGCGCGGCGTCGAGTTTCTCCGATGAGGCGTACCGGCAGGCCGGGGCGTCGGTGGGGGACGCGTGGGCGACGGACGTCGTGTTGAAGGTGAACGCGCCGACGGATGAGGAGATCGGCCGGTTGCGTGACGGGGCGACGCTGGTGGGCTTGTTGAGCCCGGCGTTGAGCCCGGAGTTGGTGGACAAGCTGGCGGCCCGTCCGATCACGGCGTTGGCGATGGATGCGGTGCCGCGGATCTCGCGGGCGCAGTCGTTGGACGTGCTGAGTTCGATGGCGAACATCGCCGGCTATCGGGCGGTGATCGAGGCGGCGCACTCGTTCGGGCGGTTCTTCACCGGGCAGGTGACCGCGGCCGGGAAGGTGCCGCCGGCCAAGGTGTTGGTGGCCGGTGCCGGTGTCGCGGGGTTGGCGGCGGTCGGGGCGGCGTCGAGTCTGGGCGCGATCGTGCGCGCCACGGATCCGCGTCCGGAGGTGGCCGACCAGGTGCGTTCGCTGGGGGGTGAGTACCTGTCCATCGCGGACGAGTCGGCCGAGGTGAGTACGACCGGCTACGCGAAGGAGATGGGCGAGGACTACAAGGCGCGCGAGGCCCGGTTGTACGCCGAGCAGTGCGCGGACGTGGACATTGTGATCACCACCGCGCTGATCCCGGGCCGTCCGGCGCCGCGGCTGATCACCGCGGAGATGGTCGCGGCGATGCGGCCGGGGTCGGTGATCGTGGACATGGCCGCGTCCAACGGCGGCAACGTGGAGGGGTCCCGCGCCGGTGAGGTGGTGTCGACCGGCAACGGGGTGACGATCATCGGCTACACCGATCTGGCCGGGCGGCTGCCGGCGCAGGCGTCCCAGCTGTACGGCACCAACCTGGTGAACCTGATGAAGCTGCTCACCCCGGGCAAGGACGGGCAGCTGGTGCTCGACTTCGACGACGTGGTGCAGCGCGGCGTCACGGTGGTCCGCAACGGGGAGAAAACCTGGCCGCCGCCGCCGGTGTCGGTGTCCGCAGCGCCGCCCGCGCCGGTGGCCGCGGCCCCGATCGTCAAGGCGGAGAAAGCGCCGCTGTCGCCCGCGCGCAAGTACTCCATCGTCGGAATCGCCGCCGTGCTGGTGTTCTTGATCACCGGGTTCTCGCCCAGCTCACTGTTGCAGCACTTCTTCATCTTCGCGCTGGCGATCGTGATCGGCTATTACGTGATCGGCAACGTGCACCACGCG
>DATBGW010000012.1:0-7085 GCA_036557765.1 Actinoplanes sp.
CGATCCGCAGGACGCGGTCCGGACCATGACCGTTCTGGACGCGGCCCGGGCCAGCGCCCGCTCCGGCAGCACAATCCAGCTCTAGCCGCCCTCTAGCTCCCCCGCGATCTTGGAGTTGTGGTTGCCCTTTTGAGGCCTTGCTCCCGGTTTGCTCCAACCACAACTCCAAGATCGGCGCGGTCTGGCGGGGCGGAGCGCGCCCGGGTCTGGCGGCGCGGACCGCCCCGGTCTCGCGGCGCAGGGCGGCGGGGTCTGGCATCGTAGGGCGGCGGGAGCGGCTCGAGCGGCTCCTTTGCGTCGACCTTCGATTGAGCAGCGGCGGAGCCGCCTCATTCGAACAGGTGCCGGTGGTCGCTGCTCCATCGGATCCGATCGGCTGCCTCATCGAGGACACCGGTCTGCTGCCACTCGGCTTGGGGCTGTCGTCCGTCGGCTGCAAGCTGTTGGGCACGCCGCCGCACCGTTCGCTGCGCAGTGATCACCTCGTCAACGAGGCCGGCGGTCGAGGTCAATCCGTACGCCTCGGCGAATTGCTCCAGTCGGCGCCGACGGTTCGGTGGCGCCGCATATCTCAGCCACCGTACGCAGGTGTGATCGTCGCGAAACGGAACGACGTATTCGAGCGCATAGGCGACATCGTGGACCGGCGGCGCCGGCCAGGCGTAGTCCCAGTCGAGGATTCCCACGGGTTGGGTGCCATGCCACACGAGGTTCCACGGTCCGAAGTCGCCATGACAGATCAGATCGCCAGAGGCAACACTGCCGTCGTGACCCGCCCAGCCCGCCACGGCAACGGGCCGGAAGCCCCGCACGGCTTCGTGGTACTCACGCAGCAGCCGAGCCATCGCATCCAGGCCCGAGGGTGCGACCACCTTGGCCCAGCCAGCGGAGCCGGACTCACCCTCGATGTAACTGAGGACCTCTCGGCCGTCCGCGTCGACGCCGAGAAACCGCGGCGCGTACGCGAATCCGGCGTTCTCGAGATGCGTCAGCAGTTCATGAACGCTTGACGACCATGGATGAAGCGGTCGCCGGACCGTGTCACCGATACGTACCACTCGGCGGTGCGGCTCGTCTTGAAGGACCCGGCCTTCCGCCATAATCGGCGACGCTACCGTGCCCCCACCAAACGCGGTCGTCGCTCGGCCATTCGAATGACGCGGCGCCTTGGCCGGCTCCATCGGAGGTCTACGCAGTGCGCTCCTGAACGGACCCAACGGGCGCCGCTCATGGCGGCTGCCGTCGCGTCTCCGCCGAAGCCCATCGGGACCCGGTGTCGGATCAGCTGCGTGGCCATCTCTCGGCGTACTGCAGCGCAGGCCGGCACGGGCGCATCCGCATCGGTCCGAACGGAGTGCAAGAGTCGTACGGCGTCGGGTGGCCGCCTGCAGTCCATCCCGCGCGGCGTGATGATGCACGGATGATCGGTCGGCTGGAGAAGACCGTGCTGGACTGCCCTGATCCTCGAGCGCTGGCGGGGTTCTATGCGCAGATTCTCGGCATGCGCGTCAATGAAGACAGCGATGATTGGGTGGTCATCGGGCTTGAGCCGGGCGCACGGCAGCTCGCGTTCCAGCGGGCGGCGAAGTGGGTCCCCCCGCGCTGGCCTGATCCCGAACATCCCCAGCAACTACACCTCGACATCCGGGTTGATGACGTCGACGCGGCCGAGCGTGCCGTCCTGGCACTCGGTGCACGGCGCCTTCCAGCTGAGCGGGAGTCCGGGTTCCGGGTCTTTGCCGACCCGGTCGGCCACCCGTTCTGCCTCGTTTTCGGCTGAACAGCGAAGCTACCGAGATTGGAATCGGCACACCGACCGAGCACCTGCGGCCGGCCGTCAAGCGGCGCCTCCCGCCTGCAGCAGCTGCGACAGTGACGTCGCGGGACGGCCGGTCAGTTGCTCGACGGCCGGGCTGACCTCCGCCAGCTGACCCGCCGCCACCGCCGTGTATGTGCTCACCCACGCGTCCACCTGCCAGTCCGGTGCGCCGTAGGACGCCCGGGACGCGTACGCCTCGGACACCGACTCGGCGTGGTAGCGAACGGCCCGGCCGGTCACGTCCGTGATGATGGCCGCCATCTCCGCGAACGTCAGTGCCGAAGGACCGGTGAGATCGTACGTGCGGCCGGCGTGCGCGTCCGGCCGCTGCAGCACCGCCACCGCCGTGTCCGCGATGTCGTCCTGAGCCACCACAGCGGCGCGGCCGTCGCCCGCCGGACCGCGGATCACGTTGTCCTCGCCGACCATGAACGGCAGGAAGTCCGCGTACAGGCTGTCACGCAGGAACGTGAACGCCAGCCCGCTCGCCCGGATGTGCTCCTCGGTGGCCCAGTGATCGCGGGCCAGCGTGAAAACGGCGTCCGGTGCGGCCCCCTGGAACGACGTGTACACCAGGTGACCGACGCCGGCCGCCGCAGCCGCGTCCACGAACGTCTGGTGCTGCCGGACCCGGTCCGGCGTCTCCGCCGCCGACACCATCAGAACGGTGCCGGCTCCGTCGAGCGCCTGCCGCAGAGCCGAAGCGTCGCCATAGTCGGCCGTCGACACCGACGAACCGGGCAGCTGCGGAGCGCGCGCCGGATCCCGGACGATCAAGCGCTGCGGTACGCCCGCGGCGGACAGGCGGGCGGCCACCCGTCCACCCAGCCGCCCGGTCGCTCCGGTCACCACGATCACCGTCATCACTCCCCACGCGGACGCAACTCGGGACCCACCACCCGTGCGGTAGCAAGCACGTCGGCGAATCGGCCAGGGTCCAGATCCAGACCACCGGCGATCCACGACGGTGGCGCGACCGGATCGGTCATCGCGGCCAGCACCCGGTCCGGTGCGAGGCCAGCGGCCTGCAACGCGCGGATCTCCCGCGGGTTGAGCGCGGGCGGGAGCGGGCCGTTGCCCAGGTCGGTGCCGTACCGCACGCTACCGCCGTACTCCAGAAAGCGCCGCAGGTTCCCGATCGCCGTGCCCTGCGCCGGAGTGGGCCGCCCCCAGCCGTGGATGTCCAGCGTGCTGATCCAGATCATCCGCTCGGCGGCGGAACGGATCAGCGCGTCGTCGAGCAGCGACGTCCACGGAGTGTGCGCGAGCATGTCCGTCCCGGCGTCGTAGGCGGCCTCGACGGTGCCGGAGCCCTCGGCGTGTACGACGACCGGCAGACCGGCCGAACGCGCGGCGTCCACCACCGCGCGCAGTGTCGGTGCCGGCAGCATCGGACCGCCGGCGTGCAGCGTCACCTTGATCAGCGTGGCCCCGGACGCCCGCGCCTCGGCGACGGCATCGCCGGCGTCCACGGCCGACCAGACCGCGCGGCAGCTGCCGGCCGGCGCCCACGGCCGGTCGCTGGGATAGCCGCCCGGCGCGGTCAGGAACGGCCCGGCCAGCCGGACGTGCGGCAGGTCCGACCCGGGCCGCCGGGCCCGCTCGGCAAGATCACGGACCTTGTCCGGTACGCCGCCCAGGTCCCAGACCGACGCGATGCCACCCGCCCGTACCGTGGCGAGGTCGACCAGCGCCGAGTGCACGTGCGCGTCGCACAGGCCGGGCAGCAGCGTCCCGGGCAGCCGGCGCGGGGCCGAGCCGCGCGGAATTTCGGCGATCGGCACCGGCGTCGCCACACCCGCACCCCGCGGACCGGCCTTTGCCGGCGTCGCCACACCCGCACCCCGCCGACCGACCGGCGCCGGCGTCGCGACACCCTCGGACAGGCGCAGCGCGACGTCCGTGCGGAGCCGCCCGTCCCACCACACCGAGTCGGCGACGAGCCAGGTGGTCACCGGTTCTTTTCCAGCAGCGCCTGCAGGATCGACAGGCCGCGGTACACCTCGGCGAAGCTGGTGGACAGCGGCGCCGGCCCGATCCGCAGGCCATCCGGGCGCCGGTAGTCCGGGATGACGCCGCGCTGCCACAGCGGCTCCAGCAGCTCCGCGAAGCCGCCCCGGCGCAGCGTCACGTGACCGCCCCGGCGTTCCGGCTCGCGCGGGCCGGCCACCTCGACGCCGAGCGGGGCGAGCCACTCATCGGCGAGCTCCAGTGCGTACGCCGTCAGCAGTTTGGATTTGGCCCGGACGGCCTCGATGCCGGCCTCGGCCAGCATGCCGAGGTTGGCCTGCAGCGGCACCATTGCGAGGATCGGTGGGGTGCCGCTGAGCAGCGCACGGATGCCCGGCGCGAACTCGTGGCGCGGTCCCATCTCGAACGACGCCCGGTGCCCCATCCAGCCCCAGATCGGCTGGCGCAGCTTCTCCTGCAGATCGCGGCGCAGATAGGCGAACGCGGGTGCGCCAGGTCCGCCGTTGAGGTACTTGTACGTGCACCCGACGGCGAGATCGGCGCCCCACGCGTCCAGCTCCACCGGCACCGAGCCGGCCGAGTGGCACAGATCCCACAACATCAGCGCGCCGGCGTCGTGCGCGATCCGGGTGATCGCCGGCGCGTCGGCGATGTAGCCCGAGCGGTACGCCACGTGGCTGAGCAGCACCAGCGCGGTGTCGCCGTCCACGACCGCGGCCACCTGTTCCGGGGTGACGCAGGCGTCCGGGTCGGGGGTGATCCACTCGAGGCGCAGCCCGCGTTCGGCCGCGATCGCCTCCAGGACGTACCGGTCGGTGGGGAAGTTGTCGGTGTCCAGCACCACGGTGTGGCGGCCGGGCCGGCCGTCGACCGCGGCCCGGGCGAGCTTGTACAGCAGCACGGTGGTGGAGTCGGCGATCACCGTCTGCCCGGGCGAAGCGCCGAGTGCGACAGTGCCCAGGCGGTCGCCCAGCCGCATCGGCCACTCCAGCCAGCCGTCGGTCCAGCCGCGGATGAGCCGACCCGCCCACTGCTCGCGGATGAAGTCGTCCATCAGCTCGGCGGTGGCCTTCAGCGGCCGGCCCAGCGAGTTGCCGTCCAGGTACGCGACGACGTCGAAGTCGTCGGTGGTGAGGAAGCGGTCCCGCATCGGCGCCAGCGGGTCGGCGGCGTCCAGCTCCTCGGCGCGGGCGAGCAGCTCATCGGTCATGGGACGGCATTCCGATCTCGGTACGCACGGCGTACAGCTCCGGGAAGAACGTCAAGTCCAGCGCGGCCCGCAGGAAAGCCACCCCGCTTGATCCGCCGGTGCCCCGCTTGTAGCCGATCGTGCGTTCCACGGTCTTGAGGTGCCGGAACCGCCACAGCTGGAAGTTCTCCTCCAGGTCGACGAGTTCCTCGCACGTCTCGTACGCCTCCCAGAACTTCTCCGCGTGCTCGTAGATGTTGACGAACACCGGCACGAGGTCGGCATTGAACCGGTACGGCAGGGTGACGTCCCGCTGCAGGATCTCCACCGGCACGTCGTGACCGTGCCGGGCCAGGTAGCGCAGGAACTCGTCGTACACGCTTGGCGCCTCCAGCGCATCGACCAGCAGTTCCCGCGCGGGCGGGTCGTCCTCGAAGATCGACAGCAACCGGCGGTCCTTGTTGCCGAGGCTGAACTCCACGGCCCGGTACTGATACGACTGGAATCCCGACGACGTGCCCAGGAAGCTGCGGAACTCGGCGTACTCGGTCGGGGTCAACGTGGCAAGCACGGACCACTGCTCGGTGAGGCAGCGCTGGATGTTCTTCACCCGGGCCAGGCTCTTCAGCGCCGGGCGCAGGTCGTCCGCGGCGAGCCAGCGCTGCACCGCGCGCAGCTCGTGCAGGACCAGCTTGAGCCACAGCTCCGACGTCTGGTGCTGCAGGATGAACAGCAGCTCGTCGTGGTGCTCCGGCACGCTGACCGGGTGCTGCGCGGCAAGGATCTCGTCCAGGTGCAGGTACTTGCCGTAAGACAGATTGACCTTGAAATCGCGAACGATGCCGTCCTCGAGCGGACGCTCATGGCGGGTCGACATTGACCCCTCCTTGCTTGACGATGATCCCCTACCCAACTCCAGCACACCGCCGCGCCGTCGACCATCGCAACCCCGGGAGGTGGCATGTCCCGCCCGGTCTTCCTGGTGCTCAGCCCGGACGGCGAGGCGCTGGCCGCAGACCTGCGACGGCGGTACGACGCCGACTACCGGACGGTGGCGGTGCCGGACACGGAAGCGCTCTCGGCCGCGCTGCGGAAGACCACCGACCCGGTCGCGTTGCTGATCGTGGACGAGCGGGTCGACGACGCGGTCGGCGTGCTGGACAGCGCCCGGGAGCTCCATTCCGGTGCGCTGCGGGTCCTGCTCGTCGAACGGGGTCAGTGGTCGGCATCCCACCCGGCGGTCGGGGCGATGGCGCTGGGCCGGATCGACTACCACCTGTTCCGGCCGTGGTGGCCCCTCGAGCGCATCCTGTACGGCTCGATGGCGGAGTTCCTGTCGACGTGGGAGAACGCCCAGCCACCGGCGATCGTGGCGTTCCAGATCGTCGGCGAGCCGCAGTCGACGGCATCGCACCGCTTACGCGACCTCTTCACCCGCATCGGCATCCCGTACCGGTTCCACGACGCCGACTCGCCGGACGGCCGGCGCCTGCTCCACGACGCCGGCACCGACCGGATCCCGATCGTCCTTACCCGCGATGGCCGAGTGCTGATCCAACCGACGCACGCCGAGCTCACGGCGTGGTTCGGCATTCCGGCCCGACCACCTGTCGAGTCCTGCGACGTGGCGATCGCCGGTGCCGGTCCGGCCGGCCTCGCCGCCGCCGTGTACGCCGCCTCAGAGGGTCTGAGCACCGTCGTCATCGAACCGGCGGTGCCCGGCGGTCAGGCGGGAACGAGCTCGCTGATCCGCAACTATCTCGGCTTTCCGCGCGGCGTGAGCGGCTTCGACCTGACCAACCGGGCCCTGGAGCAGGTCTGGCTGTTCGGCGCTCATCTGGTGGTCGCGGCCGGCGCCACCCGGATCGCGGTGGACGGCGACACCCGCCTGGTGTGGACCGGCGACGGGCCGCCGCTGGCCGCCCGTACCGTCGTCATCGCCACCGGCGTGTCGTGGCGCCGCCTCGGCGTCCCGTCGCTGGAGGCGCTGATCGGTGCCGGCGTGTTCTACGGGGCGGCGGGCGCGGAGGCGCTGGCGGTCGAGGGCGGACGGGCGTACGTGGTGGGCGCCGGCAACTCCGCCGGGCAGGCCGCGCTGCACCTGGC
>DATBGW010000013.1:0-5250 GCA_036557765.1 Actinoplanes sp.
GCGGACCTGCAATTCCGTGACATCGAGGCGTTCGACCGCAACCACGCCGTCGCGCTGACCATCGGCGAGGGCGACCAGTCCCGGGTCTACGTGACCGCGGACGGCGGCCGCACCTGGGCCGAGACGTTCCGCAACGACGAGCCGACCGCGTTCTACGACTGCATGACGTTCCTCGACCGGCGGCACGGACTGGCGCTGTCGGACCCGGTCGGCGGCGCGTTCCGGATCCTGGCCACCGCCGACGGCGGCCATAGTTGGCAGGTCCGGCCCACCACCGGAATGCCGGCGGCGCTGCCCGGCGAGTTCGCGTTCGCGGCCAGCGGCACATGCCTGGTCTCGGCCGGCCACCGGGCCTGGTTCGCCACCGGCGGCGGCGCGACCGCCCGCGTCTTCACCAGCCGGGACGGCGGTCGAACGTGGACCGTCGTGGACACGCCGGTGCCCAGCGGTCCCTCCGCGGGCATCTACAGCCTGGCCTTCCGGGACCGGTGGCACGGCATCGCGGTGGGTGGTGACTTCGCGGCGCCGACGGCCGCTCCGGACGGCGCCGCGACGAGCCGGGACGGCGGCCGCACCTGGATCACGTCCGCCGTGGTGCCGGGCGAGTACCGGTCCGGCTCGGCGTGGCTGGGACGCCGTACCGCGTTGGCGGTCGGCCCGACCGGCAGCGATGTCTCGTTCGACGGCGGCCGCACCTGGCGGCGTTTCGACACCGGAAGCTTCGACGCGGTCGCGTGCGTCGGTCACGGCGCGTGCTGGGCTTCGGGCGAGCAGGGCCGGGTCGCCACGCTGCGGTGGGGATGAGCCCGCGCGGTAGGACTTTCGTTCAGGTGCCGAGGCCGGCGGATCGGGCCCGGACGATCGCCTCGGCGCGGCTGGCGACCTGGAGCTTGCCGAAGATGTTCGAGATGTGGTTGCTGACGGTGTTGGCGGCAAGGCCGAGCCGCGCGGCGATCGCCGCGTTCCCCAGACCGCTCGCGATCAGGCCGAGCACCTCGCGTTCCCGGGGCGTCAGCTCGGGGAACGCGGTGGTGTCCGGCCGTGGCGCGGTCAGGTAGGTGAGTGCGCGCCGGGCCACACCGGTGCCGAAGATGGCCTCCCCCGCGGCGACCGCCGCGATCGCCCGGATCATGTCGGTCGGTGATGCTCCTTTGAGGACATAGCCGAGGGCGCCGGCACGCATCGCGGCGAAGACCGACTCGTCATCCTCGAACATGGTGAGCATCAGCACCGCGACGCCCGGCGCCACCCGGCCGATCTCGCGGGTCGCGTCGATGCCGTTCATGCCGGGCATCTGGATGTCCATGACCAGTACGTCGGGCTGCTCCGTCACGGCGGCCCGAACGGCTTCGGCTCCGGTGGTGGCCTCACCGACCAGCTCATAACCATCCACTGCGGACAGTAGTGCCTGCAGCCCGGCCCGGACCACCGCGTGGTCGTCGGCGACAACGATTCTCAGGGTCATGGGATGCCCGCCTCGGTGTGGTCAACGGCGACGCCGCCGGGTGCGGCCGCGCGGACCGGGACCGGCAACCAGACGTCGATGCGGCCGCCGGTCCGGTCCAGCCGGATGGTGCAGCGGCCACCGAGTTCCGCGGCCCGTTCCCGGATCGAGGTCAGACCGACCCCGGCCTGGATGCCGGTGCCGGCGTTGACGCCGTCGTCGTGCACGGCCGCGTGCAGTTCACCGTCGCGGACGGCGAGCCGGACCATCGCGGCGTCCGCAGTCGAGTGGCGGGTGACGTTGGTCAGCGCCTCGGTGACGATGCGGTACGCGGCCACCTCCACGGCTGCCGGGAGGTCGCCGAGAGGTGTGCCGCCCTCGACGGTCACCGACAGCGGCGCGCCGTCCGAGCGGCGGGACAACACCATGGCGTGCTCTTGAAGCGCGCCGAGCAGCCCCAGACTGTCCAACGCGGGTGGCCGCAACTCGTACACCAGGCGCCGGATGTCCTCGAGCGCGCCGGTGGTCTGGTCCCGCAGGTCTCCGAGCAGGGCCTCGCTGCGTGCCGGGTCCGCGCGAACCAGGCGGAGCGCGGCCTCCGCATTGAGCACCACGGAGGTGAGCACCGGTCCGAGGCCGTCGTGCAGGTCCCGGCGGAGCCGGCGGCGTTCCTCCTCGCGGGTGGTGATGGTCTGCTCGCGGGAGCGGGACAGTTCGTCGGCCAGGCCGGTGGCGTGCAGCGCTACCGCGATCGGCGCGGCCAACAGGGTGAGGACGCGCTCGTCCGCGCCCGCCAGCCGGGATTCGCCGGGCCGCAGTCCCACCACGAGCTCGCCCAGCGCCTGGTCGCCGTATGCCAACGGGATCGAGGCCATCGCCGCCGGGTCGTCGCCACAGCGGGCCACGATCCGGTCCGCCACGATGATCGTCGCCGAGGGCAGCCGCATCACCCGGCACAGCGCCTCCAGCACCCCGTCGAGCCCGTCGCGCGTGGTGGTCTCCCCGAGCCGCGCACCGACCGCGGCCATGGCACGGACCGGGTCGCGCCGGGCGCCGTACACGAACCGGTCGACATGGCTCTGCAGCCACACCCGTACCGGATTGAAGGCGACGGCGACCAGCAGGGTGGCCACCACGGAGGGGCCCAACGCGACCGTGAGGAACCGGCCGAGACCGGCCACCACCGCGAGGTACGCGCCGACCGCGGCGCCGGTGAGCAGCACGTACAGCACCGAGCGGGAGAAGACCAGGCGGATGTCGAGCAGGCCGTACCGGAAGATGGCGACCAGGATCGACAGCGGGATGAGCGCGATCGGCGCGATGGTCAGGTCGGAGTCGGGCAGCACCGGGTCGAGCGCGAACACGACCACAACGACCAGGAGCGCCAGCAGCACCCAGAGCAGCTGGCGCCGGGTGCGGTCGTCGCCACGCCGGTACCGCCGGATCAGGCTCACGACAGCGCCGATGTACACCAGCGGTACCAGCGTGAACACGACGGTGGTCAGCACGCCCAGCGGTCCGCGTTCGGCGGGGCCGGTCACGAAGTAGCCACGGACGCCGACCGCCGTGCTGAGCCCGGACGTCACACCCAGCGCGAAGATCACCGGCGCGGTGACCGCGGCGACGGCGACCAGCCAACGCCAGCGTGGCCCGGGCAGGCGGCCGTCGGGAAAGAACAACAAGGCCAGCGGGAGGAAGAACGTGACCGCCCAACTCCAGCCGCCGCTGACCACGGTGGCCACGACCCGCCAGAACGGCTCATCGGCCCAGCCGGCCTGCGCCACGCAGGCGAGCAGCGGCATCCCGGCGCCGGTCGACGCGTATGTGACACCGCCGAGAAGCAGCAGCCAGCCGACCCGGTTGCCGGGCCGGTACGTGGCGATCGGCCAGCCCGCCACCGCCAGCGTGACACCCAGGCCGGTGTTGGTGAAGACCAGCAACTCGTTCAGCTCGGCCACGGACATCCCGGACAGCGCGCCCGCAACGATCGCGGTGATCAGCTCGGCGACCACCACACCCAGGAGGAGCGCCGCGAGGGCGGTGGAGCGGCCGGTTCTGGTCATGGACACATGGTGGTCACGTGGGCCCCCAGATGGGTAGTGGCACGCCCCTATCCACAGGCGGAGAAAAGTTGTCGGACAAGTGTTCCATGATGGCGGGGTGATGGATGCGGCGGGCCACCTGAGATCGGCGGCGGCGCAGTGTGCCGCCGCCGATCCGGGGCCGCTCAGCGACGACCAGCTGCTGCAGATGCTCGACGCCATCGACGCCGCCGCGCAGCTGTTACGCGCCGCCGAGGCGCACGTGGTGGGCGAGATCGACGCTCGCCGGCTGCCGGTAACCGCGCATGCCACCAGCACGTCCACGTGGTTGCGCGACCACCTGCGAATGGATGTCTTCGCGGCGCGGGCTCTGGTCCAGCAGGCCCATGCGCTGCACCGCCGCCCAGCTCTCGAGGAGGCGCTGACCTCCGGCACCGTGAACGCCGACCAGGCCGCGGTGATCGCCGAGGCGATCCAGGACCTGCCTGAGGAGCTCGACTCGGCGTCGGTCGACAAGGCCGAGGCCATCCTGGTCGACTGGGCGGCTGAGCTGGAGCCACGCCAGCTGCGCAAACACGCGACCCGGATCCTGGACCACGTCGCACCCGAGATGGCCGCGGCGGCCAGCGCCGAGGCACTCGAGCGGCAGCGGGAGCGGGCGTGGCAGACCCGCAGCCTCAAGATCTACCCGATCCCGTACGGGCGGGTGCGGTTCAACGGCGTGCTGGATGTCGAGTCGGCGGCCGTGGTGCGGGCTGCGCTGGACCCGTTGTGCGCGCCGCGTCCGGAAGCGCCGCAGGGCTACGACCAGCGGCGCGCCGACGCTCTCGTCGAGGTGTGCAAGCTGGCGTTACGCACGCGTGAGCTGCCGACGGACGGCGGCGAGCGCCCGCAGGTCACGGTCACCATCCCGTACGACGCGCTGACCCAGTCGCTGGGCGCCGGCACGCTTGACACCGACGACCCGGTGACGCCCGAGCAGGCCCGGCGGCTGGCCTGCGACGCCCAGATCCTGCCGGTGGTTCTCGGCGGCGACGGACAGATTCTCGACGTCGGGCGCACCCGGCGGCTGATCAGCGGGCCGCTGCACAAGGCGCTGGTGGCGCGCGACGGCGGATGTTCCTTCCCGGGCTGTGACCGGCCCGCACGCTGGTGCGAGAGCCACCACATCGTTCCGTGGCACCAGGGCGGCCGCACGTCGCTGGACAACGCCGTTCTGGTGTGCGGACACCATCACCGGCTGTTGCATCACAGCCGCTGGCGGGTCCGGTTGGGGCCGGACCGGCGGCCGGAGTTCATCCCACCGCCGTACGTCGACCGGCGACGGCGACCGCGGCGCAACATCTACCACATGCGGACGTGACCGGCGCGGATGTGGTTGCACCGTGCCCTGATCGTCGGTGCGGGGTGGCGGTCGCGGCGTCCGCGGCGCATCCTGGCGACGATCAGCGTTGGGAGGACCCATGGGCACGGACCACGGCACGGTGGCGTTCCGCGAGGCGCGCGACTTCCTGCTCGAGCACACCGACGACTACGCCGGGGCGTACGAGCGGTTCGAGTGGCCGCGGCTGGACGCGTTCAACTGGGCGCTGGACTGGTTCGACGTGATCGCGGAAGGCAACGACGATCCGGCGCTGTGGATCGTCGAGGAGGACGGCTCCGAGCAGCGGTGGACGTTCGCCGAGATGGCCGAGCGCTCCAACCGTGTCGCCAACTGGTTGCGTACGCAGGGCGTCGGCCGCGGCGACCGGTTCATCCTCATGC
>DATBGW010000014.1:0-17812 GCA_036557765.1 Actinoplanes sp.
GGATGAATCCGGCATAAAGCCAACCACAACTCCAAGATCGGCGGGGCATTAGAGCGGGATGTTGCCGTGGGCGCCGCGCGCGGCGGGCGCCGCGGCCAGCGCGTCGGCCACCCGGCGCCGGGTCTCCTCGGGCCGGATGACATCGTCCACCACGCCGATCTCGAGCGCGCGGTGCACCCCGCCGGCGACCTTGATCTGCTCGGCGATCAGCGATTCGCGCAGTGCCTCACGCTGCTCGTTGGGCGCGGCTGCAAGCTTCTTGCGGTGCAGGATGTTCACTGCAGCGCTCGCGCCCATGACCGCGACCTCGGCGCTCGGCCAGGCGAACACGGCAGTGGCACCCAGCGAGCGGGAGTTCATCGCGATGTAGGCCCCGCCGTACGCCTTGCGGGTCACCAGTGTCACGCGCGGGACCACCGCCTCGGCGAACGCGTGCAGCAGCTTCGCGCCGCGGCGCACCACGCCGTCCCACTCCTGGCCGAGGCCGGGCAGATAGCCCGGCACGTCCACGACAACGATCAGCGGTACGCCCAGCGAGTCGCACATCCGCACGAACCGGGCCGCCTTCTCGGCGCTTGACGCGTCGAGGCAGCCGCCTAGCCGCAGCGGGTTGTTGGCGATGACCCCGACCGTACGACCCGCGAAGCGGCCCAGCGTCGTGACGATGTTCGGCGCCCACTTGGCGTGCAACTCCACGCCCGGCTCGTCGAGCAGAGCCTTGACCAGCGGCTTGACGTCGTACGCCCGGTTGGCCTCGGCCGGCATGGTGGCGCCGAGGTCGTGGCCGTCCCGGCTGCCGTCCAGCACGTCGGCGGGGGAGAGGCGGCCCTGGTGGCCGAGCAGCGTGGTGAGCTTGCGGGCCTGGTCGAGCGCCGTGTCGTCGTCCTTGGTGGTGATGTGCACGACGCCGGAGCGCCGGCCGTGCGGCTCCGGGCCGCCCAGCCGCTCCATGTCCACCTGCTCGCCGGTGACGCTGCGGACCACCTCGGGTCCGGTCACGAAGATCCGGCCGCCGGTGCTCATGATCACGATGTCGGTCAGTGCCGGGCCGTACGCGGCGCCGCCGGCGGCCGGGCCGAGGACCACCGAGATCTGCGGTACGCGGCCGGAGGCACGCACCATTGCTGCGAAGACCTGACCGACGCCGTCCAGTGCGACCACGCCCTCGGCCAGGCGGGCGCCACCGGAGTGCCAGAGTCCGATGACCGGCACCCGTTCCCGGACCGCCGCGTCGATCGCGTCGACGATGTGCAGGCAGCCCTCGATGCCCATCGCGCCGCCCATCCGGGTGGCGTCGGTGGCGAACGCGATCGCGAGGGTGCCGTCGACCTCGCCCCGGGCGTACCGGACGCCGGAGTCGTCCACTCCGTTGATCAAGCGCAGGCTGTCGTCGTCGAAGAGCGCACGCAGGCGTACCTCCGGATCGCGGAAGTCGACGTCGGCCGAACCGATATCCGAGGTGGTGATGGTCACGGCGTTCTCCAAGCTGGATGAGCGGTCACGCGCGGGCGAAGATCAATGCCACGTTATGGCCACCGAAGCCGAACGAGTTGTTCATTGCCGCCGGGATGTCCATCTGTCGGGACTTGTGCGCCGCCACGTCCAGCGTCAACCCGTCATCGGGATCGTCGAGGTTGATCGTGGGAGGAACCACGCTGTCGCGGATCGCCAGGATGGCGGCGATCGACTCGAGCGCGCCGGCCGCCCCGAGCAGGTGCCCGGACATCGACTTGGTGGAGGTCAGTACCGGATGGTCGCCGAGCGCGGCGCGGACGCCGTGGACCTCGGTCATGTCGCCCACCGGCGTCGATGTCGCGTGCGCGTTGACGTGGGTGACGTCCGTGGCCGACAGGCCCGAGTCCCGCAGCGCCCGGCGCATCGCCCGGATGCCGCCCTGGCCCTCCGGATGCGGCTGCACGATGTCGTAGCCGTCGGACGTGATCCCGGCGCCGGCGAGCCGGGCGTACACGGTCGCGCCACGGGCGGCCGCGTGGTCGGCACGTTCCAGGATGAGCGCGCCCGCGCCCTCGCCGAGCACGAACCCGTCCCGGCCTTTGTCCCACGGCCGGGACGCCTTCTCCGGCTCGTCGTTGCGCGTCGACATGGCGCGCATCGCGGCGAAGCCGGCGATCGGCAACGGGTGGATGACCGCCTCCGTGCCGCCGGCGACCACCACGTCGGCCCGGCCGGCGCGGATGATGTCCATGCCGAGCGCCACCGCTTCCGCGCCGGTGGCGCAGGCGCTGGCCATCGAATGGACGCCGGCCTTCGCGCCCAGCTCCAGGCCGATGTACGCGGCCGGGCCGTTGGGCATGAGCATCGGCACGGTGTGCGGGCTCACCCGGCGTGGTCCGGACTGCTCCAGGATGTCGTCCTGGTCGAGCAGGGTATGGGCGCCGCCGATGCCGCTGCCGAAGCTGACCGCGAGGCGCTCCGGGTCGAGGCCGGCGTCGGCCAGGCCGGCGTCGGCCCATGCCTGATTCGCGGCGATCAGTGCGATCGCCTCGGACCGGTCCAGCCGGCGCAGCTTGACCCGCGCGATCACCTCGGACGGTTCGACGGCGAGCGACGCCGCGATGCGTACGGGTAACTGCTTGGCCCACTCCTGGGTGAGCGGCCTCACCCCGGAGCGGCCGGCGAGCATGGCGTCCCAGGTGGACGCGACGTCCCCGCCCAACGGGGTCGTCGCGCCGAGCCCGGTGACGACGACGTCTGTCGTGCTCATGTCAGTGATTCGCCTCGATGTATGACACGGCGTCGCCGACGGTCTTGAGGTTCTGCACCTCGTTGTCCGGGATCTTGACGCCGAACTTCTCCTCGGCGGCCACCACGACCTCGACCATCGACAACGAGTCGACGTCCAGGTCGTCGGTGAAGGACTTCTGCTCGGCGACGTCGTCCGGGTTCACGCCGGCGACCTCCTCGAGGATCTCGGCCAGGCCGGACGTGATCTCAGCGCGAGTTGCCATGTCGGTGCTTTCCTCTCGGGTGGGTGGGGATTACTCGCGGGCAGGCGCCGCCCTCACGGGCAGCGGACGACCTGACCGGCGTAGGTGAGGCCGCCGCCGAAGCCGAACAGCAGCACCGGGGCGCCCGAGGGCACCTCGCGGCGCTCGACCAGCTTGGACAGGGCCAGCGGCACGCTCGCCGCGGAAGTGTTGCCGGATTCGACGATGTCCTTGGCGACCACGACGTCGGGACCGAGGCCGAGCCGCTTGACGATCCCGTCGATGATCCGGGTGTTCGCCTGGTGCGGCACGAACGCTGCAAGCTCGTCCGGCCGTACGCCCGCCTTCGCGCACGTCTCCATGGCGAACGGCGCGAGCGCGGTGGTCGCCCACCGGAAGACGATCTGGCCTTCCTGCTTGATGTACGGCTGCCAGCCCTCGATCCGGAGCACGTCGCCCTTGTCCGGTGCCGAGCCCCACAGCACCGGACCGATGCCGGGCTGCTCGCCGTCCGCGACGCCGGTGACCACCGCGGCGCCCGCGCCATCGCCGAACAGCACCGCAGTGCTGCGGTCGGTCCAGTCGGTGACGTCCGAGAGCTTCTCGGCGCCGATCACGATGGCGTTGCGGGACGCGCCGGCGCGGATCGCGTGGTCGGCGGTGCCGAGCGCGTACGAGAAGCCTGAGCAGGCCGTGTTCAGGTCATAGGCGGCGGGCGCCACGATGCCGAGCCGCGCCGCCACCCGGGTGGCGACGTTCGGGCAGCGGTCGATGGACGAGCAGGTCGCGACCGTGACGAGGTCGATGTCGGCGGCGGTCAGGCCGGAACTCGCCAGCGCCTTCTCGGCCGCGGCGGTGGCCATGTCGGCCACGCTTTCGGCGTCCGCGACCCGGCGCTCGGCGATGCCGACACGGTCCCGGATCCAGACGTCGTTGGTGTCGACGATGTTGGCGAGGTCGTCGTTGGTGACCACGCGGGATGGCTGGTAGTGCCCCAGCGCCACGATGCGGGAACCCGCGGTCATACTGCTGCTCCTTCGGTCATGGCGGAGAACGCTTCGCCGACGGCGTCGGGGCTCACTGCTGGCCGCCGATCCGGGCCACCGGCTGGCCGGGGGCCACCGGGTCGTCATAGTGGGCGAGCCACTCGGTAAGCAGCCCGCTTGCGTGCGCCGTCACCTCGACCGAGCCCTGCCGGGTGACGACATGGCCGATCAACTGACCGGCGCTGACCGTACGGCCCTCGTCGACGTCCTCGGCCGGCTGGAACATACCCGCGCTCGCCGCTACCACCACATGGAACAGCGGAGTGGGCTCGAATGACGGCGTCATGCCGTGCCGTGCGATCAGGTCGCGGGCGGCGGGCAGGTCGGCGGGCGTGTTGAGAGTGACGATCTCCGGGGCGCCGTCGCCCTTGAGCTCCCGTTTGACCAGGCCTGCCAGCGTCCCGGCGGGTGGCAGCTCGATGATGCCGGTGACGCCCGCGTCCTTGAGCGTCTTCATGCACAGATCCCAGCGCACCGGCGCGGTGACCTGCCGGACCAGCCGCTGCAGCATCTCGCGGCCATGGATGACGGCCGAACCGTCGAGGTTCGACACGATGATCCGGGCCGGGTCGGCGACCGTCACACCGCCGGCGACGGCGGCCAGCTCCTGCTCGGCGGGCGCCATGTACGGCGTGTGGAACGCGCCGGCGACCTGCAGCGCGATGACCCGCGCCCGGGCCGGCGGCTCGTCGGCCAGCTTGGCGAGCGCGTCCCGGGAGCCGGCGGCGACGACCTGGCCGGCGCCGTTGCGGTTGCCCGGGTAGAGCCCGAGCCGCTCGATCGCAGCAAGCACCTCGTCCGGGTCGCCACCGAGGACGGCGCTCATGCCGGTCGGCTCCAGCGCGCACGCCGCCGCCATCTCCCGGCCCCGGACGCCGGCGAGCGCGACCGCCGCCTCGGCCGGTAGGACGCCGGCCAGGGACGCGGCGGCGAGTTCACCGACGCTGTGCCCGGCGACCAGGCCCACGTCGTACATCGGGAGGTGTTCGCTGGCCAGCAGCGCGGCAGCGACCAGCAGCGGCTGGGTGCGCGCGGTGTCTTTGATCTCGTCGGCGCCCGCCTGGGTGCCGAGGTGGTTCAGGTCGACGCCGGCCAGCGCCGACCACCAGCGCAGCCGCGCCTCGGCGCCGCTGGTGTCCAGCCAGGGGGCGAGGAAGCCGGGCTTCTGCGAGCCCTGGCCGGGCGAGAGTACGGCGAGCACGTCTTCGACTCTCCCGGATCAATGCGCTTCCCGCGGTTGCTGCGCGGTACGAAACCCTACGACTGGCATTGTAGAGTCCCTACAAGACCGCCACGAATTTGGCCCGTTATAGGCGATTCAGGGCGTCGGATCCAAGCGACCGATGGTCAGCGCCATGCGAAGCGCGAACGCATCCCGCGCGTTCAACGGCGACAGCCCGGTCACCTCGGCGACCCGCTTGAGGCGGTACCGGACCGTGTTCGGGTGCACGTAGAGCTCCCTTGCCGCGCTCTCCAGGACGCCGCCCGTGGCGAAGAACGCATCAAGCGTCTCGAGCAGCCCGCCCCCGGCCCGGACCACCGCCCCGTACGCGTCGTGCCGCAGTGCCCGCCGCGCCGCGGTGTCGCCGGCCAGGGCGCGTTCCGGCAGCAGGTCGTCGGCGAGGACCGGCGTGGGCGCGCCGGGCCATGCCGGTGCGGCGCGGAAGCCGGCCAGCGCGGCCCGCGCCGACTCGGTGGCCTGGTCCAGCGACGGTACTGCAGGTCCGACCACGATCGGCCCGGCGCCGAAAGCCGCCGCGAGGTGTTCGGCGGTGGCCAGCGGGTCGGATGCGCCGCCCATCACTACGACCAGGCGGTCGCCGTGGACGCCGCCGATCACCTCGATCCCGGCCCGGCGTGCGGCACGGTAGACGGTGTGCAGCACGGCGGTGATGTCGCCGCCGGGGGAGCGGCCGACCACTGCTGCCACCGGCGGGGCGTCGGCCCAGCCCAGCGCGGCGGCGCGGCTGGCCAACACGTCCGGCGAATCGCCGCGGAGCAGCGCGTCGACCAGTAGCGCCTGCAGCCGGGCGTCCCAGGTGCCGCGGGACTCTGCGGCCCGCGCGTACACCCGGGCCGCAGAGAACGCGATCTCCCGGGAGAAGCGCAGGATCGCATCAGCGAGCGCCTTCTCCTCGCCGGTTGCCGCCAGGCTCGCGACCTGCGATTCCGCGACGTCGATGGTTACCTTGATCAGCTGTACGGTCTGGGTCAGCGTGATCGACCGCGCCAGCGCCCGGGGTGCCGCGGCGAACACCTCGTCGGAGATCTCCTGCGGGCTGTCCTGCTCTGTTCCGCCGGAGCGCAGCCACTCGACCAGCGACCGTACGCCGGCCTGCGCCACCAGCATGACCCACGCACGCTGGTCGGCCGGCAGAGCCCGGAACCACGGCAGCGTCTCGTCCATCCGCGCGACGCTGGCGGTCGCCAGTGCGCCGGCATGCCGCTCGATGCGCCGCAGGGTGGCGGCCAGCGGCGGCGTCACCACCGGCCCGTCGGACTCGGCCTGCATCACAGGCATCAGCCTGTCACGCACCTGCCCGCTCACCCCCGCCACGCCCCGCCGATCTTGGAGTTGTGGTTGCCTTTTTGCGGCTTATCACCCTGTCTGCGCCAACCACAACTCCAAGATCGGCGCATGGATGGGAGCGGCGCGTGGATGGGAGCGACGCAAGAAGTGAGAGCGGTGGGCGTTCTGGAGGAAATGTCGGAGTAGCGGTGCGCCTCTCCGGCGGTTTCGGTCGGTGACCTGGCATGGTTGTCGTCCGAGCAGCGCGCGACGGAACGTCAAGACCATCCGCGCGCTGCCGATCAGAGGACGACGGGCCAGGGTGAGGAGGCGAAATGCCGGAACGGGACGACGTGCCGCGGTGCGCCGACTCCGACGCGCCCGCGGACGAGCAGCAAGCGGTCACACCGGTCGCGGAGGACGAGCCCCCGGCGTACGTGCCGGCGCGCGTCGGCTGCCGTACACCACTGCGCGGCTGGGCCGGCGCGCATCTGCACGGCGCCGTGCGCCCGCGCCGGCGTGCCGTGGGACGCGGTCGTCCGCCCGGGCGCTGGTGCTGAATCACGGCCCCGGACCTCACCCGCGGGGGTGACTGGTGGCGCCGTCACGGGCGCGTCCGATCGTCTGCGGCACGCCGCGGCGACACGGTGAGGGCGTGGACGACAAGAGACGGCTGATCCTCGACCAGGCGCTCGCGCTCGTCGACGAACGCGGCCTCGGAGCCATGTCGATGCGCGCCGTCGCGGAGCGGGTCGGCCTCACGTCGATGGCGCTCTATCCGTACGTGGGCGGAAAGGACGCCCTGCTCGACGGCCTGGTCGAACTCCTGAACCTGGAGTTGGGGACGGCATACGGCGGGGAACTCGCCGACATCGGCTGGCAGGACCGGCTGCGCGCGCTCGGCCGGTCGGTCCGGGCGCTGGCGCGCGCGCATCCGGGTGCGTTCCCGCTGTTGCTGACCCGGCCGGCGGCCGCATCGGCCTCGTGGCTCACCGCGGCGCTGCGCGCGACACTGCACGACGCCGGCGTGCCCGCGGGCGAGGTGCCGCGGCTCGCGCGGATGATCTGCGCGTTCCTGCTGGGGTACGCGACCGGTGAGGTGACCGGCGGTCTGCCGGCCACGGAGAATCCCGTCGAATTCGACGCCGATCTCGAGGATCTGATTCGGCTGGTGCTGATCGGGATCGGCCGCACTGCCGAGGATTTGCCCCTATAAAGATGCACATGCGGAGCGACGACGACGAGGGCCTGCGCCGGTTCGTGGCGGACCGGTTCCCGCGGCTGCGCCGGTCGGCGTTCCTCATGTGCGGCGACTGGACGGTCGCCGATGAGCAGGCCCGGGCCACGCTGGCCCGGCTGGTGGCGGACAGCCGGCGCGGCGTCGAGGACCCGGACGCGTACGCCTGGTGGGATCTCATGCGGGCGTTCGCGCACCGGCCGGGCCGGCGGGAACGCGTGTTCGCCGACGCCAACGGCGAGACGCCGGAGCGGGTTCTGCTGCTCGACGCACTGCACCGGCTGGCACCGCTGTGCCGTGCCGTGCTGGTCATGCGCCATGTCGACGGCTTTGAGCCCGACGAGGTCGCCGACGTGCTGGGCATCGCGGCGGAACGGGTGGCCGCCTACGAGGCGGCCGGTGTCCGCGCGCTGCGGGAGCTGGTGACCACCTCATGACGGAGGTGCTTGTCGAGGCGCTGCCCGAGCGGGAGCCGCCGGTCGGTGACGCCGTCGAGGACATCTTCCGGCGTGCCGAAGTGGTCCGCCGGCGGCGCGTCCGCGCCCTGCTGGCCGCCGCGGCGCTCGCCGTCGCGGGCATCGTGGCGGTCGGGTATGCCTGCACGACGCTGCTCCTTCCGGCCGCACCGCAACGCGCCGCACCGCGACACGTCCCGGCCGGAACCGGGAGCACATCCGTACCCGACACGATCCGGCCGGTGCTCGCGGCGTCCGGGCTGCGGGTCGTTGCCCGCGAGCCGGCCCGCGGCGACGGCTGGCGGCGCTATCGCGTGTTGGCACCGAACGGACGGTCGCGCGGCGTCATCGAGATATCCGCCTATCGCGCGCCGAACGGGCTGTGCTTTCCGGTCCGGGGCCATCCCGGCGTCTGCGCGCGGCCGGACCTCGCAGCGAGCGGTGTCGCGTACGTCCGGTACACCGCCGACCGTGACGTGAACTGGCAGGTCAACCAGGTGGTCGCCCGGTTTCCGGACGGCCGCGTGATCGTCGTGCAGGCGACCGGTGAGCGCGGCACGGGAAGCGCCGCTACCGGCCGGCCACCGCTCAGCGCTCTGGTGGCGGCACGGATCGCCACCGATCCCCGGATCGCCGCGGGCTTCGGCGAACGCGAAGGCGAACCCGAAGGCGAACGCGAAGGCGAAGGCGCTGGAGACCGCTGTGCCGCCGACTGCCCGGTCCTGATGGTGCCGGTCAAACCCGCCGGCGGATGAGGAACGCGATCCCGCCCAGCCCGAACAGGATGACCATCAGCACCGCACCGTTCAACAACAGCAGCTGGCGCACCTGCGCCAGGAACTCGTTTAGCGTGGGCGGCTCCAACGCGCTCACGTCGACGTCCTCACCGACGCCGCCGCCGATCCCGCCGGTCACCACGTCCGGCTTCGCCTTCAGCGGCGCGCCACTCAGGCGCAACGACTCGGACATCGTCAACCGGCCGTAGAACCAACCGTCGGGCTTCTTGCCGGTCGGCTGCTTGGCCGCGCGATGCGCCCGCGGGCCGCCCTTGGCGAGCGGATACAGGTCGTAGACCGCCTGCGGCGCGTTCTTGACGAAGAGCGTGACGGTGTACTTCGGGCCGAGCGTGGCGCGCTTGGGCGTCGACGCCGACGGCCTGGCAGCCGCCAGCCAGCCGACCTCGTTCACCATCATCTGGAACAGCTGGGGACGGTCCTGGCCCGCGATGACCACCTTGCCGCTCGGCAGGCCGTTGCCGACGATCTGGACGGAGGTCGGTTTCGGCGGCTTGGGCGCCGCCGACGCGGCAACGGGCACCAGCCCGACGCCGGCGGCCACGGCGATGGCCGCCGCCGCGATCCTGGCGAGTACCCGTCTGACCACCGTCCGGCCTCCCCCGCCCGCGGATGGACATGGCTGCAATCAGCCAGGTTCCTACAGCCTGCCCCGGGCAACCCGTCCGGCGCATCTGGCGACCGGATGAATTGGAGCTATCTGGGATCCGCTGCGAAGGTAGCGACGGCCGTTGATCAGCTATCGAATAGTAGCCCGTCCATGCAACCCCGGGGGAGGTCCGATCACCCGAGGAGTTGACACTCGTACCCGATCATCCGATCAGCCGATCGTGTGCCGCGGCGAGCCGGGCCAGCGTTCGTTCCCGGCCGAGCACCTCGATCGACTCGAACAGCGGCAGCCCGACAGTCCGGCCGGTGACCGCCACCCGGACCGGGGCCTGCGTCTTGCCGAGCTTGAGGCCGCGTTCCTCGCCGACCCGCTCGAGCGCGGCCCGGAGCGGCTCGGCGGCCCAGACCTCCAGCGCCGCGAACCCCGCCGCGGTCGCGGTGAGCAGCTCCGCGGAGTTCTCCTTCATGGCCTTGGCCCAGGACGCCTCGTCGATGGCCGGCTGGTCGAGGAACAGGAAGTCGACGTATTCGACGATCTCGCTGAGCACCGCGATGCGGGTCTGCGCCAGCGGCGCCACCGCCGTGAACGCGGCCGGATCGAACGCCGCGGGATCCCACGGCGGCGCCGGGATGGTCTCCGTGCCGGCCAGCCACGGCGTACAGACAGCGGCGAACTCGTCAGCAGCCAGCGCCCGGATGTACTCGCCGTTGAACGCCCGCAGTTTCTTGACGTCGAAGAACGCCGACGCATGGTTGACGTCCTCGAGCCGGTACTCCTGCTCGATCACCGACCATGGCACGATCTCGCGGTCGCCGGAGGGCGCCCAGCCCAGCAGCATCAGGTAGTTGCGCATCGCCGCGGCGAGGTAGCCCTCGTCCCGGTACGCCTCGAGCGCCACCTTGTCCCGGCGCTTGGACAGCTTCTGCCGCTTCTCGTTGACGATGACCGGCACGTGTGCCCAGATCGGGGGCGTCGCGCCCAGCGCCTCCCACAACATCTGCTGCTTCGGAGTGTTCGGCAGGTGCTCCTCGGCCCGGATCACGTGGGTGATCCGCATCGTCATGTCGTCCACCACGTTTGCCAGCAGGAACACTGCGGTTCCGTCGCTGCGGGCGATGACGAAGTCCTCGATCAGCCGGTTCTCGAACGTGGGCTTGCCCCGCACCAGGTCGACGACCACTGTCTCGCCGTCGTCCGGGGTACGGAACCGCAGGGCCCGACCCGGGCCCGGTCCCAGGCCGCGGTCACGGCAGAACCCGTCGTATCCGGTGTGCTGGTTGCCGGTGCGCGCGATGACGGCGTCGCGGGTGCAGTCGCAGTAGTACGCCCGCCCCTCGCCGTACAGCCGGGTGGCGGCCGCGGTGTGCTCGGCGGCGTACGCCGACTGGAAGTACGGACCCTCGTAGCTGCCCTGTTCGATGCCGATCCAGTCCAGCGCGGACAGGATGCCGTCGGTCCACTCCGGACGGTTGCGGGCCGCGTCGGTGTCCTCGATGCGGAGCACGAAATCGCCGCCGTGCTGCCGGGCGTAGATCCAGTTCTGCAGCGCCGACCGGGCGCCGCCGACGTGGAAGTAACCGGTGGGGGAGGGGGCGAAGCGTACGCGTACCGTCACGCCCTCAGCCTACGGCCAGGGCGACCGGCACCCGTCGCCGCCGTACCTCGCCGATCTTGGAGTTGTGGTTGGCACAGATCTCTACGAACCGGGCATAAAGGCAACCACAACTCCAAGATCGCGGGGATCTTGGCACGACCGCGCGCGATGCGGGGCGGCAAGCCCGTTACGACTCGCCGCCGGTTTCGCCCACCGGGGCCGCGGACACGTCGTCGATCGCGTACTTCTTCGCCGCCTCGGCCGGGACGTGCGACGGCACCTTGCCCCGCGCGGCCAGCTGGCGCAGCGTCGCCACCGTGACCGATTCCGCGTCCACGTGGAAGTGCCGGCGCAGCGCGTGCCGGGTGTCGCTCATGCCGAACCCATCAGTACCGAGCGAGGTGTAGTCGTTCGGCACCCAGCGTGCGATGAGGTCCTGCACTGCCCGCATGAAGTCGCTGACCGCGACGACCGGACCCTCCGTACCGTCCAACTTCTGCCGGATGTACGGCTGCCGCGGCTGCTCGCCGGGATGCAGCAGGTTGTACTCCTCGGCCTCGACCGCGTCCCGGCGCAGCTCGGTCCAGGAGGTGACCGACCAGACGTCGGCGCCCACGCCCCAGTCCTGGGCCAGCAGGTGCTGCGCCTTCAGCGCCCACTGCACGGCGGTCCCGGACGCGAGCAGCTGCGCTCGCGGCCCGGTGGTCTCCGGCGCGGCGGCGTACCGGTAGATGCCCTTGAGCAGGCCCTCGACGTCCAGGTCGGACGGTTCGGCGGGCTGCACGATCGGTTCGTTGTAGACGGTGAGGTAGTAGTAGATGTTCTCCGGGTTCTCGCCGTACATCCGGTGCAGGGCGTTCTCGACGATGTGCGCGATCTCGAACGCGAACGCCGGGTCGTACGCCACCACCGCGGGATTCGTTGCGGCGATCAGCAGCGAGTGGCCGTCCTCGTGCTGCAGGCCCTCGCCGTTCAGCGTGGTGCGGCCGGCGGTGGCGCCGAGCAGGAAGCCGCGGGTCATCTGGTCGGCGGCCGCCCACAGGTCGTCGGCGGTCCGCTGGAACCCGAACATCGAGTAGAAGATGTACAGCGGGATCATCGGCTGGCCGTGCGTGGCGTACGACGTGCCGGCCGCGATGAAGCTCGCGGTCGAGCCGGCCTCGTTGATCCCCTCGTGCAGGATCTGCCCTTCGGTGGATTCCTTGTAGGACAGGAACAGCTCACGGTCGACTGAGGTGTACGTCTGGCCGTGCGGCGAGTAGATCTTCTTCGTCGGGAACAGCGAGTCCATGCCGAACGTACGGGCCTCGTCCGGGATGATCGGCACCCAGCGCGCGCCGAACTCCTTGTCCTTCATCAGGTCCTTCAGCAGCCGGACGAACGCCATCGTGGTGGCGACCTTCTGCTTGCCGGACCCGCGCTTGACTCCGCCGAACGCGTCGGTGGGCGGGATGGCCAGCGGAATCGTGGTGGTCCGCCGCGACGGCAGGTACCCGCCCAGCTCCTTGCGGCGCTGCTGCAGGTACTGCATCTCGTCGGAGTCCTTGCCGGGGTGGAAGTACGGCGGCAGGTACGGGTTCTCCTCCAGCGCCTTGTCCGGGATCTCCATGTAGAGCCGGTCCCGGAACGCCTTGAGGTCGTCCAGGGTGAGCTTCTTCATCTGGTGGGTGGCGTTGCGGGCCTCGAAGTGCGAGCCCAGCGTCCAGCCCTTGATCGTCTTGGCCAGGATCAGGGTCGGCTGGCCGGTGTGGTTCAGCGCCGCCTGGTACGCCGCGTACAGCTTGCGGTAGTCGTGGCCGCCGCGCTTGAGGTTCCAGATTTCCTCGTCGGACATCTTCTCGACCATCTTGCGCGTGCGCGGGTCACGGCCGAAGAAGTGCTCGCGGACGTACGCGCCGGACTCGCCCTTGTACGTCTGGTAGTCCCCGTCCGGCGTCACGTTCATGAGGTTGACCAGCGCGCCGTCGGTGTCGGCGGCGAGCAGCGGGTCCCACTCCCGGCCCCAGATCACCTTGATGACGTTCCATCCGGCGCCGCGGAAGAACGACTCCAGCTCCTGAATGATCTTGCCGTTGCCGCGGACCGGGCCGTCCAGGCGCTGCAGGTTGCAGTTGATGACGAACGTGAGGTTGTCCAGCTCCTCGCGGGCGGCCAGGCCGATCGCGCCGAGCGACTCGACCTCGTCCATCTCACCGTCGCCGAGGAACGCCCACACGTGCTGGTCGCTGGTGTCCTTGATGCCGCGGTTGTGCAGGTAGCGGTTGAACCGGGCCTGGTAGATCGCGTTCAGCGGACCCAGGCCCATGCTGACCGTCGGAAACTCCCAGAAGTCCGGCATCAGCCGGGGATGCGGGTACGACGGCAGGGCGCCGCCGGCGTGGGACAACTCCTGCCGGAACCCGTCGAGCTGGTTCTCGGTGAGCCGGCCCTCGAGGTATGCCCGGGCGTACATGCCGGGGGAGGCGTGGCCCTGGAAGAAGATGTGGTCGCCGCCGCCGGGGTGGTCCTTGCCGCGGAAGAAGTGGTTCATGCCGACCTCGTACAGCGAGGCCGACGACGCGTACGTCGAGATGTGCCCGCCCACGCCGATCTCCGGACGCTGCGCGCGGTGCACCATCATGGCGGCGTTCCACCGGATGTACGCGCGGATGCGGCGTTCCACGAACTCGTCGCCGGGGAACCACGGCTCCCGTTCCGGCGGAATGGTGTTGATGTAGTCGGTGGCGGTCAGCGGCGGCACGCCGACCTGCTTCTCCCGGGCCCGCTCCAGCAGGCGCAGCATCACGTACCGGGCTCGTTTGGCCCCGTGTTCGTCGATGAGTCCGTCGAGCGACTCGACCCACTCGCTGGTTTCCTCGGGGTCGATGTCCGGAAGCTGGCTCGGCAGGCCGTCGCTGATCACCGGGCGCTTGCGTTCCGTGGCCACAGGCATGTCCTTTTGGTTGATGTCGGCCCGTGCGTCCGGTGATGTACGGCGCACGGAGATGGTTCCATCCTGCCCCCTCACGCCGCCGCGCGTCACGCGGAGATGAAGCTGAACCGGACCTGGCGGGTGGGGTTGTCGCGGTTGGGGTCCACCAGGCACAGCGACTGCCAGGTGCCGAACGCGATCCGGCCACCGATCACCGGCAGCGTGGCGTACGGCGGGATCCACGCGGGCAGCACGTGGTCGCGGCCGTGCCCGGGCGAACCATGCCGGTGCCGCCAGCGGTCGTCGGCGGGCAGCAGCTCGTCGAGCGCGGTGAGCAGGTCGGTGTCGGAGCCCGCCCCGGTCTCGATGATTGCCAGCCCGGCGGTCGCGTGCGGCACGAACACGTGCAGCAGGCCGTCCTGCTCGGTCGAGACGAAGGCCGCGGCCTCCGCCGTGATGTCGCGGACGATCGGCCGGTTCCCGGTCCGGACAGTGATCACTTCAGAACGCATGAACCCACGGTATTCCCCCGCGATCTTGGAGTTGTGGTTGCCTTTTCGTCTGGTTAGTCCGCTTCTGTGCCAACCACAACTCCAAGATCGCGGGGATAACGGCGGTCTGCGGCGACGCGCTGTTTCGGCGATGCTGGGTTGTGTGAGCAGCCCGCAGAATCTCGACGAGCGGTTCCGGGATGCCGTGTCGGCGGTGGCGTCACCCGCCACGCCCAGGTCACCCGACGATCCGGTCCGCGATGGCACCGCCCTCATCGGCGCGCAGGCGCGCCGGCTCTTCGATGCCCAGCTCACCAGCCGCCACCTGGATCTGGCCGCGCGCTGGCTGCGCAGCTTCAACGAAGGCTTCTACACGATCGGCTCATCCGGTCACGAGGGCAACGCCGCGGTGGCGGCCGCGCTGCGGCCGGACGATCCAGCGTTGCTGCATTACCGTTCGGCGGGCTTCTACTGTGCCCGGGCGGCGTTCGCCGACCCGGAGAAGGGCTTGGTCGAGGCCGCGCGGGACGTGCTGCGCGGGGTGGTGGCGTCGGCGCAGGAGCCGATCGCCGGCGGCCGGCACAAGGTCTTCGGCCGCGCCGATCTCCAGATCATTCCGACCACGTCGACGGTGGCGTCGCACCTGCCCAGGGCCGTCGGCATCGGCTTCGGCATCGGCCGCGCCCCCGCGCTGCGCGGCGTCGAGACCCCGTGGCCGGACGACGCGATCGTGGTCGCCTCGTTCGGCGACGCGTCGGTCAACCATGCCACCGCCACCGCGGCCCTCAACGCCGCCGGATGGTACGACCACACCGGCGTACCGATCCCACTGCTCCTGATCTGCGAGGACAACGGGTGGGGCATCAGCGTGAAGTCGCCGCCGGAATGGGTCGCGGAGGCGCTGCGGTCGCGGCCCGGCATCCGGTACGCCGCCGCGGACGGCTGCGATCTGGCCGCCACCTACGACGCCGCGGCCGAAGCCGTCTCGTACGTCCGTGAGCAGCGCCGGCCCGCGGTGCTGCACCTGACGATGGTCCGGCTCATGGGGCACGCCGGCTCGGACGCCGAGATCGCGTACCGGTCGTCCGACGAGATCGCTCGCGACCTGGAACGGGATCCGCTGATCAGATCGGCGAGACTGCTCGTCGAGGCCGGGCTGGCCGAGCCGGCCGAGGTCATCGAGCGGTACGACGAGTTGGGCTGGCAGGTCCGCAAGCTGGCCGAGGAGGTGCTGGGCGAGCCGAAGCTCGCGTCGGCCGCCGACGTGGTAGCCCCGCTGGCGCCGCGCCGTCCGCTACGCGTCGCCAACTCGATCACCGACATGGCCACCCGCGCCGCCGGTCCCGGCGCGGCCGCCAGAGCGCTGACGTTCAACGGCAAGCTGCCCGAGCACGGTGGACCGCTGACGCTGGCACAGACCATCAACGCCACGCTCACCGACGCGCTGCTCGCGCTGCCCGGTGCCCTGGTGTACGGCGAGGATGTGGCCCGCAAGGGCGGCGTGTACGGCGTTACCAAGAATCTGCGGGACCGCTTCGGCCCCGAACGGATCTTCGACACGCTCCTGGACGAGACCACGATCATGGGACTGGGCCTGGGGGCCGGGGTTAGCGGGATGCTGCCGATTCCGGAGATCCAGTACCTGGCGTACCTGCACAACGCCGAGGACCAATTGCGCGGTGAAGCTGCCACGCTGGCGTTCTTCTCGTCCGGGGCGTTCCGGAACCCTCTTGTCGTACGCGTCGCCGGACTGGCGTACCAGGAGAATTTCGGCGGTCACTTCCACAACGACAACGCGGTAGCAGTGCTCCGGGACATACCCGGGCTGGTCCTCGCGGTGCCGGCCCGGCCCGCGGACGCCGGGCCCATGCTGCGGTCCTGCATCGCGGCCGCGGCCGTCGACGGAACGGTGTGCGTGTTCCTCGAGCCGATCGCGCTCTACCACGTCCGGGATCTGTACCGGCAGGGCGACAGCGACTGGCTCGCGCCATACGCTCCGCCCGGCGACTGGGCCGGCGCGCACGTGCCGATCGGCCGCGCGCGGACCTATCCCGTCGGCGCGGCCGAGGACCTGACCATCCTCACGTACGGCAACGGCGTACGAATGTCGCTCCGTGTGGCCGCGCAGTTGGCCACGGAGGGATACGGCTCCCGGGTCGTGGACCTCCGCTGGCTCAGCCCGCTGCCCGCGGCCGACCTGGTCCGGGAGGCCGCCGCGACCGGCCGCGTACTGATCGTCGACGAGACCCGGCGCTCCGGGGGCGTGGGCGAAGGCATCCTCGCCGCGCTGGTGGACGGCGGTTTCGTGGGTGCCGCACGGCGGATTGCATCGGCCGATTCGCTGGTTCCGCTCGGACCCGCCGCCGAGCACGTCCTGGTCTCCGAAGATGCCATCACGCAAGGTGCTCACGCCCTGCTGGCACGGTAAATTCCTCCACACTCGGTGCGCCACTTGCGCCCGGGCAGGCATTTGTGTGGACTACGCCTTGCACGCGTGGACATGCAGAGGTAGGAGGCAAGCGACAGTGAGCGCGACCGCTGGTCAGGCCGATGGCGTACGTAGCCTGGCGGACCGGTTCGGCTTCGAGCCGAACATGGTGGTCATGGAGATGGGGTACGACGACGACGTCGACCAGGACCTCCGTGACGCCCTGACCGAACGCGTTGGCGAGTTGGTCGATGAAGACACCGACGAGGTCGTGGACGCGGTGCTGCTGTGGTACCGGGACGGCGACGGTGACCTGTTCGAGCTGCTCACCGACGCTCTGGGCCCCCTCGCCGACAACGGCGTGGTGTGGCTGCTGACGCCCAAGGCGGGCCGTTCCGGCCACGTCGAGCCCAGCGAGATCAGTGAGTCCGCGCCGACCGCGGGCCTGCAGCAGACCTCGACCGTGAACGCCGGCAAGGACTGGTCCGGCGCCCGACTGGTGTCACCCCGGGGCGCCAAGAAGAAGTGACCCACCTTTCGCCGGGTGCGATCGCGCCCGACTTCACCCTCAAGGACCAGAACAACCGCGAAGTGCGGCTCGCCGACTTCCGCGGTCGTAAGGCGGTGTTGCTGGTCTTCTATCCGCTCGCCTTCACCGGTACGTGCGGACGCGAGCTGGACGAGATCTCCGCCCGTCTGTCCGAGTACGCGACCGAGGACGTCCAGGTGCTCACGGTCAGCGTGGATTCGCCGTACAGCCACAAGGTCTGGGCGGAGGCGTCCGGGTAC
>DATBGW010000015.1:0-6165 GCA_036557765.1 Actinoplanes sp.
CCGGCCGCGGCGGCGGCCAGGAAGTACGCCGGGTCGGCGTCCAGGTCGCGGCCCATCGTGGACAGCGGCACCGGCGCGGCGCGTAGCGCCGCCTCCAGGCCGTCGACTGTGACCCGCACAAGCCGATGCCGGTCCGCCAGCGGGGTCAGGGCGTCCGCCACCGTCGAGGCCAGCGGCTCGGGCAACACCGGGACGGCCAGATCGGCGGCGGCCAGCGCCACCCGCCCGTACGCCGTGAGGCTGTGATGCGACACGCCGCGGTGCCGAGGCCGTGGGTCGGCGCCGGAGATGCGCAGCGCCCCGATCGGGCGGCCGCCGAGCGCGGCCACCGCGTTCACCGCCTCACCGACGGACACGCCGGAGAACCCCCAGCGCGTTCCGGTGCCGAGATTGCCTGGCCCCTGGGTGACGATAGCGACGTCCGCGCGTAGCACGTGCCGCGCGGCGAGCAGGCCGGTGTGCACCGTGGCGGCCTCCAGGTCGCCGCCGAACGACTGCCCGGTCGTCACCGTCCCGGCGAGCCGGTCGCGCAGGCCGTCGAGCGTACGGGAGAACCACGCGGGCAGCGCTCCGCCGTCGGTCATCACGTACGCCACCCGTGCGGCCGGCCGGTCGGCGTGGACGCCGGCGAGAATCGCCGGCAACGCGGAGTGCAGGTCAGCCGTCACGACCGGCAGGGCGTCCAGCGTGTCCGCGGCCGCCATCACGGCCCGGTGCGGCGATGCCTCCTCGTCCACGCCCAGCACGATCGCCTGCAACGGTGTGTACCGCGCCTTGACCAGGTGGCCGGCGTCCCGGCCGCCATCGGACGCCGTGTCCGGGGGCAGGCGATCGGGCAGCGCCACCACCAGTGCGTACCCGCCGGTGCCGAGGCCCATCGCCAGCGCGCCGACGTTGAGCAGCACCCGGTCGCCCGGGGCCGGCTCCCCGACCAACGGCGGGTAGGCGAGCGCCCGGACCGGCCCGTCCGAGGTGACCGCGTCGACCTCGACCGCGCCGCCCCACCGGCGCCGTACCGCTGAGACCGTCGCCGACCGCCACCGCACCGCTGAGACCGTCCCCGACCGCCACCGCACCATGGCGGCGACCCTACAAGTCCACGCCGCCGTCGCGGTGGCTACGGCCCGCGGTGCCGCGCGTCGGGTCCAGGAACACGTACCGGATCTGCGGGTACCGGCGCCGCAGGCGCCGCTCGGCCTCGTCGGAGGCCTCTTCGATCTGGGCGCCGGTGACGTCGTCGTCGAAGTCGACCTTCGCGGCCACCAGGATGTCGCCGGGGCCGAGCTGCATGGTGAACAGCGTCGGCACGGCGGTGACGATCGGGATCGTGCACAGGTCGTCGGCGATCTGGTTGTGTATCCGGCGCGGCACCGCCCGGCCCACGAGCAACGAGATATTGCTCCGGGCCAGGACCGTCGCGACCACCAGCAGCAGCAGGCCGATCGCGATCGAGGCGAGCCCGTCCCACATCTCCGAGCCGGTCAGCTGCGCGAGACCCACGCCCACGGCGGCCAGCACCAGGCCGATGAGCGCGGCGGAGTCCTCGAAGAACACCGCCTTGACCGTGGTGTCCGGGGTCAGCCGCAGGAACCGCTCGGGCGTGGTGTTCCAGCGCTGCGACTCCTCCTTGACCTGCTTGCGAGCCCGCAGGAACGAGATGCCCTCGGCCACGAAGGACACCACCAGCACGACGTACGACCACAGGTATTCGCCGCTGTGCTCGCCGCTGATCATCGTCGTCACACCGTGGTAGATGGAGAAGCCGGCGCCGCCGATGAACGTGAATACCGCCGCGAGCAGGGCCCAGACGAACGCCTCCTTGCCGTACCCGAACGGGTGCTGCTCGTCGGCGGCTTTGCGGCCACGGCGCAGCGCCACGTACAGGAGGACCTCGGTGACGGTGTCGGCGAGCGAGTGCGCCGACTCGGACAGCATCGCGGCCGAGCCGGAGATCAGGCCGGCCACCAGCTTGGCCGCCGCGATGAACAGATTCGCCAGGCCCGCCACCACGACGGTGAGGACGCTCTCGTTGCCGCCCGCCTCGGCCGGTGCGGCGACCGGCTCCTCGGCCTCGAGCGGAGCGGCGGCGGCAAGGCCCACGGGGGTCTGGTCGGCGGGTTCTCCGACGGCGGATTCAGGCGGCACGCAGTCATCCTTCCCCGGCGGGCGACGTTCATTCGGTCCGGAGTGCCGTCTTGCGGCGCGGAGGCCGAATTATCGTCGTGAACGAATAACAACGCGACCCGTTCCCCGCGCTGGCGGCGGCATGGTGCGGCCGATCACACGGTCCGGCTGCTAGCGTTTCGGGAGTGTCGCGGACCCGTACCGAGCGCCTGGTGAACCTGGTGATCTGTCTGTTGTCCACGCGACGGTTCCTCACCGCCGCGCAGATCGCGGCGACCGTGCCCGGCTACGAGCACGACCCCGACGATCCCCGCGACCACGAGGCGTTCCAGCGCAAGTTCGAGCGCGACAAGGCGGAGCTGCGCGAGCTCGGTGTGCCGCTGGAGACCGGAACTGCAAGCGTCTTCGACACCGAGCCGGGCTACCGCATCGCGCACCGCGAGTACGCGCTGCCGGACATCCTGCTGTCCCCGGACGAGGCAGCCGCCGTCGGCATCGCGGCCCGGCTGTGGCAGCACGCCGGGCTGGCCGCCGCCGCGTCGTCCGGACTGGCCAAGCTGCGCGCCGCAGGTGTCGAGGTGGACCCGCACGCCACGCTGGGTGTCGAGCCGGTAGTCACGGTGGATCCGGCGTTCGGGCCGTTGACCAGCGCGGCGCGGGACCGGCAGGCGGTGACGTTCGCGTACCGCGTGCCCGAGGTGGACGACCCCGCGACCCGGCGGCTCGAGCCATGGGGGGTGGTGTGCTGGCAGGGCCGGTGGTACGTGGTGGGCCACGACCGGGACCGTGCCGCCACGCGCTGCTTCCGGCTGTCCCGGATCGTCGGCCCGGTCAGCGCGAGCGGGCCGGCGCGCGCGTTCAACCCGCCGCGCGACCTCGATCTGATCAGCCACGTCGCCCGGTGGTCCGGCCCGGTGACGCACACCGGCCGGGCCACGGTCACGGTCCGTGCCGGGCGGGCGGCCGGGCTGCGCCGCTGGGCTGTCGACGCGGTGCCCGGCCCGGACGGCGACCGGCTCACCGTGCCGTACTCCGATGTCGAGCACCTGGCCGGCACGCTGGTCGGCTACGGTGCCGACGTCCGGGTGGAGGCGCCTCCGGAGTTGCGTGAGGCGGTCATCCAGCAGCTGAAGGAGGTCGTCGCCCGGCACGAGCCGCTGACCCCGGCGGTGCCGACGTGACGCCGTCGCAGCGTACGTCGGTGGACCGGCTGGGCCGGCTGCTCAACCTCGTGCCGTACCTGCTGGCCCGGCCGGGGATCCGGGTGGCGGACGCCGCCGCCGACCTGGGGATCTCCGAGCGCCAGTTGCGCGAGGACCTTGAGCTGCTCTGGGTCTGCGGGCTGCCGGGCTACGGACCAGGCGATCTCATCGACATGGCCTTCGACGGCGACCGGGTGACGGTGACGTACGACGCGGGCATCGACCGGCCGCTGCGGTTGACCCAGGACGAGGCGCTCGCGCTGGTGGTGGCGCTGCGGATGCTCGCCGAGATGCCGGGGACAGGCACGCGGGACGCGGTCGAGCGCGCACTTGCCAAGATCGAGAACGCCGCCGGTGACCTGGCGGACGCGCCGGTCGCGGTGCGGCTGCCCGCCGACGACGAGCAGCTGGACGCGGTCCGTGCGGCCGTCGGGAGCGGCCACGCGCTGCACCTCACCTACTACACGGCGGCCCGGGACGAAACCACCGACCGCGTCGTCGACCCGCTGCGGGTGGTGATGGTGGAGGGCCGGGCGTACCTGGAAGCGTGGTGCCGCCGCGCCGAGGCCACCCGGATGTTCCGGGTGGACCGGATCGACGCGTTCACCGTGCTGGATGAGCCGGCGGCCCCGCCGCCGCACGTCGATCTGCACGACGTCAGCGACGGCGTCTTCCATCCCACGCCGGACCTGCCGCTCGTCACGTTGCGGGTGGGCCGCGGCAGCCGGTGGATCACCGAGTACTACCCGTGCGAGGAGGTCCGCCGGGACGGCGACGAATGGCTGGTCGGCATGCGTGTCACCGATCTCGGCTGGGCGCAGCGGCTCCTGCTCGGCCTTGGTCCGGACGTCACCGTGGTCGGGCCGGCCGAGCTGGTCGACCGGATCCGGGCACAGGCCGCCACCGCTCTCGACCAGTACGCCGCACCGGGTCGGTAGGCCTGTTTCATAACCCGGCCAGGGCTGCGGCGAGGCCCCGAGCGCGCCTGATGACAGCAGCCGATGTCAGACACACCCTGGACCGCGCCGCGCACTTGGCCGGGTGACAAAACAGGGCCTAAGGTGTCCGCGTGGTGATGTGGATCTGGATCGCGGCCGTGGTGCTGGCCCTGATCGTGCTGCTGGCGGCCGTTGTGCCGTTGCTGGGCCGGCTGTCCGCGCTGCGCCGGGCCGCGGCGAAGCTGCAACGCCGCCAGGCCGAGGCGATGCGGTTGCGGGAAAGCGCCGCCGACCTGGAACGGACCGTGCTGGCATTGCAGGAAAGCGCCGAGGAGACGCAGCGTCGTATCGCCGTGATCCAGCCCGGCATGTGACGTTCCGGCCCGGATGTCCGGGTCCCGGTGTATCGAACCTGTCCGGCGGACGCTGTGACTGGAGAAAGCACACGTACGATGGACCGGCAGACCGAAGAGTCCGTGATCAGACCGACTGGAGTTTTTCCATGGGCGCCCTCAAGCCATGGCACATCATCATCTTCGTGGTCGTCCTCGTGCTGCTGTTCGGCGCGAAGCGGCTGCCGGACGCCGCGCGTTCCCTCGGCCGGTCGCTGCGGATCATCAAGGCCGAGACCAAGGGCCTCATCGACGAGGACAACAACGTCGCCGAGAAGGCCGAGCCGCAGCACGGCCGCCAGCCGCTGTCCGGCGAGGTGCAGGGCGGCTACCAGCAGCCGGGTTATCAGCAGCCACCGCCGCAGTACGGCCAGCAGCCACCGCAGTATCAGCAACCACCGCAGTATCAGCAGCCGCCGCAGTACCAGCAGCCGCCGCAGCCGCCGTTCGTCGACCCGGTACAGCGCAACGAGCGCTGACCGACGGCCGTGGCGATCTCCCTGCGCCGGCGGGGGCCGAGCAAGTTCCAGCAGGCCGCCGACGGCTCGATGACCCTGCTCGAGCACGTCCGGGAGCTGCGTAACCGGCTCTTCTGGGCGTCGCTCGGGCTGCTCGCCGGGTTCATCATCGGCTTCATCGTGTCGCAGCGGGTGTTCCATCTGCTGGCCGAGCCGTACTGCTCCCTGCCCAGTTCCTACGTGAGCGGCCAGTGCAAGTTCCTCGTCCTCGGCGTCGGCGACACGCTGATCCTGCGGCTGAAGATCGCGCTGTGGGTCGGGCTCATCGTGGGCGCCCCCGTGTGGCTCTACCAGCTGTGGGCGTTCATCGCGCCGGGCCTGCACCGGAACGAGCGCAAGTGGGCGTACATCTTCGTGGCGATCGCGGCGCCGCTGTTCTGCGCCGGCGCCGTGCTGGCCTATCTCGTCGTCGGCCACAGCCTGAACTTCATCATGGAGGCCGGCGTCCTCGGCGAGTCCACGCAGCTCGAGGTGACGTCCTACATCGGCTTCGTGACCAGCATGATCCTGCTGTTCGGCGTCGCGTTCGAGTTTCCGCTGATCCTGCTGATGCTCAACTTCACCGGTGTGGTCCGGGCGAAGCGGCTGCTCAGCTGGTGGCGTGTGGTGGTCTTCCTGTCGTTCGCGTTCGCGGCGATCGCCACGCCGGACCCCGGGCCGTTCGGGATGACGCTGCTCGCGGCCGCGATGTCGCTGCTGTATTTCATCGCCGTCGGGGTGGCCTTCCTCCACGACCGCCGTACCGGCCGGGACAAGGAGTTGTACGCGGGCCTGTCCGACGACGAGATCTCGCCGCTGGACGAAGATCGGGACTCGATCGCCGCCAGCGACCCGACCGAGCCGCCGACGTCGGTGGCCGCCGCCGCACCGGTGGCACAGCCGCTCCCGTTGGAACGCCGTTTCGACGACATGACCTGAGGTCCCTTCCGCCGATCTTGGAGATGTGGTTGGCAATGAGCCGGAGGAAACGGGCAGAAGGGCAACCACAAGT
>DATBGW010000016.1:0-18958 GCA_036557765.1 Actinoplanes sp.
GTAGCATCCGCTCTTGGCCAGGCAGCGCCGTCTGGTCGATGAGCTCGACCGCCCCATCCACCCAGTCGATCGTCCGCACCCCACAACCGTAACGAGCCACGCCGGTCCCGCGAGATCATGGGATTACACCGGCCGCGAGCCGTGCCCGTCCCCCGCGATCTTGGAGTTGTGGTTGGCGTGAATGCGGGCAAAGTCCGCATAAGGGCAACCACAACTCCAAGATCGCGGGGGACCTGGCCGCAAGATCGCGGGGCAGGGGAACGGGGCGGGCGTAGCGTGCGGTCTGTGAGTGGTCGGGAACCTGTTGCGGACCTGCACCGGATCGCGTTTCTGCTGGAACGGGCGAACGAGGCGACCTACCGGGTCCGAGCGTTCCGTTCGGCGGCCGCGACGATCGCCGCGCTACCGCCGGACGAGCTGACCGCCCGGGCCGAGGCCGGGACGCTGTCGCAGCTGTCCGGTGTGGGCGACGTGACCGCCCGGTGCGTCGCCGAGTCCCTGGCCGGTGAGGAGCCGGTGTACCTGCGCCGGCTGGAAGCCACCGCGGGCACCGACCTACAAGGGGCGGCCGCCGCTCTGCGGGACGCGATCCGCGGCGACTGCCACTCGCATTCGGACTGGTCCGACGGTGGCTCGCCGATCGAGGAGATGGCGCTGGCGGCGGTCGGGCTCGGCCACGAGTACATGGTCCTGACCGACCACTCTCCGCGGCTCACCGTCGCCCGCGGCCTGCCACCGGCCCGGCTGCGCCGCCAACTCGACTACGTGGCGAAGCTCAACGACGCGTTGCCGGACGGCTTCCGGATTCTCACCGGCATCGAGGTCGACATCCTGGCCGACGGAGCGCTCGACCAGGAGGACGAGCTGCTCGCCCGGCTCGATGTGGTGGTCGGCTCGGTGCACAGCAACCTGCGCGACGAGGGCCCGCGGATGACGCGGCGGATGGTTGCAGCGATCGCCAACCCCCATCTCGACATCCTCGGGCACATGACCGGGCGGCGGCTCGCCCTCGGCGGCAGCGGCGACCGGGCCCACCGCGGTGGCCGGGGCCGGCCGGAAAGCACGTTCGACTTCGAGCAGGTGCTCGGGGCCTGCCTCGAGCATCGGAAGGCCATCGAGATCAACTGCCGGCCGGACCGGCTGGACCCGCCGAAGCGGATGCTGCGGGTCGCCGTCGAGGCGGGCGCCATGTTCAGCATCGACACCGATGCACACGCCCCGGGCCAACTCGACTGGCTGCACTTCGGGTGCGAACGCGCCGCGCTGTGCGGCGTACCGGCGGAGTCCGTGGTGAACACCTGGCCGGTCGAACGACTGCTGGAGTGGACCGGCTCGCACAAGTGAGCGACGGACCTGCGCGAAGCGGAGGAAACGTCGCCTGAAAGGCGCGCGGAGGAGGCGCTGTAGGGTCGTCGGGGTGGGACACGTTGATGACCTTGCCGAGCGCTACGTCGCCGAGTGGGCTCCTCTCAACCCGACCGGAGCCACGTTCGTCGGGATCCCGGGCTATGACGATCAGCTCGACGATCTCTCCCCCGAAGGCCTGGAGGCCCAGGCCGAACTGACCCGCCGCACGCTCGCCGAGCTCGACGTCATCGAACCCGAGACCGAGGTGGAACAGGTCGCCAAGGACGCCATGCTGGAACGGCTCGGCCTGGAGCTGGCCCGCTACGACTCGGGCTACACCGCGAGCGAGATCAGCGTGATCTCCAGCGGCGTGCACGGCCTCCGCATGGCCTTCGATCTGATGCCGACCGAGGGCGAGGAGGCGGCGGCCAACATCGCCGCGCGGCTCAACGCGTTCCCCCGCGCCGTCGAGCAGTACAAGGGCACGCTGCGCCAGGCGGCCGACGACGGTCACGTCAGCGCGCGCGCCCAGATGCTGGCGGTGGCCGAGCAGTGCGACGCGTGGACCGACCCGGCGCGGGACAACTTCTTCCACGCGCTGGCAGACCGAGTCGACGCGAGTGGTCCGCTGGCCGGCAATCTGCGGGAGGGCGCGGCCGCGGCCACCGCCGCGACGGCCGGATTCGGCGAGTTCCTGCGCACCGAGCTCGCCCCCCGCGGACGGGACAAGGAGGCGGCGGGACCGGAGCGGTACGCCCTGGCGTCGCAGTACTTCCTCGGCGCGAAGGTGGACCAGCATGAGACGTACGCCTGGGGCTTCGAGGAACTCGCCCGACTGGAGAACGAGATGCGCGCGGTGGCCGCCCGGATCGCCGGGCCGGGCGCCGGCGTCGATGAGGCGGTGGCGGCGCTGGACGCCGATCCGGCGCGTCGCATCGCCGGCAAGGAAGCGTTCCGGGACTGGATGCAGGCGCTCGCGGACAAGGCGATCGAGGAGCTGAACGGCGTCCACTTCGACATCGGTGAAAAGATGCGCCGGCTGGAGTGCCGGATCGCGCCCACCAGCGACGGCGCCATCTACTACACCGGTCCCAGCGAGGACTTCTCCCGGCCCGGCCGGATGTGGTGGGCGGTGCCCGAGGGCAACAACGAGTTCGCCACGTGGAAGGAGGTCACCACCGTCTACCACGAGGGCGTGCCGGGTCATCACCTGCAGGTGGCCACCACGCAGCTGCGGTCCGAGCTGCTCAACCGCTGGCAGCGCCTGCTGTGTTGGTGCTCGGGCCACGGCGAGGGCTGGGCGCTGTACGCGGAACGGCTCATGGACGATCTCGGGTATCTGTCCGATCCGGGCGACAAGCTGGGCATGCTGGACGGGCAGGCGCTACGGGCCACCCGGGTCATCGTGGACATCGGCATGCATCTGGAGCTGGAGATTCCCGACGACAACCCGTTCGGCTTCCATCCGGGCGAGCGGTGGACACCGGAACTCGGCTGGGAGTTCCTCCGCGCGCACAGCCGGATGACCGACGAGGTGCTCCGCTTCGAGTGGAAGCGCTACCTCGGCTGGCCGGGGCAGGCGCCGTCATACAAGATCGGCGAGCGCATCTGGCTGCAGGCACGGGACGAGGCGCGGCAGCGCAAGGGCGCGGACTTCGACCTCAAGGCGTTCCACCGCGATGCGCTGAACCTGGGATCGTTGGGTCTCGATCCACTCCGCAAAGCGTTGGCGCGGCTCTGATCGTATTCATCTGATTACGCTATGCAGCCATCTATCTCACCGTAGGCGGATCAATACGATCCGTTGATCTCAATACGCTGTCCACAGTGGAAAGCTTGCGCTCGGCTCCGTGGTCGGGGAGCCTCGTCAGCGCGCCGGTTCCCCGGCAACCGGCGCGTACTGCGGCTTCATCGGATTGAGTGCCCCACTGCCCCCGGGCACATCCCCCGATCAGCCGATGAAAAATGACCCTTGGCAAGGGGTCGCTCGACTGTTTCTTGGATAGATTGACCCGGATCGGCGCGCTGACCCGGCTACGCACCGTAGTCACTGTTCGGCGCCCATCACGCTGCACGGCGGAGGACTACAGCAATGCCAGTCTCGGTGGACAACCGCCTTTCCCGTTCGCGCTCCCTGGTCGCCGCGGTTTTGACCGTTTTGATCCTGGTGCCGGCGGGCTACCTGTTCTACCGGGTGTGGCAGGCGAACGACGCGAGCCTCGACAGCACCCGGCTCGAGCGGCAGGGCGTCGAATACGTGACGGTCCTCACACCACTTGTCAGCGCGTTGGCGGAGGCGCAGTCGTCGGCGCTGCAGAACGTCTCAGCGGCCCCCACCGCACTGAGCGCCGCGGTCGCCAAAGTCAACTCCGTGGACCAGCGCCTGGGCGCTGCGCTCGGCACGCGGGACCGGTGGAGCGGCCTCCGCGACCGGATCGATCAGCTGGGCTCGGTGACCGGCAACCCGCTGACCGTCTTCCAGGCGTATGTCGAGGCCACCAATCTCACGCTCGCGCTGTACGACACGGTGCGCAACAACTCGACGCTGATCCGGGACGCGGACAACGACCTGTCGAACCTGCAGCAGGCGGTCGCGGATGACCTGCCCAACACCGTGGTCCAGGTCAGCCGGATGGGCGATCTCAGTCTCCTGGTCGCGAAGGCGCAGCCGAATCAGCAGGCCACTCTCGGGCCGCAGTTCGGTGCTGCAGTGCAATCCGTCGGCATCTCGGTGAACGCACTGACCGACGACCTGCAGGCAGCGGTCGACGACACCAGCAGCCCCACGCTCAGCGGCAACCTCGTGACGACACTTGATTCCTTCCGGCGCGGCGTGGAGTCGCTGACCCGCGGCGCGAACCCGGGCGGCCAGCCCAACGCGGCCACCATGGCCACCGCGCAGAGCCAGCTGCAGTCGTCGTTGACCAGCCTCTCCGGCATGCTCGTACGGGAAATGGACGGCCTGCTCTCCGACCGGCTCGACCGCTTGAACACCGCACGGCGGGAAGCACTCGTGGCGGCCGGCGTCGTGATCCTGCTGGCCCTCGCCGTGCTCGCCGTCCTGCTGACCGGTCGTCGGCGGTACCGCATGCCGCCGCCGAACAACGAGGCCACGCGGAACCTGGCCGACCTCCGGCCGCCCGGCTATGCCAACCTCATCGACCCGCCGTACGGCGGAGCCGACCTGACACAGCGGGAGCGATCCGGTGCTCTTCGGTAAGTTCCGCATCACGGGCAAGCTGGCCCTGCTGGTGCTCATACCCCTGCTCGGCGTGGTGGCACTCAGCGTGCCGATCGTGCTGAACCGCGTCGCCGTGGCCCGCGAGGCGCAACGCACCGCCGACGCCGTCGAGTTGGCCACCCGGGTCGGCTCGGCCGTGCAGGAGTTGCAGGAGGAGCGCCTGCTGTCGACCGGCTACCTGCTGAAGCTGGTCCAAGCGCCGGATCTGATCAATCAGAGCGCCAAGGCGCGGGACCGGCTGGCCGCGCTGACCCGGCTGGATCAGCCGCTGTCCCCGCAGCTGAGCAGCGCGATCGCGAACGCCGCCCGGCTCGACGACACCCGCGCCCAGGTACTGAGCGGTGCGGAACGGCCTGACCTGCTGGTCGCCGAGTTCACCGGCGTGATCACGCCGATCATCGACGCGCTCGACCTTCGCCACAAGGCGGATCTGACCACCGCGGTCGGCCGCCAGGTCTTCGCACTCGACCAGGCGCTGCGGACCGACGACCAGATCAACCAGGCGTCGTCGTACCTGACGACCGCGGCCGTCACCCAGAGCGCCGCGTTCGTCGGCCTGTTCTACTCGATCCTGGTGAAGCTGCAGTCCGACATCGTGGGCGGCCAGATCTACTTCACCCCCGCGCAGTACAAGCTGTACCTCGCCGCGCAGGAGGCGGTCACATCCCGGGTCGGGTCCGACTTCCTCACGCGTGCGGCGGTGGACCCGACCGCCGCGGTCCGGCTGCTGGACGTCAAGACCATCTTCACGGCATTGCAGTCGGTCAACGTGCTCGGCGGCTTCACCGAAAAGCGGATCGCGTCCGATGTGAACCGGGCGACCACGACGAGCCGGGACGACGCACTGCGGATCGCAGTAATCGTCGGGGCATCGGCCCTCCTGCTGCTCCTGCTGGTGATCGCGCTGAGCATCATCATGGCGCGGACGGTGGCACGGCCGTTGCGGCGCCTCACCTCCTCCGCGGACCGAGTCGCGCGGGCCGCCGAGGCGGAGCTGGAACGGGTGGCCGACGACGACGCCGAAGCGGCCCGGCCCATCCACCTCGATCCGGTGGATGTCGCCGCACGGGACGAGATCGGCGACCTGGCGCGCGCGTTCGACCGGGTGCAGAGCACCGCCGCACGGCTGGTCGAGCGCCAGGTGATGAGCCGGCGCAACGTCGCGCAGATGTTCGGGCACGTCGGCCGCCGTACCCAGAACCTGGTCGGCCGTCAGCTGGCGTTGATCGACAATCTCGAGAGCCGGGAGACCGACAGCGACCGGCTGCGCGAGCTGTACCGGCTCGACCACATGTCCAGCCGGCTGCGGCGCAACGCCGGCTCGCTCGTCGTGCTGTCCGGTGGCGCCGGCGCGGACGAGCACATGTCCCCGCTCCCGCTCTCCGACGTCGTCCGGCTCGCGCTGGGCGAGATCGAGGACTACACCCGCGTCGACGTCGACGTGCCCGACGACATTCTGGTAGTGCCGTCCGTCGTCGCGGACCTGACGCTGCTGCTGGCGGAGCTGATGGAGAACGCCACGTCGTTCTCGCCGCCGCACACCCGGGTCACGGTCACCGCGACCGACTTCCGCGGCGGCGCCCGCCTCGCCGTGGCCGATCACGGCCTGGGGCTCGCCCCGGAACGGCTGGCCGAGGAGAACGCCCGGCTCACCCGCCGTGAACGGCTTGACCTCGCACCCAGCGAGGTGCTGGGTCTGTTCGTGGTGGGCCGGCTCGCCCGCCGGCACGGCATCGAAGTGACGCTCACCGACACCCCGGACGGTGGCGTGACCGCGTGGGTCGACCTGAATTCCGCCCACCTGACCACGCGCGCCCAGACCGTCGCCGCGCCCAGGCCGATGGCCACCGCCCCGGTAGCCCGCACTCAGCCGTACGACGCGCACGTGTTCGATCGCGCGACGCGGACGCTGAAGTCGGCCCAGTCCTGGAACGCGTTCGTCCCGGTCCGGCCGGTGGCGCCGGAGTTGGAGGCGGCGCCGGCGTTCGACCCCGGCACGCCGGTAGCCGGACGGGCGCCGGTGGCGGTGCCCGAGCCCGCTGCCGACACCGAGTCTCCGGTGGTGAGCGGCCCGATCGTGATGTCCGCTCCCGCGGACGCGATCCAGCTGCCGCGCCAACGGCCGGCGACCTCGTCACTGCGGCGCCGCGTGCCGGGCACCCAGCTGCCCACGGACACCGGTACGAGGTTGCCGTCGGTCGCGCCCTCGGCCGACGACGCCGAGGCCGCACGCGCGGCGGTCGAGGCGTTCGAGGACGGCGTGTCCCGGGCGCAGTGGGAGGAGCTTGCCGGGCACCGGCCGCTCACCCGCCGCGTGCCCGGCTCCACGCTGCCGCTCACCGAGCCGCCCAACCCCGATCCCCCGGCGAGCCCGGCCAACCCCTTGGACCCCGACGAGGCCCGCGCGCTCGTCGAGCAGTTCGAGTCCGGCGTCGCACTCGCGCTGCGCGAAACCCAGTCACAACACGAGGGACAATCGCGATGACCTCCCCTTACAGCACGGACACCGCAGGTGGCCGCGACTACGCGCATTCCCAGCTCAGCGCGGAGGCGAAGACCTTCAACTGGCTTCTTGACTCCTTCACCTCGAGCACCGCGGGCGTCGTCGAAGCCATCGCCGTCTCGTCCGACGGGCTGCTCATGGCGATGTCGGCGATCAAGGATCGGCCCAACGCCGAACGGCTCGCCGCGGTCGTGTCCGGACTGACCAGCCTCGCCGGCGGTGCGGCCAGTTGGTACGCGCTGGGCAGCTTGAACCGCGTCATCATCGACATGGCCGACGGCTACCTGCTGGTGACGGCGATCAGCTCCGGCTCGGTGCTGGGCGTGATCGCGGATCGTTCGGCCAACCTCGGCACGCTGGCGTACGAGATGACGCTGTTCGCCACCCGGGCGGGTGGCGCGCTGACCCCCCGGCTCATCGCGGAATTGAAGAACGCCGTTCAACAATGACGTACCCGTCCGATCCGGAGGACCCGCCGCCGACGGTCCGGCCGTTCCTGCGGTACGGACGGCCGCCGGCGGCCGGCGCGTCGCCGGGTGACCACACCACGGCGCTGCGCCCGTTCGTTCTCACATCCGGCCGGGTGGACGGCCCGGATCCCACCATCGGAATGGAAACGCAGGTCACCGTCCATCCCGGAGCGGCGCCGGCCCGGCTTCCGCCGGAGCAACGCGCCATCATCGCGCTCTGCGCCGAGCCCCTGTCGGTCGCCGAGATCTCGGCCCGGCTCAGGATGCACCTGGGTGTCACCCGCGTTCTCGTGGGTGATCTACGGGCGGCCGGACAACTTGACGTGCACGTTCTGGACAACGACTTCCCTGATCCCGACACCATCATGCGAGTGATCCGTGGACTTCGAGCCATTTCCTGACCGCCGCATCGTCGGCACGGCACGCGTACCGGGAGAACGCCGCCGGCCCGCGCCCCCGCCCGTACCCGTGAAGATCATCGTGGCCGGCGGATTCGGTGTCGGAAAGACGACAACTGTCGGTGCGATCTCGGAGATCTCGCCGCTCACCACCGAGGCCGAGATGACGCTGGAATCGGTGGGTGTGGACAACCGCGGGCCGGCGTTGGGCAAGACCACCACGACCATCGCCATGGACTTCGGCTGCGTGACGATCGACCGTACGTTGAAGCTCTATCTCTTCGGTACGCCCGGGCAGGCGCGGTTCGCGTTCATGTGGGACGACCTCATCCGGGGCGCGCTCGGTGCGCTTGTAGTGGTCGATACCAGCCGGTTGGACGAGTGTTTTCCGGCCGTCGACTACTTCGAACGGGCCGATCTCCCGTTCGTCGTCGGCGTCAACACGTTCGACGGACAGCTCGGCTACAACCTGGACGAAGTGCGCTGGGCTCTCGCTGTGCGAGACGATGTGCCGGTTATTTCGTTCGACGCACGTTTTCGCGGCTCGGTGCGGGATGCCCTGCTCGTGGTGCTCGACCAGGCCCTCGATCGAGCACTGAAGATGCAGTCACACTAGGGTCGGCTCAGGTTCGCGGTTCCCAAATCGACCGTCGAGCGGGCAGAGTTGTACGGGGCAACTGTCTGACGGAAGGACGGTTACGTGCGAGGCGGACTGGACGACGCGCTGGACAAGCTGGCGCGCCGTGACGAGTTGCGCCGCCGCGCCGAGGGCGGTGGCATCGGCACCCCGCCGGCGGTTCAGGACCTCATCGAGGCCATCGCCGCGGTGGTGGGTCGCAACCCGGCGGTGGCGGTCACCGTCGGCGTCGAGGGCGCGGGCGATCCGGTACTGCTGCATTTCGCCGTCCACGACGGCACCGTCCAGGTCACCGCGGACAACTCGGTGGCGTCGCGGGTGGCCGAGGCCGCGCCGACGTCGCCGCGGCACGCCGACTTCGACATCGACCCGGACGAGCCGGTCCAGCCGTCGTCCCCGTATTCGGCCGCGCCGCCCTATTCGGCTGCGCCCTATTCGGCAGCACCGGCGGATTCGGCTGCGCCGCCCTATTCGGCAGCACCGGCGGATTCGGCAGCACCGCCCTATTCGCCGGCGCCCGATGCCGGTCAGGCGACCCGTCGGATCAGCTACGACGATCCGGCGTTCGCTGCCCACCGGTCCGGGACGTACGCCGACGGCTCCTTCACCAGCCATCGCCGGCAGGACGCAGTGGACGAGGCCCGCAACGGCGGTCCCCGGTCAGCGTCCGCCGGGACGCCGTCCTCCGGAATTCCAACCTCCGGTGTGCCGTCTTCAGGGGCACCTGCGGATCCCTTCGACGCGACGCGTCCGCTCGCCGGCAGCCCGCCGCATCCGTTCGGCCAGGCGTCGTCCGCGTTCGCCTCGCAGGCGACCCGGCGGATCTACACCCAGCACCACCGCACCACCGACGACACCCTTGCTGCCGACCGGATGTCCGGTCACCGTCTCGCTGACCAGCACATCAAGCCCACCCCGCTCCCCGAGCCGATCCCGCTGCACGTGGACTCGGCCGAGACGGAGCTCGCCGCGAAGCGGTTGGCGGCCCTGTTGCGCGACAACCCCTCCCTCCTCCGCCGCGCCTCCGAGTAACCCGCGCGCGCCGCTCAACCCCGTCGATCGCTCCCCCTCCTCGTCGATCTTGGAGTTGTGGTTGCCTATACGCGCCTTTGCGCCCGATTCATTCCAACCGCAACTCCAAGATCGGCGCGAAGGGTCCCGCAGGTGCTACCACGTTCCGTAGCTGGGCGGTGGCATCGGCAGCGAAGCGTTTCTGATGGCCGTACTCACAGCTCGTCATCAGGGCGTGGCGCCGGCCTGCGGTGGTTGGCCTCGTGACGGCGCCCATCCTGCCCTGATTCGTCGGTAAAACTCCGGCTGCGCTGTCTGATATGGGCTGAAAGGTCAGAGCCGCCCAGCGCTCCGGTCAGCAGTATTGCATCACGCTCCGTAGCACCCTAATGTCCTAATACGTCCAGGACCGCGACATCGATACGACGCTGGACAGCACTGTGGGTGACGACCGAAGGCGGGGCACGTGGCGGCGGACAGTTGGCTCGTCGTGGTCGTGGGATACGCGATCCTGCTCGCGTGGCCCATGTCGACAGTGGGACTCATCAGCTTCGCGGTGCGCTATGTCGCCGCCCACCGCCGTCAACCCGCGCGCGACCACAAGGCCGCCCGCACCCTGCCGCGCCACTCCCACAAGGCGGCGCAGAGCGAAACCCCGGCCGTGACCGACGGCACGCCGGAACACTTCTGGATCATCGTGCCGGCGCTGAACGAGGAGCGCGTCGTCGGCAACACCGTCGCGGCCGCGCTCACCCTCGGCGGCTACGGCGGCACGCTCACCCGCGTCCTGGTGGTGGACGACGGGTCGGACGACCGTACGCCCGAGGTCCTCGCCGCCATCGACCATCCCCGCCTGTACGTGCTCCGCCGCGAACTTCCCGAGGCGCGCAAGGGCAAGGGCGAGGCGCTCAACGCGGCGTACCGCGCGATCCTGGAACAGACCCGCGCCGAGGGCACCGATCCCGCCAAGGTCGTCATCGGCATCGTCGACGGTGACGGTCAGGGCAGCCGAAACATCCTGCTCGAGGTATCCCGGATGATGCGCGATCCGCGGGTCGGCGCCGTGCAGGTTCAGGTCCGCATCCGCAACCGGGACCGGCTGCTCGGTGCCGTGCAGGATCTGGAGTTCGGCGCGATCGTCAACGCCTGCCAGAGCCTGCGCGACTCCATCGACACGGTCGGCCTCGGCGGCAACGGCCAGTTCACCCGGTTGTCCGCGCTGGCGAAGCTCGGGAACAGCCCGTGGTCGGCGTGCCTGGTCGAGGACCTCGAGCTGGGCCTGCGCATGCACCTGGACGGCGTCGGCATCCGATACACCTCGCGAGCCGCGGTCACCCAGCAGGGCCTGGTCGACGTCCGGCGGCTCACCCGGCAGCGGACCCGCTGGGCGCAGGGCAACGTGCAGTGCGCCCGTTACCTGCGCGCACTGATCACCTCGTCGCGGATCAGCAAGACCGCCCTGCTCGAGGTGCTGCACTACCTCATCTCGCCGTGGCTGAACGCCGCGGTCACGGTGGTCCTCGCCGGCATGGTCGCGATCGCCGCGGGCGCGCTGCTGGCGGGGCACCCGATGCCGTACCTGGCGTCGTGGGACGCCATGGCCGAGAGCGGCGAGCTGTGGGTGGCGATCACCGTCTTTCCGGGCGTCGTCTGGGCGCTCGTGCACCGCCACCAGATCGGCGACGAGACGCTTCCCCGGCTGCTCGTCGCGGCTCTGGCGTACCCGGCGTTCCTGCTGCTCGGGCTGGTCGCCACGTACCGCGCAATCGTCCGCCAGGCCCGCGGCCGGCAGGCCTGGGCCAAAACGGAACGGCTCACGGAGGAGCCCCTGCTGCAACACCCCCTCGACGTTGCACTGGCTGCCTGAAAGGTCCCCCCATGTCCATCCCCGAAGTGCACCTCGTCGGCGGCACCCGCCCCGAAGCCGTCAAACTCGCCCCGGTCGTCACGGCGATGCGGGACGCCGGCGTTCTCGAGCCGGTGCTGGTCGCCAGCGGCCAGCACCCGACCATGGTCAGCCAGGCGCTTACTGCGTTCGGGCTGACGCCGGACGTCGTGCTGCAGGTCAGCCGGACCACCGGTACGCAGGCGGAACTGCTCACCGAGATGATCCGGCAGCTGGACGAGCTGTGGGCCGAGCGCACCCCGGCCGCTGTGATCGTCCAGGGCGACACCACGACGAGCCTGGCCGGGGCGCTTGCGGCATTCTGGCGGCGCATCCCGGTGGTGCACCTCGAGGCCGGGCTGCGGTCGGGCGACCTGGACTCCCCGTTCCCGGAGGAGGCCAACCGCCGGCTGGTCGCCCAGATCGCCGCGCTGCACCTGGCGCCGACACCGCTCGCCGCGATGAACCTGCTGGACGAGAACATCGCCACCGGCGACGTGCTGATCAGCGGCAACACGGTGGTGGACGCGACGCTGGCGGTGGCCGGCCGCCGCCTCCCGTTCGAGAACGCGCAGGTCGCCAAGGCGCGCGAGATTGGTGAGCACCGCCGCCTGGTGCTCGTCACGGCACACCGGCGCGAGTCGTGGGGTGCGCCGCTGGACCGGATCCTGGCGGCTGTCCGCGAGCTCGTGGCCCGCTACCCGGACATCGACGTGATCCTGCCCAGTCACCCCAACCCGGCGGTACGGGCGCAGGTGGACACCGCGCTTGCAGGCGTGGATCGGGTCACGGTCACCGACCCACTGCCGTACCCGGACCTCTCCCGGCTGCTCTCCGAGGCGTACCTCGTGCTCACCGACTCGGGCGGCATCCAGGAGGAGGCACCGTCGTTCGGCGTGCCGGCCCTGGTGCTGCGCGACGTCACAGAGCGGGTCGAGTCGCTGCACGCCGGCTGCGCCCGGCTGGTCGGCGCGGACACCGAACTGATCGTCAAGGAGGCCGCCGAACTGCTCGACAGCCCGGTCCGCCGGGACGCCATGACCGCCGGCGGGAACCCGTACGGCGACGGTCTCGCCGCCGAGCGGGCCGCCCAGGCCACTGCCGCCCTGCTGGGCCTGGCTCAGGCACCGGAACCGATGTCCCCCGCCACGATCACGTTCGGAGCCAACGTCTGATGCGTACGTACAAGAAGGTCCTCGCAACCGCGGCGGCCGTCGCCATCGCCGCCACCACGGCCCTCGGGGTGGACGTCATGACCGCGGACGCCGCGATCACACCGGCCGTGATCCCCGCCAAGTCCGGCAAGGCCGCTCCCGGCGGCGGCACCGCCAAGACGCTGGTCCTCTACGACACCAGCGGCGAGTTCGGCTGGCTCGGCGAGATCTACGCCACCCAGACCGCGAACTTGAGCTCGCACTTCGGCTCCTGGACGGCCAAGCCGGTGGCGAACTATGTGGCCGGCGACCTGAACGCGTTCACCGCCCTGATCTACGTCGGATCGACGTACGACGAGCCGCTGCCCACCGCGTTCCTGGACGACGTCACAGCCACCACCAAGCCGGTGACCTGGGTGTACGACAACATCTGGGAGCTCACCGCCCGGGACACGACGTTCGCCGCGACGCATGGCTTCACCAGCGGGCAGTTCGACTTCGCGGACGTCGCCAAGGTCGACTACAAGGGCGCGACGCTGACCCGGGACACCACCGACAAGTCCGGGATCATGAACCTGTCGATCACCGACGCGGCCAAGGTCACCACGCTGGCGACCGCCGTCCGCCCGGACGGGACGACGTTCCCCTGGGCGGTGCGGTCCGGCAACTTCACCTACGTCGGTGAGATCCCGTTCGCGTACGTGACCCACGACGACCGCTACCTGGCGTTCGCGGACCTGCTGTTCGGCGCGCTCGCGCCGGCCACCGCGGAACGGCATCGGGCGCTGGTCCGCCTGGAGGACGTCGGGCCGGACGCCGACCCCGCGCAGCTACGGACCATCGCGGACTACCTGTACGCCCAGAAGGTGCCGTTCAGCGTCGCGGTGTACCCGCGGTACCGCGACCCCAAGGGTGTCAACAATGGCGGCAAGGCGCAGGACTACACACTGCTGCAGCGGCCCGCGGTGGTGTCCGCGCTGAAGTACATGCAGGCCCGCGGCGGCACGCTGATCGTGCACGGGTACACCCACCAGTTCGGCAACGTGAACAACCCGTACGACGGCGTCAGCGCGAACGACTTCGAGTTCTACGCCGCGCACGTCGACGCGGGCGACAACGTCGTGTACGACGGCCCGGTGGCCGGCGACTCGACCGCGTGGGCGGCGGGCCGGATGGTCTCGTCCAAGCTGACGTTCGCGCTGGCCGGGCTCGGCACCCCGTCGACGTTCGAGTTTCCGCACTACGCCGGCAGCGCGGCCGACTACGCGGCGGTGAACTCGCTGTTCGCCAAGCGGTACGACCGGGGCCTGTACTTCCCGGGCCTGCTGACCGGCGGCAAGCTCGACTACACCCGGCAGTTCGGGCAGTTCTTCCCGTACACGGTCCGCGACGTCTACGGCACGACCGTCGTTCCGGAGAACATCGGGAACGTGGAGCCGGAGGCGTTCAACAACCACCCGGCGCGGCTGCCCGCGGATCTGCTGGCCTCGAGCAAGCGCAACCTGGTGGTCCGGGACGGCGTGGCGAGCTTCTTCTACCACCCCTACCTGGGGCTTGATTACCTGCAGCAGATGGTCACCGGCGTGAAGGCGCAGGGCTACACGTTCGTGACCGCCGACGCCATGGTCGCCGGCTGATCGAGGCGATGACGGCCGCCGCCCGCGTGCACCCGGGCGGCGGCCCACCGCCGTGGAGGCATCATGATCGACGACATCGTCGCCTTCTACATCTCGTCGTGGATCGGCGACGACCCAGCCGCCGTACGGCAGCTGCTCGCCCCGGACGCCGAGGTGGAGTGGAACCTGAACGCGCCGGTCGACGACGAGGAACTGGTCCAGACGCTGCACCGGATCGCGGCCTTCGCCGACTCGGTGACGATCGTCTCGCGGGTCTGCACCGACGACAGCGCCACGGTGATCTACGACCTCGTGGCGCCGTTCGGCACGGCCCGGATGGCCGAGTTCCTGACCGTCGAGGGCGGTCACATCACCGAGGTACGGCAGGTATACGACGTCACCGCCGTCGACCGCTTCTTCCCTGGCCTGTACGACCAGTGATGCGTCGGCGCTATCACTGCGGCACCGGCAGCGCCCGGTCCAGGAGGTCGAAGAGGTTCACCCAGTGCCGCTGCTCGCCGGCCTCCTGATAGGCCGGTGTGTCCGCCATGGTGAAGCCGTGCTGCGCGCCCTCGTAGACCTCCGATCGGTACGTGACGTCGGCCATGTCCATGGTGATCTCCAAGACGCGAATGTCCTCGCGTGTCATGCTCCGATCCTGGTCGGCGTGCGCGAAGTATGCCTCGCCGGTGATGTTCCAGACCGCGAGGTGCGGGCTGTCGGGCTGATCCGTGACCAGCCGGCCCGCGTGGAAGCTCGCCAGCGCGGTGATCCGGTCGGGGTACGCCCCGATCGCCCGGAGCGCGTTCATGCCGCCCATGCAGTAGCCGACAATCGCCACCGGGCCGGGCGCGACGCCGGCCTGTGCGGAGAAGAAGTCCAGGTACCCCCCGGTGTCCCGGGTGATCCGGTCGGCAGACAGCGTCACGACGTACGCGAAGACCTGCTCGAAGATGCGGGCGCGCTTGGACTCGCTGCGCAGCCCGGACAGGTCGAACTGCGGCGCCGGTCCGCCACGGTACAGCAAGTTGGGCGCCAGAACTGCATATCCCCGGTCGGCGATCCGGTTGGCCATCTCGATCAGTCGCGGACGGATCCCGAAGGCGTCCTGGTACATCAGTACGCCGGGATGCGGTCCCCGGCCGTCCGGCAGCACGAGATAGCCGTCGGCCACGCCGTCGCCGGCGGGGATGTCCACCATCGATCTCTGCATGCGGGCACGCTACCGCCCCCGCCCGACACCTCTCATCGATCTTGGAGTTGTGGTTGGACGAAAACGGTCCGGAAGCCGCAAAAAGGCAACCACAACTCCAAGATCGCGGGAAGAAATCGCTCACGGCGGGCGCGGGGGTGCCGATACAACGCGGTGACCGAGGAGGTGGCCGGTGGACGGGAACGCGATCGACGCGGAGCAGCTGTCGGCTGCCCTGCTGGAGATCGAGGACCGCTATCTCTGGGACGCCGCCGACGCGCTGGCCCGTTCGATCGAGTACGAGAAGCAGGCGGCCGCCGTCGGCGACGACCTGCTCGCCGCCCGGGCGCGGCTCTGCCAGGCCAACATGCTCATGCGCAACGGCGACGTCGCAGCGGCCGCCAGCCGGATCTGGGGAATCCACCAGTGGACCGTTGATCACGGCGCCCGGCGGCTCCAGGCGCGTACACATCTGGTCTGGGCCAACATCCACCGGCATCTGGGCGACGCCGCGCAGTGCCTCGAGCATTCCCTGCTCTCGGTCGAGCTGCTGGACGACGACGCGACCGCACACATGCAGATCTGGCACCGCGCCAAGCTCGCCGATGCGCTCGGTCTGGCCGGTTCGATGGACGCGGCCCGGCTGCGGTACGCGCAGACCGAAGAGCTCTGTATCGCCCTCGACCAGCCCAAGCTTCTCCTGGGCCTGCTGAACAACTACGCCTATACGGAGTACGCCGCCGGCAACCACGCGCGCGCTCAAGAGGTGGCCGAGCGGCTGCAAGCGCTCGCGGTGCGACACGGGTTCGAGCTCGATCCCGCCGTGCTGGACACCATCGGCGCCATCGAGATCGAGAACGGCCGGTTCGCCGAGGCGGAACGGACGCTGCGGGTGTGCATCGCCCGGCACGCCGACGGCCACCACGAGGACGCCGACGCGCTGGCGGAGTATCTGCTGACGTTGGCCCGGGCACAGCGCGGCCGGGGCGCGACCGACCGGGCCCAGATCAGCCTCGACGCGTCCCGGGAGCTGTGCGTCGAGCGGGAGCTCGGCGACGTGCTGGTCCGCGTACATCTGGAGCAGTCCGAGCTGCACGCCGCGCGCGGCGAGTTCGCCGACGCGTTCGCGGTCCACAAGGTCTTCTTCGCCGCGCACAACAGCTTGCATTCGGTCCAGCGGGAGGCCCAGGCCCGCACCCGGCAGGCGATGTTCGAGACCACCGAGGCGCGCAAGGAGGCCGAACGCTTCCGCGAGCAGGCACGGCGGGATCCGCTCACCGGCCTGCGCAACCGCCGTTATCTCGACGAGGAGTTGCCCGGCCTGCTTCAGGCGGGTGAACCGCTGACCGTGGCGATCGTCGACCTCGACCACTTCAAGCGGATCAACGACCAGCTCTCACACCATGTCGGCGACCAGGTGCTGGTGCTCGTCGCGAAGCTGCTCGAGACCGAACTCGCCGCGGTGGTACCGGACGGGTTCGTGGCCCGGATGGGTGGCGAGGAGTTTTTGATGGTGCTGCCCGGCATGGACGTGCCGGACGCGACGGCCCCGATCGACGGCATCCGCCGCGCGGTCCGGTCGTTCGACTGGACGGAGATCACTCAGGAGCTGCCGGTCACCGTGAGCATCGGCGTCGCGGGTCTGTCGGACGCGCCGACACCGACCCGGGCCGGCCTGCTGTCGGCCGCCGACCGGAACCTGTACGTCGCCAAGCACGGTGGACGCGACCGCGTGGTCAGCGGTGCGGCGAGGGCGGGGCACGCCCGCTCCTACCGGGACGCGCCGGCCGGGTGACCGGTCAGCCGTCCTCATCGGACGGTGGTTCCGCCTCCACCGCGGTCGGCCGGCTCAGTGCGTAGCGGACTCCCCCGAACCGGTGGGTGAGTGAGCTCGCCCGTGCGGACGCCGCTGACACGTCATCGGTCGGCACATCGTCGCGATACACCGACGCGGCGTTGCCCCGGGGGATGTTGTCGGAATCGCTCGGGTCGAGGGGTTCCGGACCGATGTTCGGGACGACCATGCCCTACCTCCGCTCGGAACGCCCACAGAGATGGAGATCGATCGCTGAGCGACCGTCTCGTCACCTAAAGATGTCACCCTAAGTGAGATTACTTTGGGCCTGTACGTGCGTTATCATGCTCGCAATCCCGTGAGGGCGCAAGGCCAAATGCACGTGCATATGCACCAGTCACCTTCCAGCCTGTAGCTTCGCGGGATGTACCACCCCGGTCGACGGCCGACCGGAGAGAACCTTTAGGGAGCTTCGAATGGGGTGCATGGTTAACGGCATGCCCGCAGACCAGTTGCAGGGCGTGATCTGGCAGAAGAGTCGCCGCAGCGGTCCGAACGGCAACTGCGTCGAGTGCGCGGCGCTTCCGGATGGCGGGGTGGCCGTCCGGAACTCGCGGGATCCGCACGGCTCCGCGCTGATCTACACCCGGGCCGAGATCGAGGCGTTCATCCTCGGTGTCCGCGACGGTGACTTCGACAACCTGCTCAGCTGAATCACCGCATCACCGAGCCGCCCGGCGGACCGCCCGTTCTCGAGACTCAGCCCACCCTGCCGACCTCGGTCAGCAGCTTCTCGAGGATCTCAGCGGTACTGCTGGGCGGCTCGGCCTCGATGCACACCCGTTCCATCGCGATGGCGTACTCGTCGACGTCCTCGCGCTTGTCCAGGTAGATCGAGCTGGTCAGGTGCTCGACCCAGACGACGTCCGGCAGGTCCGGCTCGGGGAACCGCAGGATCGTGAACGATCCGCCCGCGGCCGCATGTCCGCCGGACAGGAACGGGATGATCTGCAGCCGGATGTTGGGCATCCTGGACGCTTCGATCAGCGACTTGATCTGCGCCTTCATGACGTCCACGCTGCCGATCGGCCGGCGCAGCACCGCTTCGTCGATCACCGCCCACAACTGGGGAGCGTCCGGCCGGGTGAGGACCTGCTGACGATGCACGCGGAGCGCCACCCGGCGGTCGATCTCGTCGGGCTTCTCGTCCGGATGCCCGAGCAACATGATCGCCCGTGCGTAGTCAGCGGTCTGGAGCAGCCCGGGCACGAACTGGATCTCGTACGTACGGATCAGCGTGGTGGCGGACTCCAGACCGAGGAACGACTGGAAGCCCGGCGGCAGGATGTCGCTGAAGTGGTGCCACCAGCCTGGACTGTTCGCCTGGCGGGCCAGGTTCAGGAGCGTCTCGCGTTCCTTCTGGTCGGCGACACCGTACATGGTGAGCAGGTCGGCGACGTCCCGCTCCTTGAAGCTGACCCGGCCGAGCTCCATCCGACTGATCTTGGAGCCGGACGCCCGGATCTCCCAGCCGGCGTCCTCCCGGGTGATGCTCTTCTGTTCGCGCAGACGCCGCAGCTGAGCTCCGAGCAGGATCCGGAGCACGGTCGGGCCGCTGCCCGATGCCTCCTCCTGCGGGCTCGTGCTCACCTGACTCCTCATCAGCGTCGTACCAGGGCTGCCCGGCCACAGTCCCCCCGCATCGTACG
>DATBGW010000017.1:0-2814 GCA_036557765.1 Actinoplanes sp.
AACCCGACACCGCGCACGGTGGTGATGTAGCGGGGGCTGTGCGCGTCGTCGCCCAGCTTGCGGCGGAGCCAGGAGATGTGCATGTCGAGGGTCTTGGTCGAGCCCCACCACTTGCTGTCCCAGACCTCCCGCATGATCTGCTCCCGCGTGACAACCTTCCCCGCGTCGTTGACCAGCACACACAGCAGGTCGAACTCCTTGGTGGTGAGCTCGAGCTCCGTGTCGCCGATCCAGGCACGCCGGGCGTCCGGGTCCACCCGCACCCCCTGCACCGTGCTGGTCTCGGCGCTGCCCCGGCGGAGCAGAGCGCGGACCCGCGCCAGGAGCTCGGCAAGCCGGAACGGCTTGGTCACGTAGTCGTCGGCGCCCGCATCGAGCCCGATCACGGTGTCTACCTCGTCCGCGCGCGCGGTGAGGATCAGAACGGGGACAGACTGTCCCTCCGAGCGGAGGCGGCGGCACACCTCCAGGCCGTCGACCTGTGGCAGGCCGATATCGAGCACGATCAGGTCGAGTCCGCCGGCCATGGCCGCATCCAGCGTGCTCGGGCCGTCCGCCGAAACGTCGACGTCGTACCCCTCGCGACGCAGTGCGCGTGCCAGTGGATCGGAGATGGACAGATCGTCCTCGGCAAGCAAAACGCTGGTCATGCTCTGATGGTATTGCGGCTGGCGACCATTCCTGGACTTCTCCTGGTCAGAAACGCAGTTGGCGCGCCGCCGCCCGGCCGCTGCCGGGTCTGCGGACCGCGCTCAGACCGGGGTGACGCCGTGGCGCCGGCGGGAGAACCGGCGGTCCTTGCCGGCCGCGGCCGCGAACCGCTTGATCAGCTCCGCCCGCAGCTCGCCGGGCTCCACGACGTCGTCGGCGACGAGCTCGGACGCCAGCCGCAGCACGTCGATGTCGTTGTCGTACTGCTCACGCAGCCGGCGTGTCTCCTCCTCCCGGGCGACGGGATCGTCGATGCCGGCCAGCTTGTTGAAGTAGACCGCGTTGACCGCGGCGTCCGCCCCCATCACCGCGATCTTCGCGGTGGGCAGGGCGATCGTCGCGTCGGGCTCGAAGCCCGGCCCGGCCATCGCGTATAGGCCCGCCCCATAGGCCTTGCGCACGATCACGCAGATCTTCGGCACGGTCGCCTCCGACACAGCACTGATCATCTTCGCGCCGTGCCGGATGATGCCCTGTTTCTCAACGGCCGTGCCGACCATGAACCCGGGCACGTCGGCGAGGAACAGCAGCGGCACGTTGAACGCGTCACACAGCTGGACGAACCGGGTCCCCTTGTCCGCGGAGTCGACGAAGAGCACGCCGCCCTTGAACATCGGGTTGTTGGCGACCACGCCGATCACCTGCCCGGCCAGCCGGGCGAACCCGATGGTCAGTTCCCTCGCCCACAACTGGTGGATCTCGAAGAACGAGTCCGCGTCCACCAGGCCCCGCAGGTAACGGCGCATGTCGAAGGGCTGCCGCTCGCTGGCCGGGACCATTGCCGCCAGGTCGGCGTCCTCCGGCTCACCGGCGGTGGCGGCCGGAGGCTGCTGCCGCCAGCTGGACGGCAGGTAGGACAGGTAGCGCTTGACCGCCGCCAGCGCGTCTTGCTCCGACCCCGCCAGGTAGTGGCCGCACCCGGACACGGTGCAGTGCATCCGTGCACCGCCCATCTCCTCCAGCGTGGTCTTCTCCCTGACCACCATCTCGACCATCCGCGGGCTACCGAGGTACATCGAGGCGTTGCCGTCCACCATCGCCACGTAGTCGCAGAACGCGGGGATGTACGCGCCGCCCGCGGCCGAGGGCCCGAACAGCGCACAGACCTGCGGGATCGCGCCGGACGCGCGGACCTGACTGTGGAAGATCTTCCCCGCGCCGCGCCGGCCCGGGAACATCTCGACCTGGTCGGTGATCCGGGCCCCGGCCGAGTCGACCAGGTAGACCATGGGGATATTGGCCCCGTAGGCCTTCTCGAAGATCCGGATGATCTTCTCGACGGTCCGCGCGCCCCACGAGCCGGCCTTCACCGTAGAGTCGTTCGCCATCAGCGCCACTGGCCGGCCGTCGATGGTGGCGGTGCCGGTGACCACGCCGTCGGCGGGCAGCCCGTCGGCGAGCACGTTCGCGTAACGGCCGTCCTCCGCGAAGCTGCCCTCGTCGATCAGCAGCGCGATCCGCTCCCGGGCGAACAGCTTGTCCGCCTTCGCCGCCGCCTCATGGTACTTGCGCGCGCCGCCCTGCTCGATGCGGGCACGCACCTCCGCCAGATCCGAGTGCTCAGCCACGATCGCGACTGTACCTGGATCCGGCGGCGCGCCCACACCGCCGTTATGCCGGAATGGTCCTGGTCCGCGGACCGGCGCGCAGCACCTGCGACGACAGCTCACGCCCGACGATGCGTTCCGCGGCCCCCGCCGCCTCGATCATCGCCGCCAGGTCGATACCGGTCCCCACGCCCATGTCCTCGACCATGTACACCAGTTCCTCGGTGGCGATGTTGCCGCTGGCGCCAGGCGCATACGGGCAGCCGCCCAGTCCGCCCACCGACGCGTCGAAGTCGTCCACGCCCAGCTCAAGCGCGGCGAGCACGTTCGCGAGCCCGGTGCCGCGGGTGTTGTGGAAGTGCAGGTTGAGCGGCACGTCGGGGTGCCGGGACCGGAACGAGCCGACCAGGTCCTGAACCCGGCGCGGCGTCGCCATCCCGGTGGTGTCGCCGAAGGAGATCGCATCCGCCCCGTCCGCGGCCGCCCGGCCGGCGACCGCGAGCACCCTGTCGACCGGCACGTCACCCTCGTACGGACAGCCCCAGGCCGTGGCGAC
>DATBGW010000018.1:0-12549 GCA_036557765.1 Actinoplanes sp.
CATCGAGCGGGCCTACCAGACCGCGGTCCCGATGATCTACCTGGTCGACTCGGCGGGTGCCCGCATCACCGACCAGGTCGACCTGTTCCCCGGCCGTCGCGGCGCCGGCAAGATCTTCCACACCCAGGTCCGCGCCTCCGGGTCCATCCCGCAGGTCTGCGCGTTGTTCGGGCCCTCCGCGGCCGGCGGCGCCTACATTCCGGCGTTCTGCGACGTGGTCGCGATGGTCGACGGCAACGCGAGCATGTACCTGGGCTCCGACCGCATGGTCGAGATGGTGACCGGCGAGAAAACCACGCTCGAGGCGATGGGCGGTGCCCGCATGCACTGCGCGGAGTCCGGCGTCGGGCACTTTCTCTGCAAGACCGAGGCGGAGGCGCTCGACGTGGTCAAGCGCTACCTGGCCTACCTGCCCGGCAACTGGCGCCTGGACCCGCCCGCGACCGAACCACGCGAACCGGCCACAGTGGACCTCGGCGCGCTGGTGCCGGCCAACGAGCGGCAGGCGTTCGACATGCGCCGCTACGTCAAGGGCATCGTCGACGAGGGGTCTTTCCTGGAGATCCAGGCGTTGTGGGCGCGCGAGCTGACGATCGGCCTGGCCCGGCTGAACGGCGAGGTCATCGGCGTCCTCGGGAACAACTCGATGTTCAAAGGCGGCGTGCTGTTCGTCGACTCGGCCGACAAGGCCACCCGGTTCGTCCAGCTCTGCGACGCGTTCAACATCCCACTGCTGTTCCTCTCCGACGTGCCCGGATTCATGGTCGGCACAGCCGTCGAGAAGCAGGGCATCATCCGGCACGGGGCCAAGATGATCAGCGCGGTGTCCGAGGCGACCGTTCCGAAGATCTGCGTCGTGGTCCGCAAGGCCTACGGCGCCGGCCTGTACGCGATGGCCGGTCCCGGTTTCGACCCCGACGCGACGCTGGCACTGCCCACCGCGAAGATCGCGGTGATGGGCGCCGAGGCCGCGGTCAACGCCGTGTACGCCAACAAGATCGCGGCGCTGTCGTCCGATGAGGAACGCGCCGTCTTCGTCGCGGAGCGCCGCGCCGAATACGAGCGCGACATCGACATCATGCGGCTTGCAAGCGAGCTCGTCGTCGACACCGTCGTCGAACCGGCCGACCTCCGCACCGAACTCATCCGCCGCTACGCCGCCGCGCGCGGCAAGGACCGCGGCTTCTCCCGCCGTCGCCACGGCGTGACTCCGGTATAGAAAGGGAAAGTCATGGTGGACTTCCGGCTCACCGAGGAGCAGGAGGCGTTGCGCGACAGCGTGCGGGAATTCGCCCGCGAGCAGGTCGCGCCGATCATCGCCGAGCACTACGAGCACAAGACCTTCCCGTACGACCTGGTGCGGCAGATGGGCAAGATGGGCCTGTTCGGGCTGCCGTTCCCGGAGGAGTACGGCGGCATGGGCGGCGACTACTTCGCGCTCTGTCTCGCGCTCGAGGAGCTCGCCCGGGTGGACAGCAGCGTGGCGGTCACGCTGGAGGCCGGGATCTCGCTGGGCGCCATGCCGATCTACCGATTCGGCACCGACGAACAGAAGGCCATGTGGCTGCCACGGCTCACAAGCGGCGAGGCGCTTGCCGCGTTCGGGCTCACCGAGCCGGGATCGGGGTCCGACGCGGCGGCCATCACCACCCGCGCGGAGCTGGACCCGGACACCGACGAGTGGGTGATCAACGGCGCCAAGGCGTTCATCACGAACTCCGGCACCGATATCACCTGCCTGGTCACCGTCATGGCGAGGACCGGGCCGGAGGAGCTCTCCACCATCATCGTGCCTTCCGGCACGCCGGGCTTCACGGTGGCGCCGGGCTACTCCAAGGTCGGCTGGTGCGCCTCCGACACGCACGAGCTGGCGTTCGACGACGTCCGGGTACCGGCCGCCAATCTGCTCGGCGAGCGGGGTCGCGGCCTGGCGCAGTTCCTGCGCACGCTCGACGAGGGCCGCATCGCGATCGCCGCGCTGTCCGTCGGGCTCGCGCAGGGGTGCGTCGACGAGTCCGTCGCGTACGCATTGCAGCGCCGGGCGTTCGGACGTTCGATCGGCGACTTCCAGGCCGTGCAGTTCCTGATCGCGGACATGGAACTGCGCGCGCACACCGCCCGGCTGGGCTACTACGACGCGGCCGCGCGGCTGGTCGCCGGCGAGGACTTCAAGCGGTACGCGTCGATCGCGAAGCTGCATGCCAGCAACGCGGCGATGGAGAACGCGCGCTGGGCCACTCAGGTGCACGGCGGGTACGGCTTCATGAACGAGTCGGCGGTGGGCCGGTTCTACCGCGACGCCAAGATCCTGGAAGTCGGGGAGGGCACCTCCGAGGTGCAGCGCATGCTCATCGCACGCAGCCTCGGGCTGTAAACGGTCGGCTTCCCGACTGCTGCCCGGTCCGATCCCCGACACCACGCCCGGACCGGCCTGCAGGCATCGACAGCGGTGCCTACTTTCGAGTCATGACGGCTGATCACGGGGCGGGCCGGGGCGGATCGGGTTTCGACGCCGTACTGCGCGACCACCGGCTGCGCGCCGGACTGACCCAGGAGGAGCTGGCCGCACGCGCCGGGATCGGCGTCCGGACGGTCCGGGATCTGGAGCGGGGCCGCGCGTCCCGGCCGCAACGGACGACGGTCGGCCTGCTCGCCGATGCGCTGCGGCTGACCGGGCCGGACCGTGCGGCGTTCAGCGCCGCGGCGCGCGGACGGATGGCGCCGGTGGAGGGTCCGGCAACGCGCGGCGACGTGGTGTCGCTGCGCGACGCCGTGGCGGCGGGCTACGCACTGCTCGCACCGGCGGAGCAGCAGGCGGTCCGCCGCCTGGCGATGTTCCAGAACCGCTGGTCGCTGGCACTCGCGGAGCAGATCGTCGATGCCGGCCCGGACGTGATGCCGCTGCTCGACCGGCTGCTGAAGCTGGATCTGCTGAGCGTGGCGGACAACCGGATCTACCGGTTCCGGTTGGTGGACGTGGTCCGCGACTTCGCGACCGAACGGGCGGCGGCGCAGGGCGAACTCGTGGCGGCGCGCCGCCGGCATGCCCTGGTGATGGCCGATCTGGCCGGGACGCTGGCCCCGGGGCTGGCCGGTTCCGGGTTCGCGGACGCCGCGGCGCAGCTCGACGTAATGGCCGGCGACCTGGCCGCCGCGCTGGCGTTCGGGGCGGAGGAGGATCCGCGGACGGCGTTGCGGATCGCCGTCGTGCTGCCGCGCTGGTGGCGGTTCCGTGGACGGGAGGCCACCGGCCGGCAATGGATGCGGCGGTTGCTGCGCGATCCGCGAACCGCCGACGCCGACCCCGGACTCCGGTCGTGCGCCGAGATGGGGTTGCTGTTGCTCGCTGGTTCCGAATAGCGCGGTCCTTCCAGCGCCTTTCCAGCGCGGCCGGCCGGCGCCTTTGGTCCCCCCGCGCCGGCCGTCCGTGTGCACTGTCCCTACGCGGCGAAAACGGTGGCGCCCCCGTCCACCCCGCCGGTCGCCCCGGTCGCGCCGTGTCCCCCTGCGTGATCACCCTATCCGGATCGGGCTATAGACTTTGACCGTTATGACCGTTTAAGCACAGCGGCCTGTTAATTTCTGCCGGTATTTCTGCCGGTCACCGTCCCGCGAGCGCGGACTCGTCCTCGGCGCTGCCGGCGGTGGCACAGGGATTGACCGCGTCGCGAATCCGCCGGAGCGACTCGAGGGTCTGCTCCAGCTCGGCCGGCGGAAGCTGCCCGATGAACCATTGCTGAACAAGCTCGAGGTGGCCGGGCAGGACCTCCTCGAGTCGGCGCAGCCCGGCATCGGTGATCACCGCGTACGAGCTCCGCCGGTCGCTGGCGCACGCCTCGCGGCGCACCAGACCGTCGCGTTCCATGCGGTCGACGACCCGGGTGACCCCGCTGGTGGACAGCGACGTCTGCCCCGCGAGATCGGTCATCCGGAGACGGCTGTCCGGCGAGCGGGCAAGCCGCAGCAGCACCTCGAACTCGACCGCGGACAGCCGGTGCTGCTCGAACTGTGTGGCGAAGCGGGTCATCAGGCCGGTGTACGCCTCCGCGAACAGGCCGACCGCGGTGAAGCGGGGGTCATTCAGGTCGGTACGCACATGACGAGGGTAACACATCGCTTGACAGGAGGAATATTGCGCAGCATATAGTTGCTACGTCAGACAACTACTGAACAAGTCGCTTGAGAGGACATGACATGACCGACGCCATCACGAGCACCCGGGAGTTCCAGGGCCTGCAGATTCCGGTGGCCGGCACCTACGTGCTGGACGCCGCCCACAAGCGGGTGGGCTTCGTGGCGCGTCACCTGATGGTCAGCAAGGTGCGCGGCACCTTCGAGGACGCCACCGCCACCATCATCGTCGGCGAGGACCCGCTGCAGTCGTCCGTCACCGCGACGATCCAGACCGGGAGCGTCTTCACCGGTCAGACGGACCGCGACAACCACCTGCGTACCGGTGACTTCTTCGAGGTCGCCAAGTACCCGACGATGGAGTACCGCAGCACCGGCATCAAGTCGTTCGACGGCAACGAGTTCGTCCTCGAGGGCGAGCTGACCATCAAGGGCGTCACCAAGCCCGTCGACCTGCACGTCGAGTTCGAAGGCGCCGGCCGCAGCCCGTACGGGCACGACGTGTTCGGCTTCAGCGCGACGGCCGAGGTCGACCGCGAGGAGTGGGGCCTCACGTGGAACGTGGCCCTGGAGTCCGGCGGTGTCATGGTCGGCAAGAAGATCAAGCTCGAGATCGAGGGCGAGGCCATCCGCCAGTCCTAAGCTCCGTCTTCTAAAACTCCCCGCGATCTTGGAGTTGTGGTTGCCTTTATGCGCCTTGCATGGGGCTTTGCTCCAACCAAAACTCCAAGATCGCGGCGTCTGCAGCGGTCGTCGCGAGACCGGGCGTTAGCCGGCGACGTCGAGGGGTAGCCGACGGTGCCGGAGCAGTAGCCAGCGGTGCCCTCTGGATGGCAAGGTAAACCGAGCGCGTGTACACGCTCACAGTGTGGTGATCGATGTCCGCTGACTATCGCCATGGACCCCGATACCGCGCCGGGAGGATGGATGGGCAAGGATCTCGCCGTCGGGAGCTTCTCGCGGGAGGATCGGGCCCGGTACCGCCACAAAGTGCAACGCTGTCTCGACGCGCTCGCACTCATGCTCGACGAGGTCGCGTTCGACACCGAGAACCGGTTGACCGGCCTCGAGATCGAGATCAATCTCATGGACGGCGACGGCGAGCCGGCCATGCGTAACGCGGAGATCCTCACGGATCTCGCGGATCCCACGTTCAAGACCGAGCTCGCCCAGTTCAATCTCGAGCTCAACGCTCACCCCCGGTCGATCAGCGGCAACGGATTCGACGACTACGAGCGGGACCTGCTCGAGACGCTCGGCCGCGCCGACGACCGGGCCGGCAAATCGGACAGCACGATCGTCCTGATCGGCAGCCTGCCCACGCTCAAGCCGGACCACCTGGTGCTGGACAACCTGTCGGCGAACAAGCGGTACCACGCCCTCAACGCGTCGATGGCCGGCGCTCGCGGCGAGAAGTTCAATGTGGACATTCGCGGCGTCGAGCGCCTGCAGACCGCGAACGACTCGATCGCGTCCGAGGCGGCCTGCACCAGCGTGCAGTTCCACATGCAGGTGCCGCCGGATCGGTTCGCCGCGCATTGGAACGCCTCCCAGGCGCTCGCCGGAGTCCAGGTCGCGATCGGCGCGAACTCACCGTACGTTCACAGCCGCCGACTCTGGGACGAAACCCGGATCGCGCTGTTCGAGCAGGCGACGGACACCCGCCCGGACGAGCTCAAGGCCCAAGGCGTACGGCCGCGGGTGTGGTTCGGGGAACGCTGGATCACGTCGGTGTTCGATCTGTTCGAGGAGAACGTCCGGTACTTCCCGCCGCTGCTGCCGATCCTCGACGACGAGGATCCGGGGGCGGTCATGCACGCCGGTGGCGTGCCGCGGCTCAGTGAACTGCGCCTGCACAACGGCACCGTCTACCGGTGGAACCGCCCGGTCTACGACATCATGAACGGCCGCCCGCATCTACGCGTGGAAAACCGGGTCCTGCCCTCCGGCCCGACGGTCGTGGACATGCTGGCGAACGCGGCGTTCTACTTCGGGCTGGCCCGCCAGCTCGCCGAGGAGGAGCGGCCGATCTGGACGCAGTTGGGCTTCGCGACGGCGCGGGACAACTTCCATTGCGGGGCGCGACGTGGCATCGAGGCAGTTCTGCAGTGGCCGCGGATCGGCGAGGTGCCGGTCACGGAGTTGGTCCGGCGCTGGTTGCTGCCCAAGGCGTTCCTGGGACTCGATCGCTTCGGTGTCGAGCCGGCGCAGCGGGACCGGTTGCTGGGCATCATCGAGGAGCGCTGCCGCACCGGCCGGAACGGCGCCGTCTGGCAGACCGAGGCGGTGTGGGCGGCGGAGCATCGCCGTGGCCTGGACCGGAACGCGGCGGTGCACGACATGCTGCTGCGCTACAACAAGCTGCAGAACACGAACGAGCCGGTGCACACCTGGCCGGTGGACTAGGGCTGGTCCGTGCCGGCGGTTGCGGACTTGGCGGTACGCGTCTTCGCGGCGGCACGCTTCCGTGCGGCCGGCCGACCGGCTTCCGCTGGGATTCGGTCGGCTTCGGCTGGCGTACGGTCGGCTTCCGCCGCCGGCGTGGCCGCGGGGTCGGGTTCGGCGGTCGGTGTTGTCGCCGGCTCTTGTTCGGCGGTGCGTGGTCCCGTCGGTTCGCGTTCGGCGATCCGTGACGCCGGAGCGGTGGCCGGTGCCGTCGGTTCAGGTTCGGTGGCCCGCGGCGGATTGATCACCGCGACCGGCGGTGAAGCGGGCGGCGGCGCGACCGTCGAGCGGCGCCGGGCCGGAGCCGTGCCATCCTGCTTGGGAATCGCATCGCGACCCCGGGATCGATCCGGCCCGCTCGCCGGCACGGCTGCGACCCCGGCCGCGATCGGCGATTCCGCCGTACCCGCCAGAACCGACCAGTCCTGCCGCCCGGCTTCGGCCTCGGCCAACCGTCGACCGAGTGCCACGCTCATCGCCGACCCGGCCAGCCCCGCCAGCACCGCGTACGGCGCGATCAGGTACGCCGATCCGAGCGTTCCCAGGGTGTTGGTGAGCCGGGGGGCGAGCACGAAGAACGAAGCGGCGACCAGGAGGGGACCGGCGGCGCCGGAGGCCGCTGCGCCGAGGCCCAGATCACCGCGGCGGACCGCCGGCCAGGCCGTGAGGATGCCGATGATCAATGCCGCGGCCAGGGTGAGCAGCGCGCTGGGCCAGTGGATCGTGCCGTACCGGGCAACGCCGCCGGGGTCGGCGAACTGCCAACTTGTCAGGTAGGTCTCCGAGAAGCGGTGACTGGCCAGCTCCACCACGACGGCGGCCGCGGCCAGCGACCAGAGCCAGATCGCGGTGGCGATCAGATTCGCCGCGACCGGCCGGGACACCACCGCCCAGTACGCGATCACGGCGCCCAGCAGGATTCCGGCCGCCGCATAGCCGGCCGCGATCGTCGCGGGCGCGAAGGTGTCCGACCGTACCGCCGCCCTGGCGGGCAGCGCGATCAGCGCGAGCGGAAGCAGCGCGCCGACCGCCGCTGACGCCGCCAGCGTGAGCCGCCACGGCCCGCCTGACCGGTACGGCAGCCGGGCGGCGAGCACCGCGCCGAAAACGGTCGCACTTGCCGCGATCCACGTCGCCCATCCCAGGCTGCCCAGCCACACGCTGTCGTCCGCGGTGGGGCCCGTCGGCCAGGCCACCACCCCGAGGCCGTAGCCCAGGCCCAGCTGGGCGGCGCCGGTGACCGCGGCCGCCGCGGCGGCGGCTCCGTGCGCGGTCCAGCCCGGATTGTGCGAGGGCGGAGCGGCCATGCCGGGCACTGTAGCGGCCGGTGCCGAGCCCGGCGACCGGGCCGCCCAGGTTGTAACTGTGCGCAGAACCGAGGGCGGACCGACGACGGTTGCCACAAGATTGGATACGTTGACCCGAGTTCCGGGCGGCGAACGAGAGGATGCGGCCATGTCCGACGAGCGTGAGGGACGCCCACGTCCGGACGAGACGAGGCAGTTCTCCCCGTTCGAGGACGAGGGCGACGCCACCCGGATCCAGGGCGGATCGGGCGGGGATCACCCGGACGACGGTCCCCGTTCGGACGACAGCACCCGGCAGATGCCCGCGGCCGACGACGATGCGACAGCGCTCGCGCCTCCGGTACGCCGTCCCGACGCCACGTCGATTCTGCCGCCGGTCGACGAGGCCGGACCGGCGGTCGGGGCCGGGGCGTGGGCCGGCCGCGCCGAGGTCCGACCGCCACAACCGGGATACGACACGGAGCCCGAGTGGGGTGCGGGACCACCACCCGAAGCCCGCGGCCGATGGTGGATGCCGATCGTGGTGGGCATCGTGGCCCTCGTCCTGCTGGCCCTGCTCGGCTGGGGCATCTGGTTGATCCTGCAAGCGCAGGACGAGAACACCCCGGCGCCGGCGCCGGCCGTCACGATGTCGATCGCGCCGCCGGAGAGCACCGAGCCGACGACCGAACCCACCACGGAAGAGCCGACCACAACGCCGCCGACAACCGAGCCGACCGCCACCGAGGTCACCATTCCGGCGCTGCGCGGTTTGTCCCGGGGACAGGCTCAGCAGGCGTTGAGCCGCCGTGGTCTGTCATCTCGGCTGCGGTTCGTGGCCACCGATGACGCACCGGCCGGGACCGTGATCGACAGTGATCCCGAGGAGGGTCAGGAGGTGCCGCCGGACACCGTGGTGACGTTGATCATCGCAGCCGAGCCGACCACCAATCCCACAACCACGACGAACGAGCCCGACGAGGACTGAAGCCGCGCCTCCCCGCACCCCACCCACTCCGCGATCTTGGAGTTGTGGTTGCCCTTGTGCGGCTTGACGCCCGGTTTGCTCCAACCACAAGTCCAAGATCGCGGAAAGACGACCTGAGCGCGCAGGACGGACGCAGCGAGACGGAGTGGACGGTCAGCGGTTGGCCCGCAGCGAACGAGCCTGGATCGGCCCGGACGTCGTGCCGGGCTGCCGGCCGTTGCGCATGCGCGGGTCGGGCGCCTTGCCGACCTGTCGGAGGCCGCCGACCTGGACGAAGATGGACCGGCGCTCCACGGCTTCCCCGGACGTGTTGAGCTCGTAGCCGTCGAGCCAGATCCAGCCGTCGTAGGTCGGCCAGTCGTGGACGCGGATGACGCGGAACAGCATGGGCGACGAGAACTGGACGCTCGCCGCCTTCGTCACGTGTATGACATCGCCGGACCGAGGAAGCACGTCATCTCCTGTCCTGAAACTCGTCTCGGGCGAACGCAAGTTTGCCGCACAGTGAACGCAGATGCTCCAGTGTGCCCGGCTCGTACACCTTTGCAAGTGTCTGACGGCGATATCACCGTCAGGGTCACAGGACGTTGCCGTGTTCGTCGCGGCACGCGCTCCGATAGAAGCTGCTCCACGGTGGACAGCGGCGTCGTTTGAGGTGTTGCGTCAGGCTTGTCCCGTCCACTCACGAACATCGGGTGACCCGGGCCGTACCGAAAGATTGCACCACAGAGGGCGACCTATGCAAGTTGCATGTCAGCCGTACGTGACCATTTGATCACGGTGGATCGCTTGTTGGATCAAACAGCGACGCGTCCCCGCCATTCCCGCGATCTTGGACCTGTGGTTGGAGCAAATCGGTCGTGAAGCCGCATAAAGGCAACCACAACTCCAAGATCGCGGAAAAGATGGTCGCAGGCATCTGTGGTGCTCGATCGGGTGACAGCTGTGTGCAGGCGCGTTCTCCGTCGGTCCGTCTCGTTGAGCAAACAGGACGATCCGATGAACCTCGATGCGGCGACGGGACGGCCGGTTGTGATCGAATGGATCGGACACGCTCACCAAGGAGCCATTGTGGAGATTGAGACCAAAGGCCTGCGCGTGGATCTGAGCCGCGCACGATGGTTGAAAAGCAGCCGGAGCGGCCCCGCCTGCGACAACTGCGTTGAAGTGGCGTTCGTCGACGACGCGATCGTGGTCCGTGACTCGAAGAATCCGGACGGCCCAGCGTTGATCTTCACGTCGGCTGAGTGGGACGCGTTCGTCGGCGGCGCCAAGGACGGCGAGTTCGACGTCTGACGTCGCTGACTGACCTGTCGGACTAGTGCGCCCTAGCCCTTTTGTCCCATTTTGCCGTCGCTAGCGGTGCCCCCCGTCGTTGAACGCTCTGAGCGCGGCCCGGATCGCGTGGATGGTGCGGGGACGCAGACGACAGGCAAGGCGACTCAGATGACGATAGGTTCGGACAACCTCAGCAACGGGTCCGCGACGGCGCAGGACCGATTCAGCGGCGGCGTGAGCGCGTACCGCCAGACCCGCCGGGAGGCGGCGTTGACCGCCGAGAACGACGCGGAGCTGGTGTCCCGCCGCGACAGCTCGCCGCTGCCGACCCGGTCGCCGGGCATGTCCGGCAGCCTCTCGTCGAGCCTGGAGCCGAGCAGCGCGCTCGACCGGGCGGCCAAGCTGCCGTCTCTGGACCTGCACGGCCTGACCGAACCGGTGTTCCCGCCGACCGGCTGGAACGACAACGGGTCGCCGGCGCCGTCGATGGCCGACCATCCGCTTCTGCGCGGCTTGCTGCTGGAACTGCCGCCGCGGGGCACCATGCCGGCGTCGGACTGGTTGGACCGTTGGTTCGAGGCCGCCCGGTCCATCCTCGAGCTGCTTTACGTCCAGGAAGCCGGAAAGAAGTAGGCGTCAGCCCACCCGCGTGAGCTCCCGTGGCGCACGCGCCCGCGGGACCACGGCCGGAACGCTGAGCCGGCTGTGCCGTACGCCCGCCCGGACGCTGGTAGCGACCACGGCGAGGCCCATGACGGTGATCGCGATGCCGGCAACGTCGGAGCCGGACACGGCGACCACGCCGGCCGCGATCGGCAGGCCCACCAAGGTCGCCAGACCGGTGACCTGGAGCGGCACGGTGATCAACGGATGAGCTGCAGCGGCCCGCAGACCGGGCGGCAGCGGCGCCAAGGGAGCCGTGGCGAACGCACCCGCACCGCGGTGGATCTGGGTGAGGCGCCGCCGGGTCACGGTCAGCACGATCATCGCCGGTACGGCGGGCAGCAGGGCCGCGACCGGCGCTGCCGAGGCGCCGGGAAGCAGGCCGGTGACCACTGGTACGGCCACGAACACCGCTGCCCCCGCACCGACCATCATGCGCAGCACCCCGGTCCGCCGGCGCAGCTGGCTGGCGGTCCGGGCGGTCGGCAACGTCTCCACCAGCAGTCCGGCGGTGAGCCAAACCGCGGTGAGCGCGCCGGCCAGGATGAGGTCGGTCGCGGTGTTCACGTCCGACAGCCTCCACCCGGACGGCAGAGGACGAAACCGGGTTATGCCCGGACCCGGCCCGTAGGGGTGGACGCGTTCGCCGCGATTTTGGATATGTGGCTGGAGCAAAGTAGACGGAAAGCCGCGTAAGGGCAACCACAAGAGGTTAACCCAGCCGGGCGAAGCGGACATTCACCCTGTTGCGGCGGTGACCTGTGTCCTAGTGTCGGGTGCCAGACCCGACCTGGGGAGGTCGGCCGGGGTCCCGGGCCCGCGCGAGGTGGCCGGGGCCCCGGCACCCGGCCTCACACCGCGAAGCCGGTCACCGGATCCGTGGCGGGCGCGGGCGGAACGGCCCGCCAGAGCCCGGTCTTCTGCGCGGCGAGCCGGGCCAGGTACGCCGGGTTGAGCAGCACGTAGCGCTTCCAGAGACGCCCGGGCTCCAGACCGAGCCGCCACAGCCACTCCAGGCCGTACCGCTGCATCCACGGCGGCGGGTTCTTCAGCAGACCGGCGTGATAGTCGAACGCTGCGCCGACGGCCAGCAACGGCATGTCGAGCAGCGGCCGCATGGCGTACGCAAAGATCTCCTGGCGGGGACAGCCGAGTCCGACCAGCACGAGCCGCGCCCCGGACGCCTTGATGCGTTCGGCGATCTCCGCGTCCTCCCCCGGTTGGACGCTGCGGAACTTCGACGGCTCCGCACCGGCGATCTTGAGGGCGGGAAAGAGCCGTTCCAGCGCCGGCACGAGGCGGTCGAGCGTGGGCTGCGTCGACCCGTACAGATAAATGGGCAGGCCCTCGGCGGCGGCGCGGTCGAGCACCCGCAACGTGAGCGTGGGGCCGTAGACGCGATCGGTGAGGCCGGCGTGGTGCAGCAGGTTGAGCGCCCAGCGCACCGGCTGGCCGTCCGGGGTGACCAGGTCGAACGCGTTGAGCCGGCGGTTGTGCGGCGGATCCAGCACGCCGGTCATCACGCCGTGCACGGCGAGCGCGGTGGCCGCGAAGTGCCGCCGCTCCCGGGCCGCGGACAGAATCTGTTCGGTGGCTGCCTCGTAGTCCACCACGTCGACCAGCACGCCGAGAACGTTGCGTTTCACTGGGTGGGCACCCATTTGTCCACGTTGGCCTCGTAGATCTCCTGCAGGATCATCGGCACGTCGTAGACCTGTTTCCACTCCGGATAGTCGGCGCGGAAGGCGGCCATCGAGC
>DATBGW010000019.1:0-12383 GCA_036557765.1 Actinoplanes sp.
ATGTCGGCGATGTCGGTGCACCGGCATGGGCAGGTCGGCGTCCCGTCCGGCGCTGCGGCCTCCAGTCTGCTGATTCCCATCGGAGTCGCCGTGCTCCTCAGTGTCCTGGGCCTGATCTACGCCGTGATGGCGGCCCCGACCGAGGATGACCGGGCCGGCGCCGCGTATCTCGCGGCCCGACTGGAGACGAGTGCCCAGATCCCGGCCCAGCGGCAGCCGAGCCGGCCGGCACCCACCCTCGGCGGTGGCGCGTGGACCTATCGTGATCGGTCGAAGTCTTCACCGAACCTTTGACGCAGAGCGACCCGGTCAGGCGTTCACGGCGACGGGCAGGTGCACAGCGTGCGTCACGTGCCAGATCCATGCCAGGACGGAGCACCCCACGTTAAGGCACCCCCGTCGGCGCGAAGGTCCCGCTGCCAACGCTAACGGCGGTGCTAACGAGACGTGACGAGGCACCTGGGACTCAACGAACATGGTCGGTGCCGCGAGACGTGGACACGGTCGGTGACCTGCATGATCGGTACCGTGGAAACAGGGCCGGGGAGACGGCGCTCGTCGGAGCGCTCGTGGGCGCGACCGTCGTCGCGATGCTGCGTCTTCCGCTGTCGTCGATTGTGATCGCATTACTGCTGACCCGCGCCGGGCCCGCCGCCGCTCCCATGGTCATCATGTCTGTCGTCGTCGCCTACATCGCCACGCTGTTGCTCACCGCGCGCCGCGGCGACGCCGATCACGCTCGTTCGACGACCTGACGAGATCGCTTCCACCCACCCGTTAGCTTCGACCGCGTTGGCCGGCGGAGACAATGACGCGGGGAGGCGATCTCGATGCCCTTCGGCTATCTCGTACCGGTGATCTTGGTCGGGCTGGCGACCGCGTTGGCCCTGGTGCCGGCACGGCGGCCGGATCTGCTGGCCCGGCTGAGCTTCCGGGCCGGCGTCGTGCTCGACGAGCTGCCGCAGCTCGCGCTGTATCTGCTTCTGATCACCACCGTGCTGACGATCGCCCAGGGCGACATCAAATCCCCGGCCGGCTGGGTGCTGGTCGGTGTGGCGATCCTGGTGATGGGTGGCCTGGTGGTGCTCATCCGGCGCGGATTCCGGGCACGCCGGTCGGTGCGTCGGGCCCTCGCCGATGCGCGGATCGCGCCGGCGCCCGCGCGGCGGTGGCCGTGGCTGCGCATCGTGGTCGCGCCGTACTACCGGCGGCGGCGCGACGTGACACGCGTGCCGAACATCAGCTACGGCGATGCCGGTCGCCGCAACCTGCTCGACCTCTACCTTCACCGGTCCCGTCCGGCCGGCGCGCCGATCCTCATCCATCTGCACGGTGGCGGCTATTCCGGAGGGCACAAGAACAGCCAGTCCCTGCCGCTCATCTATCACCTGGCGAGCCGGGGCTGGGTCTGCATCAGCGCGAACTACCGGCTACGGCCGTCGGCCGGCTTCCGGGACCATCTCACCGACGCCAAGAAGGTGCTCGCGTGGGCTCACAAGCGAGCCGCCGAGTACGGCGGTGACCCGGCGACCATGGTCATGTCGGGCAGCTCGGCCGGTGCCCACCTCACGGCGCTGTGCGCGTTCACCCAGAACGACTCCCGGTTCCAACCGGGCTTCGAGGACTCGGAAACCTCGCTGGCTGCGGCCGTTTGCCTCAACGGCTACTTCGGCGAGTACTACACGGGGCCGGGGCTGCCGTCGTCGCCGTTCGACTATGTCCGGCCCGATGGGCCGCCGTTCTTCATCGCGCACGGCGACCTGGACACCGAGGTGCCGGTGGAGCAGGCGCGCGCGTTCGCTGAGCGAATTCGCCAGGTGCCCCCGAACGACGTCGTCTATGTGGAGCTGCCGGGCGGTCAGCACGCGTTCGATCTGTTCCACTCGCCGCGCTTCGAGGCCGTGATCGACGGCATCGACGCCTTCATCGCATCGGTCCGGTCGGCCCGGCAGCAACCTCTGCCCTGATCCCCCGTCCCGCCGGGAATCCGTCCCGCCGGGAATCCGTCCCGCTCTAGTTTCCGCGCCGCCGCTCTGTTTCCCGCCTGGTCTCCGCGGCCGGCCCTGCCTCCGTCGATCTTGGAGTTGTGGTTGGCACAAACCATCTCTAAGCGGACGTAAGGGCAACCATAAGTCCAAGATCGCGGGGAAGGGTGGGCGGGAAGATCGCGGGCAAGTGACGTTTACGGGTCGTATCGGCAGGTGGTGCCGGTGCGGACCGTGCGGTCGAGGTGCGCGCCGAGGTCGGGGTGGGCCGCGGTGATGTGGCGGATGGCGTCGCGGATGCGGGCGGTGACTGCTTTGCGCGCCCGTTCCGCGTCCGTGTTCGCGAACGGCCGGGCCGTGCCGTCCGGCCGCGTCGCGCGGCGCAGTTCGGCGAGCAGCTGTTCCCGCTCGTTCGTGGCGTGCTGCTGCCGGGCGAGGTCGTCGTCGTTCCGCGCGGTGGCGAGGTCGTCGTCCAGTTCCGCGAGCCGTCGCCGGTACGCGAGGAGTGCGGTGCGGTCGAGCACCCGTTCGGTGTCGCCGGCCGGTGCGCGGCGGCTGCCGGCGAGATGCAGCGCGGCGAGGTCGGTACGCGGGTGGGTGAGCAGCGCGGCGAGATCGTGCAATCCGCGGCTGTCCCGAAGATAGGCGATCTGGCCTCGGTAACTGGCCTGCCACAGGTCGCCGACCCACCGCAGCTCAGGGACGATGTCGGACCGCTGGACGGTGGCGGGTTGGGTCAGCCGCAGTTCGGCGTACAGGCTGCGGGCGCGGGCGGCGTGCTCGTGCGCCTCCGGGCCACCCATGTCGCCCAGCGCGCGGTGGGTGTCGGCCTGCCAGGCTCGTGCGCCCAGCGTTCGGTGGGTCTCGAGGGCCCGGCGCAGCCAGTGGCGGGCCGGGTCGGGCTGGCCGAGGGCGGCGTACAGCAGGCCGATCCGATGGGCGTTGGCGCCCATGAAACAGACGAAGGCGGCATTGACCGCGCAGGTGTCGCCCAGCGGAAGGAGATCGTCCAGCAGGCGTTGGCAGAGCGAACGGTCGTGTACGGCGATGGCGGCCGTGGCCATCTCACCGACGAAGACGGACCACAGGTACGAGCGGTCCGCGCGCCAGTCGTCCAGCGTCAGCACGGTGTCCAGCTCCCGGCGGGCGGCGTCGAGGTCGCCGGCCCGGGCGGCGAAACCGGCCGCGACGGCGTGTGCGTGTGCCGGAGCGCCGATCCACCACCGCACCGCGTCCGCGGCCATTGTGCGGAGTTCGCCGGGATGGTTGCGGGCGCGGACGACCTCGAGGCGCTGCGACATGCGGACGTTGCCGGTGTCGACCTCACCGATGCCGTCTCCCAGCGTGGCGGCCTGCGCGGAGAGCCGTTCGCCGGCGTCGATGTCGCCGTCGAGGAGAGCCAGCGCGGCCTGCCGGGTGCGCAGCAGATAGTCGTGGCGGGGTTGGTGCAACTGTTCGGTGAGGTAGGCGTACTGCGCAAGCGTCGCGCGAAAGGCCGGCGACCCGTTCTCCAATTGGGCGGTGGCCGACAGCAGAAGGGCTTGGGCCTGCCGTTCGGGGTCGTCGGCCTGCTTGGCCAGGTCGGCGATCTCGGCGGCGATCGCATCCCGGGCCGTGGCGGTGCCGGGCGTCCACCGGGTGTCGTGCTGAGCCAGCAGGCAACTGGCGAGGGTCCCGGGGTCGTCGAGAGTACGGGCGACGGCCACCGCCTCGTCCGCCAGTGGCTGTGCCTGTGGCCGGTCGGCCGGTACCGAATGCTGCAACTGTCGGGCGAGCGCTGCGGTGACCTTGGCCTCAGTTGTCGTCCCGGTGCCCGTCAGCGCCGTGCGGGCGGTGGTGAGTGCGGCGACGAGGTCGGCGCGCGGCATGGCGAAGCGGGCGTCGATCCGGTCCAGGCCAAGTGCGACGTCGCCGATCAGTTCGGGCCGGCCGACGCTGGTGGCGCGGATCCACGCCGTGTCGAGCAACGCCCGTGCGTGTGGGGCGTCGCCGGACCGCAGCCGCAGATCAGCCTCGGTGGTGAGCAGGCCGACGGCATCGGCGTCGGGCAGCGCCAGACCGGTGGCCGCGAGTGCCGACCGCAGCTTGGCGAGGTGGCCGGCGGCGTCGACGAACGCGCACCGCGCGGTGTCGGCTTGCGCCGCGGCGAGGGCCCACGTCAGCGCATCGGCGGTGCCCGATGTCTGGACGGCTGCGGTGAAGTGGTGGGCGAGTTCGGCGGCGAACACCGGTGATCCCCGCTCCCGCCGGTGCCGCAGCGCGATGGCGACCCGGTGGTGCAGGTCCAGCCGGCGCTCGGGCGGAAGCGATGTGTAGATCGTTTCCCGATAAAGATCATGAACGAACGCGGTCGGACCGTCGCCGTTCTCGGCTACGGCGAGGATGCCGGCGGCGGCCGCCTCGGCGGCCAGCGCGTCGATCGCCGTGGTGTCCTCGCCGGCCACCTCGGCGAGCACGTCCGGGAGCAGAACACTGCCGGCGACCGCCGCGGCATCCAGAAGACCGGCGCATGCGCCGGACAGGCGCGCCAGCCGGTGGCGGATCACCTCACGTACGGCTGCCGGCACGTCGGCGGCGGTCCCGGTCGCGGCGAGAAGCCGGCACAGTTCCCGGGCGTAGAACGGATGGCCGCCGCTGCGCTCGTGCACCAGCGCGGCCCAATGCGGTGGTGCCGCGGTCCCGGCGACGGCCTGTACCAGATCGGCCACCTCGCCGGCGGACAGTCCGGAGAGCGGTACCAGTTCGGCGGCGGTTGCCACGTCGGCCACGGCGCCGGCGACGTCCGGAGCCAATTCGTTCGGCCGGTAGGCGCCGACGATCATCAGTCCGCTCGACTGTGGACGGTGGGCGATGTACCGGAGCAGGTCGACAGTGGATCGATCCGCCCAATGTAGATCGTCGAGGACCACCATCACCGGCGTGTCGGCGGCGGCCCGGCTCAACAGGTGACCGGCCGCTTCGAACACACGCAGAAGGGACGCGGCGTCGGTCCCGGCCATCGCCGGGCTCGTCGCCAGCTCCGGCAGGACGGCGGCCAGCTCCGGCCGTACCGCATCGGTCAGGTGGTCGCCCTGCGCAAGCAATGTCCGCAGCGCCTGGGTCCACGGCCACCAAGCCGGTGCCTGGTCACCGTCCCAACAACTGCCCCACACCACCGTGCCGCCATCGGCGACAACCTGTCCCGCGAACCGCGTCACGACCGAGGTCTTGCCGATGCCGGCCTCGCCGGTGACCAGCACCAGGCGTGCCCACGGGGATAGCGCCCGGTCGGGCGGCGCCGCGAGGGCCTGGTAGGTGGCGGTCAGCCGGGCCAGCGGTGCGGACCGGCCGACGAAAGCCGGCACACCGAAATGCTAGGCGGTTTCTGGCGCAAGCTCGACGCTCTCTAGCCCGTACCAGATGTCATCGCCGACAATCTGCCGCGGAGGGAATCATGACCAGCGCATTCGATCCGGAGCAGTACAAGAGCACAACCCGGACCCAGTGGGAGGACGCCGCCGAGGCGTGGCACCGGTGGGGGCCGGTCATCGAGAACTGGCTGGCAGTCGCGACCGACCGGATGCTCGACGCCGCGGACGTCACCACCGGTAGCCGCGTGCTCGACGTGGCGGCCGGCGCCGGCGGGCAGAGCATTGCAGCGGCCCGGCGGGCCGGCCCGACGGGCCACGTGGTCGCCACCGACATATCGCCCACCATCCTGGAATACGCTGCAAAGGTCAGCACCGAAGCCGGTCTGACCACGATCACCACCCGGGAACTCGACGGCGAACACCTCGACGTCGACGAGGCCGCGTACGACGCGGTCATCTCCCGTGTCGGGCTGATCTACTTCCCGGACCAGCAGGCTGCGCTCACCGGCATGCGGCGGGCCCTCCGTCCCGAGGGACGCATCTCGGCCGTGGTTTATTCCACCGCGGACCGCAACGGATTCTTCGCGATCCCGGTGGGCATCATCCGCCGTCGTGCCCAGCTGCCGCCGCCCGTGCCGGGCCAGCCCGGCCCGTTCAGCCTCAGTGCACCGGGCGTCGCTGAGGCGGCGCTCACCGAGGCGGGATTCCGCGACGTCACCGTCGAGGCGGTGCCGTCACCGTTGCGAATGGCCAGCTCGCAGGAGTGCCTCCGATTCGAGCGGGAGTCGTTCGGCGCTCTGCACCAGATGCTGTCGGGTCTGCCGGAAGCCGAACGGCAGGCGGCGTGGGCGGAGATCGCCGAAGCGCTCGCTCAGTTCGACGGGCCGGACGGATTCGAGGCGCCGTGCGAGATGCTCGTCGTTTCGGGCGTACGCAAATAAGCCTGGCCTTTAATAAGGCGTACCTGATACTCTCTCCCCATGCACGCGTTCGATGTGCTCGGCGATCCGATTCGCCGGCGCATCCTGGAGCTCCTCACCGAGGGCGAGCAGAGCTCTGGCGCCGTCACCGGTGTGATCCGCGCCGAGTTCGGCGTCTCTCAGCCCGCCGTGTCGCAGCACCTCAAGGTGTTGCGGGACAACGGCTTCGCCACCGTGCGCTCGGACGGCGCTCGCCGGCTGTACTCGGTCGACGACACCGCGCTGCGCGAGGCGGACGCGTGGCTGTCGCGGTTCCGCCGCTACTGGACTCCGCACATGGCCGCGATGGCCACCGAAGTTGCTCGCGGCAAGCGCCGGCGTCGCCTCACCGGCGGCGCCGGCCGCGACGTTCCACCGGACACCGAGGGAGAGACCCATGATTGACACGAAGGAACAGATCAGCGCCGTGCGCCGTACGCTCGGCAGCCGCGTGCTGGAGGCCGGCGAGGCCCGAGTGCTGACGATCAGCCAGGTCTATGACACCGACATCGACGATCTCTGGGATGTCGTGACGAACCCGGAGCGTATCCCGCGCTGGTTCCTACCGGTGTCCGGCGACCTGAAGGAGGGCGGCCACTACCAGTTCGAAGGGCAGGCCGGCGGCACGATCACCCGCTGCGACCGGCCGCACTCGTACGCCGCGACCTGGGAGTACGGCGGCAACGTCAGCTGGATCGAGGTACGCCTGACCCCGCAGGACGCCGGCCGGACCCGGTTCGAGCTGGAGCACGTGGCGCACGTGGCCGACGAGTTCGCGGACCAGTTCGGTCCCGGCGCGGTCGGTGTCGGCTGGGACATGGGCATGTTCGGGCTGGCGAACTACGTTGCCGATCCGACGTCGGCGATGGGTCCGCAGGAGGGCGCGGCCTGGGCGGCGACCGAGGACGGTAAGCAGTTCATGAAGCTCAGCAGCGACGCGTGGGCCGAGGCGGACATCGCGGACGGCACCGATCCGGAGCGCGCCCGGACGCTGGCCGACAACACCTACGCCGCCTACACCGGCACCGCCTGAGTACCGCGGCGCTGGGTGAAACACCTCCGCGATCATGGAGTTGTGGTTGCCTCTATGCCGGGTTCATACCGGTCTGAGCCAACCACAACTCCAAGATCGAGGTCTTACGCCGGGGGCAGGTCGAAGTCGTCGTTGCGGGTGCGCAGCAACGCCAGGCCGGCGCCGGCGAAGCCGACCGCCGCGACCAGCAGGCCGATGCCCTGGCCCACGCTGCCCGGGATGAACGGGTGGGTGGCGCCGCCGAGCAGCAGCGCGATGCCAAACCAGGCCGGCGCGACCCGGCTACGCCACAGCGCGGCGCCCAGCAGACCCAGACCCAGCACGATGCCCGCGATGAACAGCAGCGACGCGACCTGGTAGACCGGGTCGTTCTCGGTGACCACCTCCAGTGCGCGCATGGCGTTCGCATCTATGCCCTTCACGCCCGTGAGGTACGGCGGTGTGGTGATGCCGCCCATCAGGCCGAAGCCGGCCAGACACCCGGTCAGGGACAGCAACCCGCCGACGGTGGTCAACCTGGGCGCGCCGCGCCGGGCCGCCCACACCACCGCGTACACGGCCGGAATGAGCAGCACGCAGAACACGACGTCGAGCATGCGCAGCGTCTCGGCGAGACCCGGGTCGTCGGCGAACGCGCGCGAGGCGGTGGCGAAGTCGGCGTCGCCGGGCACCGGGCTGATCAGGTAGTAGATGCCCTTCGCGAGCATCGGGAGCGGTGCGATCACGGCGAGCAGCACGCGCCAGAACGTGCGGACGTCGGCGCGCGGTTTCGGCGCGGTGCGGGTCGGCGGGGTGATCGTCTCGGTACGGGACATGTCATCCTCCAGGGAGTCGCGAGTCCCGCTCAGCCTCCGGCCGGGTGGCGGCAGCCGGCAGACGGTACGCCACCAGGGCGGCCGGAAGGTTTCCCGGCCGCCCTGGTGGCCAGCCCCCACACACCTATGCCGCGATCTTGGAGTTGTGGTTGGCACGAATGCGGACGTAGTCCGCATAAAGGCAACCACAACTCCAAGATCGCGGTGGGGTCAGCAGTACGTGGTGCCGCTGCCGGCGCCCCACTTGCAGGAGTCGATCGTGCGGTTGGAACTGGTCCGCAGGATCGCGGTGTCGCCGCCGTTGTTCCAGATGTAGCCGGTGCGTCCCCAGTACCGGTGCGCGCTGTCCGGGCGGCCGTTCGTGCCCTTGCCGGTGTGCAGGTACATCGTCTTGCCCGCGCGGAGAAGGTGCGTGCTGGAGATCCGGTAGACGTGTCCGGCCGCGTCGCGGACGGTCCAGTTCCTGAGGTCGATCGTTCGCGTGGTCTTGTTGGTCAGACGGACGTACTCCCCGTTCAGGCTCGTGTTGCTGGCAGTGTCGGCGCCGGGCGAGTTGTACACGATCTTGGTGAACTGGATGTCGCCCGGCTTGACCACAGCCGGCGCCGGGGTGGTGGGCGTCGTCGGGGTCGCCGGGGCGGGCGTCGTGCCCGGCGTCGTCAGCGGCGGGACCACCACGTCGCCGTTGCTGTCGATCGTGGTGGAGTTCTCCAGCACCGCGTTGGACGGGTCGCCGCCCACGGTGATGCGGTACTGCCGTGTCGCCGTGCCCTGTCCGGTCAGCACCGCGGAGTAGGAGCCGCCCTCGCCGGTGACACCTGATGCCAGCGCGGCGGACGTGCCGGCGAGCTGCACCGTGACCGGGAGCCCAGGCTGGCCCGGATCCGCGACCACGCCGACGTTGACGGTTCCGCCGCTGGTGGAACTGAGCGTAATCCACGGCATGACCCGAATACTCGCAGTAATAGTGCGCGAACGGACACCGTCGGCCTCTACCGCGAAGACGAACCCCGAGTCGAGGTCCCGCTCGAGCGAGTAGTGGCCGGTGCTGTCGGCGACCGTCCGAAGGACATCGCCGGTGGAGTAGTTGATCGCCGGGTTCATGTCAGTCCGGAAGACGTACGCGGCCTCGATCAGCGTGACCGTCGCACCGGGCGCCGCCGTACCGCTGATGGTGATCGGTCCGAAGCCGGTACGCCACGCCGGCGCGTTGATCGTGGGGGTGGTAGCGGCGGCGGCCGGGCCGGCCAGGCCCAGGCTGCCGAGTCCGACGGCGGCGGCAAGTAATGCGGCAGCGGCGATCGGCCGCCGGGCGCGGGATGGGGACGGTACGTGCATATCGCGTCCTTAACTCAAAAGGGGCATCCGGGAGGTACCAGGCTAAGATATGTAACTTTGGGTAGTCATTTGTCCTTACGGACGGTGTTCCTGACCGATTGGTCCAGCCCGCGCGGTAGCCTGGCGGCGTCATGCCACTGGAACTGACCGCCGACTGCTCGCGGTGCGCCGGTCTCTGCTGCGTCGCCCCCGCGTTCGCCAAGTCGTCGGACTTCGCCATCGACAAGCCGGCCGGGCGACCGTGCCCGCATCTGCGCGGCGACTTCCGGTGCGACATCCATGAGCACCTCGCCGAGCGGGGCTTTCCAGGCTGTGCCGTCTTCGACTGTTTCGGAGCGGGTCAGCATCTCGTCCAGGGCACGTTCGGCGGGGCCGACTGGCGCTCCTACAGCCACCTGGCCGGCCGGATGTTCGCGTTGTTGCCGGTCCTGCGGCAGCTGCACGAGCTGGCGTGGTATCTCACCGAAGCGCTGAAGCTGAATGCCGCGAGCCCGGTCCATCCCCGCCTGCGGGCCGCACTCGAGGAGACCGAGCGGGTCAGCGGCGGAACGCCGGAGCAGTTACTCGCAGTGGACCTGCACGCGTTCCGGAACCGGGTCAATCCCCTGCTGCTCCGCGCGAGCGTTCTGGCGCGGGCGGGTTTCGGGCGTCAGCCGGACCACCGCGGCGCCGACCTGATCGGCTGCAATCTGCGTGGCGCCGACCTGCGTGGCGCGAGCCTGCGCGGCGCGCTGCTGATCGGCGCCGACCTGCGCGGGGCCGATCTGCGGCGCGCCGACTTCACCGGCGCCGATCTGCGCGGCGCCGACCTGCGGGACGCGGACCTGCGCGACGCACTGTTCCTGACCCCATCGCAGCTCCGGTCGACCCGTCGCTGAAGGACCACCGCGATCTTGGAGTTGTGGTTGCCCTTATGGATGCTGTGTCCATATTCGTTCCAACCACAACTCCAAGATCGCGGAGAGACTCAGTGGTAGTGCCTAGCATTGAGGGTCATGCACACCGTGTCCGGCATGGTCTGGCTGCTGACCGTCGTCGGCATCGCGGGGCTGCTGCTGTTCGACTTCTTCTTTCACGTACGCCGGGCGCACGTTCCGTCGATCCGCGAGGCGGCCCGGTGGACGGCCCTGTACATGTCCTTCGCGCTGCTGTTCGGGGTGGGGGTGTGGCTGTTCGGCGGCGCGCAGATGGGGACGGAATACTTCGCCGGCTACGTGACCGAGGAGGCGCTGTCGGTCGACAACCTGTTCGTGTTCCTGCTGTTGCTCGGCAGCTTCAAGGTGCCGCGGGCCGATCAGCAGAAGGTGCTGCTGTTCGGCATCGTGGTCGCGCTGGTGGCCCGGACCGCGTTCATCTTCCTCGGTGCGGCGCTGATCAACTCGTTCGCCTGGGTGTTCTATGTCTTCGGGCTGATTCTGCTGATCACCGCCGGCAATCTGCTGCGGCCCGAGTCCGGAGACGAGGAGCCGCCGGACAACATCATCATCCGGGTCGCCCGCCGGGCTTTGCGGACCTCCCAGACGTACGACGGGGACAAGCTCTTCACGACCGTCGACGGCCGTCGCATGTTGACGCCCATGTTGCTGGTGATGGTGGCGATCGGCGGCACCGACATCCTGTTCGCGCTGGACTCGATCCCGGCTATCTTCGGGCTGACCCAGAACGTCTATATCGTCTTCACCGCCACCGCGTTCTCGTTGCTGGGTCTGCGGCAGCTGTACTTCCTCATCGACGGGCTGCTGGACCGGCTCGTGTACCTGTCGTACGGCCTGGCGGCGATCATGGCGCTGATCGGCGTGAAGCTCGTCCTGCACGCGATGCACGAGAACAACGTGCCGTTCATCAACGGTGGCGAGCCCATCGACGTTGTCGAGATCAGTACCGGCCTCTCGCTCGCGATCATCGTGACCGTCCTGGTGGTGACGGTGGTGGTGTCACTGCGCAGCCCGAAGGGCCGGGCGCAGATGTACGTGGCCGCGGCGCGCCGGCACGCTCACGAGTTCCTCGATGTCGAGACCGATCCCGCGTACTGCGACGAGATCTTCCACCGTCTGCTCAACGAAGAGGCGAACCTGCGCCGGCTCCCGGAGAAGTACCGGGCACGCATCCGCGCGGAGGACGAGCTCATGCGGCTGCTGCGGGAGGCGCATGAGGTGCACGACCAGCGCATCGCCGACGGCAGCTGCTTCGTGCCGTCGCTCGGTAGGCAATCACCGCCGGTCGGCAGGTAGGTGAAGATCCGCCGCGATCTTGGAGTTGTGGTTGGAGCAAATGCCCGTTGAACGGACATATGGGCAACCACAACTCCAAGATCGCGGGGGAGTTGACTAACCGGGGCGGTTGCCGCGGGACGTCACGCCGGGATGGCGCTGGCCCGTTCGGCTGCGGCCGGAGTTGGCCGCGAACCGCACCGCCGAACGGCGGAGCAGCTCGGTGCGCTCCGCCAGATTCGTGTTCGGCACGGCGTTCTCCACTGTGTCCATCTCAGACACCGCGACGGGCTGCCGGGACACCAGGTCCGCGACCCGGGCCGCCACGTCGGCCAGCCGCGACGCCACCTCCGGCCGGGCCTGCTGGGTCGCCTCCTCCGCCTGGGCGGCCTGCCACGCGCGCTGCGCATCCGCGGCGATCCCGGGCCGCGGAACGAGCACGCGCGTACCGGCGCCCACCGGCGCAGCGGCGGGCTCCGCGTCGGGAAGCGACGGCGAAGCGTCGGGAAGCGACGGCGAAGCGCCGTACAGCGACGACGCGGCGGACGGCGTCGCGTCGGAGAGCGACGGCTCTTCGGACGGCGTCGCGTCGGACAGCGACGGCTCTTCGGACGGCGTCGCGCCGGAGAGCGCCGGCCGCCGTGGCCGGCTCACCAGTAGCGCACCGGACAGCGCCACCGTCTGGCCCTCGCC
>DATBGW010000020.1:0-14035 GCA_036557765.1 Actinoplanes sp.
TCCGTCGATCTTGGAGTTGCGGTTGGCATAAATAGGTCGAGAAGCGGCAAAAGGGCAACCACAACTCCAAGATCGACGAGGGTCGGGGGCGAAGGGGGCAGGCGGCGGAGACGGCGGCGGGCGTCAGGCGGCGCGGGTGCGGAACGTCGCGCGGTAGGCCTGCGGCGTCGTGCTGAGCCGGTGCCCGAAGTGGTGCCGCAGCGTGGCGGCGCTGCCGAACCCGGCACGGGCCGCGATGGCGTCCACACCGAGGTCGGACTCCTCGAGCAGGCGCCGGGCCAGCAGCATCCGCTGGCCGGTCAGCCAGTCGTGCGGGGTGACTCCGGTCTCGGCCCGGAACTTGCGGGCGAACGTCCGCGGCGCCATGTGTGCCAGATCGGCCATTGTGTCGACGGTGTGCGGCTCACCGAGTGTCTCCAGCACCCGTTCCAGGACCGGCTGCAGCGTCTCGCACTCGACCGCGCCGACCGGCGTCTCGATGAACTGCGCCTGCCCCCCGTCACGGTGCGGCGGCACCACCATCCGGCGGGCCAGCATGGTCGCCACCGCGGAGCCGTGTTCCTCCCGGATCAGGTGCAGCCCGGCGTCGACGCCGGCGGCCGTGCCGGCGCTGGTGAGGATCTTGTCGTCGACCACATACAGCACGTCGGGGTCGACCTTGGCGGCCGGATGCCGGGCGATCAGCTCGTCGGTGTGCCGCCAGTGCGTGGTGCAGCGCCGACCGTCCAGCAGGCCGGCCGCGCCGAGCGCGAACGCACCGGTGCACACGCTCATCACCCAGGCGCCGCGATCGTACGCCCGGCGAAGCGCGTCCAGGACGGCGATGGGCGGCTCCTGCCCGATGTCGTACGGACCGATGGCGACGAGATCGGCGTGCTCGACCGGGCCGAGGTCGTGGCTCGGGGTGATGGTGAAGCCGGCATGGGTGCGGACCGGGCCGCCGTCCGGCGTGCAGAGCGCGAAGTCGTACGCCGGCAGGCCGTCCGCGCTGCGGTCGTATCCGAACAACTCACACAGCACGCCGAGCTCGAACACGGCGACGTCGGGCAGGGCGATGACAGCCACGGAACGCAACATGCGGCCAGCCTACGCCGTACTGGCAGTATTTTGAAGATGTATGGCATCACTGCCACTTTCCGCGGCGGTCGTTCTGGGGCAGGCTTGGAACAGAAAGGGAATCGAGGTGAACATCATGGGAATCGCCGTTCTGATCTTCTTCCTTCTGCTCGCGCTGGCCGCGGCGACCGACCACACCGCGGACAGCCGCGACAGCGCCGACTGGAAGCCCACTCTGGACGGCCGGCGCGCCCCGCGCTGGCACTGACCTACAGCGACTCGAGCAGCTCGGCGACCGGCGGCAGCACGCCCACGTCGCCGGTCACCCGGAGCGCCGCGGCGGCCACGAGGTGCCCCAGTCGCAGTCGAGCGGGCTCGGCCAGGTTGTGCAACACACCGTAGAGATAGCCCGCGGCGTACGCGTCACCCGCGCCGACCGGTTCCACCACGTCGACGGCCGGCGCAGCGACGAACACCATTCCCGACGGTCCGAACGAGACGGTGCCGTTCCCGCCGTCCTTGACCACCAGCACGCCGGCCGTGGGCAGCAGCGCCCGGACGTCCTCCGCGGTGGCGGTCCCCCACAACGTCTGGGCCTCGTCAAGTCCGACGAACGCGATGTCGGCACTGCCGGCCAGCCGCGCCAGCACCGGCGCGGCCCGCGCGACCGGCCACAGGGCGGGCCGGTAGTTGACGTCGAAGCTTACCGGCAGCGCCGCGGCCAGGACGGCCTCCACCAGGTCGGCGCAGGACGCGGACAGCGCCGGGGTGATCCCGCTGAGGTGCACGAGCCCGGACAGCGAGGGCACCAGATCGGGCCCGAGTCGGGACGCGGCCGAGCCCGCGCGGTAGTAGTACACCGCCGTGCGTTCGCCCGGATCCTTGAAGAAGACGCCGGTCGGGGCGTCCGGGTCGACCTCCACCATGGATGTGTCGACGCCGAAGCCGGCGACGCGGGATCGCACCAGCGCACCGAACGGGTCGTCGCCGACCCGGCTCGCCCAGGCCACCCGGGCACCCAGCATGGCGAGGTAACAGGCCACGGTGGACTCGGCGCCGGCCACGTCCAGCCGCATGGGGCCGCCCTGCGCGAGCGGCGCCGGCGGGTCGGGCGTCACCAGCGCCATCGACTCACCGACACAGGTCACGTCGAAGCCGGCCACCTATCCGGGCGGCGCGGCCGGGACCGGCGTCCGGTGTGCCGCCAGCCAGCCGGGCACCTGATCCGGCGGCATCGGCCGTGCGAGCAGGTATCCCTGCGCGATATCGCAATCGGCCGCGGCGAGCACGTCGACGATCTGATCGGTCTCCACGCCCTCGGCCACCACCTGCAGGCCGAGGTTGTGTCCCAGCTCCACGATGGACCGGACGATGGCGGCGTGTCCGGCGTTGACCGGCAGGTCGGCCACGAAGCTCTTGTCGATCTTCAGCTCGTGCAGCGGCAATGTGGACAGATAACCCAGCGATGTGTGTCCCTGCCCGAAGTCGTCGATGCTCACCCGGACACCGGCGGCCGCGACCAGGCCGAGGACGTGCGCCGCCGTCTCCGGATCCGCCAGCAAAGCGGTCTCGGTGATCTCCAGGACCAGGCGGTGCGGGGGCACGCCGGCTGAGTTCAGCGCGCCGAGCACCGTTTCGGCGAACTCCGGCCGGCTGAGATTGCGTGCCGAGATGTTCACCGACATGGTGAGGGACCCGAAATCCGCGCCCCAGCGGCGGACCTGTTCCAGCGCGGTGCGCAGTACCCAGCGGGTCAGTGGTTCGATGAGCCCGGTCTGCTCGGCGACCGGCAGGAACGCGGCCGGCGGCACCAGCCCGCGTTGCGGGTGCTGCCACCGGACCAGTGCCTCCACCGCGCACACTTCGCCGGACCGTACCCAGGCCTTGGGCTGGTAGTGCAACACCAGCTCGCCACCCTCGATGGCACGGCGCAGCTCCGCGACCAGCGCCAGCTTGCCGGCGTCGTAGTGGTCGCGCACGCTGTCATAACGGGCGTGCCCGCTGCGGCTCTCCTTGGCCAGGTACATGGCGACGTCCGCGCGGCGCAGCAGGGTGTCCACATCGGTCCCGTCCGCGGGTGCCAGGGCGTACCCGAAGCTGGCCTCGGCGGACAGCGGCAACGTGCCGACCGTCACCTCGCGCTCGAGCGCGGCGCTCAGCCGCTCCAGCAGCGCACGTACTTCGTCCTCCCGGACCGCCGGAAGCACCAGGCCGAACTCGTCGCCGCCCAGCCGGGCGACGGTGTCGCCGGCGCGCACCTGACCGGCCAGCCGCTCGCCCAACTGCCGCAGCAGCGCGTCGCCGTTGTGATGCCCCAGCGTGTCGTTCACCTCCTTGAAACGGTCGAGGTCGGCGACCACGATCGCGGCCGATCCGCCGTCGCGGTGGGCCGCCTCGATCGCCGCGGCCGCGCGCCGCTGGAACAGCGTGCGGTTCGGCAGCTCGGTCAGCGTGTCGTGGTCGGCCAGGTAGGCGTTCCGTTCGGCGGCCTGCCGGAGCCGGCGCATGGTGGAGGCGGAGACCGCGGCCAGGATCGCCCACAGCGCGGCGAGACCGACTCCGAGGACGAGATAGAGCGTGCGGAGGCCGGCGCTGAGGTCGGCGTCGATCGGACCGTACGGGAGGTAGATCTCCAGGACGCCGATCACCGTCCCGCCGATGCTCAGCGGCAGGTAGACCTCCACTACGCGCTGTCCGGCGGGCCCGGTGTCGTTACGGTCGGTGTTCAGGCGGGTCAGGTGCGCCTCCACCGACCCCTGGGCGGCTTCGGCGACCTCGTCCTCCTCGGTGGCATCGCCGAATCCGGAGCCGTCGTCGGAGAACACCACCCGGCCGGACGGATCGCGCAGCCGGAGCCGAACGACGTGGCCGGCGGTGACCGCCTGGTCGGTCAAGCGTCGCAGCGCGGCCATCTCGGCCGCCGACAGCGGGAGCGCGAGGCTGCGGCCGTCCAGCAGCGGCACAACCGCGGTGCGCGCCACGAGCGTGGCCTGCCTGCGGCCCTCGTCCAGCCCGCGATCGCGGGCCTCGGCGGCGAGCGCGAATGACAACACCAGACCCAGCAACACCACGGGGACCAGGCTCGCCGCGGCATAGGCCAGGAACAACCGCCACGCCGAGCGGTCGTGGACGCGGAGCCTCATAACCGGCACATCGGCACCGTACGCCCACCACTGAGCGCTTGGGTGCCGGGTCAGTCTTTGCCCTTGCCGTGTCCTGACTCGTCCTTGCCTTTGCCCTTCCCCTTGCCTTCGGCCTTGCCGCCGGCCTTCGCCGGGGCGGGCGCAGCCTTCGCCGGCCGCGCGGGCTTCGCGGCGGAGCGGGTCGGCGCCGACGCTGTGGGGGTGCTCTGCCCCCGCACGGACAGGACGGACGCGCAGGTGGTGCCGTTGAGCACGAACGCGGCGGGCAGCGCCGTGACACCTCGATACGCGGCGTCGAAGCCGGTCGCGATGCTGCCGCCGGCGGGCAGGGCGCCGCCGAGCGCCTGCACCGAGCGACCGGACTGCTGCCATCGACCGGTCCAGCCGCGCAGCAGACGCTGCTGATCCGGCAGCGTGAAGCTCAGCCGCCACGCCGCTACCGGCGCGGAACCGGTGTTGCGGATGGTGACCGCGTTCGAGGAGCGGCCGTTCACGGCGCTGCGCAGGGCGTACTGGACGGTGCACGCGACCCGGACCGGCTCCGGGGCGGCCATCGCAGTTGGCGTGGTCCGGTCCGGACGCAACCCAGCCCAGGCGGCGAGCCCACCGACGGCAAGGGCGGCCGCGACGCCGCCGGCGAGCACGGCGGTCCGGCGCCGGCGCCCCTGGTCGAATCGCGTGGACAAGGCGCCGGGCAGATCGATCGTCGTGGTGTCCTCCCCCGGCGGCGGCGACGTCGCGCCCAACAGCAGCGACGCCGGCGGCAGGCCGGCGATCTCGCCGAGCGTCTCGGCCGCGACCGCCGCTGTCGGCCGGTCGTCCGGACGCTTGGCGAGGCAGCGGCGGCACAGCTCCGCGGCCTCCGGCGGCAGATCCGGAACGTACGGCAGCGGCGGCGGCTCACGGTACCGGTGCGCTTTCAGCATCTGGGTGGCGGTGGACGCCTCCCACGGGAGGCGGCCGGCCAGGCCGAAGAACAGCAGCAGGCCCAGCGCGTACACGTCGGTGGCGGGCCGGACGTGACCTCCGTCCAGGCGTTCGGGCGCCAGATACGCCGGCGTTCCGAGCAGTTGGCCCTCGGACATGTCGGCGTCTCCAACGGTGGCCGAGATGCCGAAGTCGACCAGCTTGACGCCGGCCGCGGTGACCATCACGTTGGCGGGTTTGACGTCGCGGTGCACGATGCCGTGAGTGTGCGCCGACGCGAGCGCGGCGGCCACCTGCGCGGCGATCAGCACTGCGAGCCGCCACGGCAGCGGGCCACCGCTGAGCAGCTCGGTCATGGAGCGGCCGCTGACGAGTTCCATCACGATGTACGGGACGGTGCGGCCGCGGTCCTCGGTTTCGCCGTAGTCGTAGACACCGACGACGTTGGGGTGCCGGAGGCCGGCGGCGGCGCGCGCCTCGGCGTGGATGCGGCGCAGCAGTTCGGGATTCTCGGCGAGCGCGGGGGCGAGCACCTTCACCGCGACGTCGCGGTCCAGCACCTCGTCACGGGCCTGCCAGACCACCGACATGCCGCCCGCGCCGAGTCGGTCGCGGAGCCGGTAGCGCCCGCCGATGAGCCACCCGCCGTCCACCCGCTCCCCGTGCCCACACCCCCGTACCGCCAAACCGTCCCCTCCTCGGCGATCTTGGAGTTGTGGTTGGCACGAATGCCCGCGAAGCGGGCGTATGGGCAACCACAACCCCAAGATCGCGGGGGGTTACCGTGGAGCGGGAGCGGGAGTGGTCGATTGGGTCGCGGTGCGGGCGGCCCGCTTGCCCGGGATGTCGGCGAGCAACTCCTGGCCGCGCCGGTCGACCAGCGCGGTCACCAGGTGCTGCGCGATGCCGAGCACGATCGCGTACGCGAGGATCTGCCCGGACGTGTCCAGGTCGGTGAGGCCCGGCACGAAGCGCCCGTGGATCAGCACGAGGCCCAGGAGCGCCGACAACGCGCCGAACGGCAGCTTCAGCATGGCCAGCGCGAGCGGAACGCTGTACGGCGTCGACGTGCCCTGCATCTTGCTGACCGCGAGCACCGCGGCGAGCGCGCCGCCGGCCGCGCCGAGCACCTCGATGACCAGGGCGTCCTTCGCGGACGGCCCGGTACCGGTCGGGCACACCTGGCCGCTGGAGCCGAAGCACAACTGCAACGTCTCCGGCCAGACCAGGCCCATCACGGCGAGCCCGATCGCGAACGCCAGCACCGCGATCGACACCCCGGACAGGATGTTGCGGAAACTGCGCAGCCGGGCGTACTGGGCGTCGGTGGTGGCGTAGCTCCACTCCATCGCCTTCTCCAGCACCCAGCGCTTGAGCCGGCCGTCCGCCGTGTCGGCGCGGGTCGCCTCGGTGTACCGGCGTTCCAGGTCCTCGCGGCGTTCGGCGGTCGGCGGCATCGTCGTGCGCACGCGCGCCATCGCGGACAGCAGCTGAAGGTCGATCCGCTCGTCCGGGAGATGCTTGGCCAGCAGCACCTGGGCGGCGTGCAGGTTGACGAACGCGCGGTTGATGGCGCTGCCGCTCAGCCACAGCCGTACCCGGGAGCCGGGCCGCCGGGCCGCATGTTCCGCGGTGCCCAGCAGTCCGTCGATCCCGCGGGCTGCGTCATCGTCGATGGTTTTCCGCGCCCGGACCTGCTCCAGGTCGTTGCGGGCCAACGCCACGCGGCTCAGTACGACGTGCTGCCAGTACGCTCCGCGCGCCGACGCGTCCGATGCCGACCGGCGCCGGACCCAACCGCCAGCGGTCGTCGCAACCTGTGCCATGGTCCGCTCCTTCGAGTAGCACTTGGCTACTAGGAGGTGACCGCCTTCGTTCAGATACCGCAGTCGTCGATGTATCTGCGGCGGCCCGGTCACCTCCTTATCAACGGCGAGCGCACCATCACCGCAGCACGTGCTGCGGATCCGCGATGCTCCGGACGGCATGATAGGCAGCACACCGGGCACCGTCGGATCGGCGACAGTGCCTGGCGTTCGCCGGTCCAGGGCGGAACGGCCGAGAGGTGGTGACACGCGTGAGCATCTGGCGCAACGACGACGATCTCCTCGCGTCGCTCCGGGAGGCGCTGCGCGAGGCGGACGCCGTGCCTTCGCGATTCGTCGAGCTCGGCAAGGCCGCGTACCGGCCACCGCCCAGTCTCGAGATCGACATCACCGCCGGCGCTGTCCTGGGCCGGCTGCGGCCTGCCCAGTCGGGCACCGTCACGGCGTACCCGGCATCCGGCGCGGTCGTCACGACACCCGTCGACGAGACCGGCTCGTTCGCCGTCCGGCCGGTTCCGGCGATGCCGTTCCGGCTTCGATGTGTCACCGCGTCGGGCCGGGTGGTCTCGACCGTCATTCGGGAATCAGCACCGCCGCACCGTTGACCCGGCCGGCGGCCAGGTCGGTCAGCGCGGTGCCCGCGTCCACCATCGGGTACGGCGTGGTCGCCACGGTCAAACGGTGGTTCGCCGCGAAGTCCAGCAGCTCCCGGCCGTCCTCGCGAGTGTTGGACGTCACGCTGCGCAACGTGCGCTCCTGGAACAGGTCACGGTCGTAGTTCAGCGCTGGAATGTCACTGAGATATATGCCGGCGATCGCCAGCGTGCCGCCGCGGTCGAGGGCCCGCAGCGCCGGCGGCACGAGGCCGCCGACCGGGGCGAACAGCACTGCCGCGTCGAGCGGTTCCGGTGGCATGTCGTACGCGTCGCCCGCGCTTGCAGCGCCCAGCGCCAGCGCCAGCTGCCGGGCGCGAACACCCCGGGTGAGCACGTGGACCGTGGCGCCTTCGGCGAGCGCGACCTGTGCGGTCAGGTGCGCCGACGCCCCGAACCCGTAGATCCCGAGCCGGCCGCCGGGCGGGAGATCGGCCCGGCGCAGGGCCCGGTACCCGATGATCCCGGCGCAGAGCAGCGGTGCCAGCTCCGCCACCGGGTAGCCGTCCGGCAGGGTGTACGCGAAGTCGGCCCGGACGGTGGTATATCCGGCGTAGCCACCGTCGGCGTCCCAGCCGGTGTAGCGCGACTTCGGGCACAGGTTCTCCCGCCCGGACCGGCAGAACCGGCACCGGCCGCAGGTCTCCCGTAACCACGCCACGCCGACCCGGTCGCCGCGCCGGAACCCGGTGACGCCCGGTCCCACCTCGGCGACGCGACCCACCACCTCGTGCCCGGGCACCACCGAGGCGCGGTGCACCGGAAGCTCGCCGGCGGCGACATGCAGGTCGGTGCGGCAGACACCGCACGCGTCCACCGCCACCAGCAGCTCGCCCGGGCCGGCCTGCGGATCGGGCATCTCCACGCGGCGCACCGCGCGGCCGATGTCCGGACCCGGTGCCTGAACCTGCCACGCCCGCATGCGGCACCCAACCTTTCAGTAACCTGCCATCCGCCTGTCATCGCATTCTCACCGGAGCCGGGCACTGTGACGACGTGCCGCAGAACACCACCGGACGGCGCCGCGCCCCGCGCTGGGCGCGGTGGTGCCTGATCGTCGGATCGGTGCTGCTGATCGCCGGGTGCGGCACCGTCGTGGCGTCCCGGATGGTACTGGCGACGGCGACGCGCAGCATCAACCAGCAGAACCTGCTCGGCACGGTCAAGGCCGGTGCACAGCGCCAGCGCCCGACGGTGAGCGGACCGAAGAACATCCTGCTCGTCGGCCTTGACACCCGCCCCGGCCAGAACCCGAGCCAGCCGAGCCGATCCGATTCGATCATCATTCTGCACATACCGGCCGATCACACCCGGGGCTACCTCGTCTCGCTGCCACGGGACACCTACGTGAGCATCCCGGCGTACGACAACGGCAGCGTTCCGTACCGCGGCGGCAGGGACAAGATCAATGCAGCCTTCGCGTACGGCAGCCGGGGGCTGACCGGCAAGGCCGCTCTGTCGCACGGCTTCGAACTGCTCGCGCTCACGGTGCGGAAACTGACCGGGATCACGCCCGATGCCGGCGCCATCATCAACTTCCAGGGCTTCGAGCAGGTGGTGCGGGTCCTCGGCAAGGTGTGCATGTACGTCGACGAGACCACCACGTCCATTCATGTCGGGCACACCGCGGACGGCCGGACCGCCAAGCCCTACGTCACGCACCCGGACGGGACGATCGCGTACAAGGTTCCGGGCGTGACGCCGAACGTCTATACCAAGGGCAACCACTGTTTCACCCCCGCCGAGGCGCTCGACTTCGTCCGGCAGCGCGACCTGCTCGCGAACGCCGACTACGACTACGGGCGCCAGCGCCACCAGCAGCAGTTCCTCAAGGCGGTGTTGACGGCAGTGGTGCACGACGGCCTGACCTCGCCGACCCGCCTGCCCGGCCTGCTGTCGGCGGTCGGGCGGGCCATGACCGTGGACGACGGCGGCATCTCATTGGACGACTGGGCGTTTGCGATGCGCACCGTCGATCCCGACCACCTGGTCACCGTGAAGACCAACGACGGCCACTTCGACAGCCGTACGGTGCCCGGCGTGGGCAGCGTCGAAATCCTCGACGGCACGAGCCGGCAGCTGCTGCGGGCGGTGCGGGACGACACCGTGGCGGATTTCGTCCGGGCGCATCCCACCTGGGTGAGTTGACCTCGGTTCACAATCGGGGAATGACTTCTGAAGCTGGGTTCAGCGAGGAGCGGTCGGCCGAGGTGGTGGCCGCGAGCCTCGGCGGTACACCGGATCCGCGGCTGCGCCGGGTCATGCAGTCCCTGGTCCGGCACCTGCACGCGTTCGTCAAGGACGTCGAGCTCACCGAGGCGGAATGGGCGGCGGCGATCGCGTTCCTCACCGCCACCGGCCAGAAATGCGACGCCGTCCGCCAGGAGTTCGTGCTGCTCTCCGACGTGCTGGGCGTCTCCATGCTGGTGGAGACGATCAACCACCGCGCCGGCGGTGCCACCGAATCCACGGTGTTGGGGCCGTTCCACATGGTCGAGTCGCCACCGCGCGAGCTGGGCGCCTCCATTTCGTTGGACGGCAAGGGTGAGCCGTGTCTGGTGACCGGACGGGTCACCGGTCCGGACGGCGAACTGCTCGGCGGCGCGTCCATCGACGTCTGGCAGGCCAGCGAGGACGGCTTCTACGACGTGCAGCAGCCGGGAATCCAGCCGGAGTCGAACCTGCGGGGGCTGTTCACGGCCGCGGCGGACGGGACGTTCTGGTTCCGGACGGTGGTGCCGCGCCATTACCCCATTCCCGATGACGGGCCGGTCGGCGAGCTGCTGAGCGCGTCCGGACGGCACCCGTACCGGCCGGCGCACATCCACTTTCTCGTGGCGTCCGAGGGGTATCAGTCGGTCACGACGCATGTGTTCGTCGCCGGCACCCCGTATCTGGATTCCGACGCGGTCTTCGGCGTCAAGGACAGCCTGGTGCGGGACTTTCCGCTCGTGGACGACGCCGAGCGCGCGGCCGAGGCGGGCCTGCCCAACCCGTTCCGTACGGTCAATTTCGACGTCGTGCTACGCCGTTAGAAATGCGATCGCGACCCGCCCACCTCTTCGTCGATCTTGGAGTTGTGGTTGGCACAAAGTCGGACAAGCGTGCCATAAGGGCAACCATAAGTCCAAGATCGACGAAGAGGCGCTGAGGGGTCGCGGGATTTGATGAGCTGTCAGTGGGTGGCGCGCTGGCGTTCGAAGGGGTCGCCGTATTCGCGGAACGCCGTGCGGGCGAACGCCTGCTGGAACGTCGACACGCGTTCGGACCGCCCCCGACCGAGGAAGCTCACCGCCCAGTGCAGCACCGCGGTCAGCCGGTTCTTGAACCCGACCAGATAGAACAGGTGCACGACCAGCCAGACGAGCCAGCCGGCGAACCCGGACAGCCGCAGCCGGCCGACGCTGGCCACCGCGGAGAACCGCGAGATGGTCGCCATGCTGCCCTTGTCGAAGTAGCGGAACGGCTGGCCGGTCTCCTTGCCGGCGAGCCGACGCTTGATCTGGTCCGCGGCGTGCCGTCCACTTTGGATGGCGACCTGGGCGACGCCGGGCAGGTTGTCGAGCGCGATCATGTCACCGACCGCGTAGATCTCCGGATGGCCGGGCACCGTACAGTCCGGGTTGACCTTGATGCGTCCGGCCCGGTCGGTCTCGGCGCCGGTGGCCTTGGCCAACTGAGCGGCCAACGGTGGCGCGGCCACGCCGGCGGCCCACATCTTCGTCATTGATTCGATCCGCTCGCGCCCGCGCTTGGTCTCGACGTCGATGCCGGTGGCGTCGACGCCCACCACCTTCGTCTCGAGCTCCACCTCGACACCCAGCAGGTGCAGCCGGCGCAGCGCCCGCGTCGACAAGTGGTCGCCGAACGTGCTGAGCACCGCGGGCAGCGCGTCGATAAGTATCACCCGCGACCGCTGTGGGTCGATGTGCCGGTACTGGCCGGGCAGCGTACGGTGGGCCAGCTCGGCGATCTGTCCGGCCATCTCCACGCCGGTCGGGCCGGCGCCCACGACGACGAACGTCAGGAACCGCTCCACCGCCTCGGGGTCGGTCTGCAGGTCGGCCAGTTCGAACGCACCGAAGATGCGGGCACGCAGCTCCAGCGCGTCGTCGATGCTCTTCATGCCGGGCGCGAAGTCGGCGAACTGGTCGTTGCCGAAGTACGACTGCGATGAGCCGGCCGCGACGATCAGCGTGTCGTACTCGACGGTGTAGTCGAGGCTCGGCGCGGTCACCGACACGCGTCGCGCTTCCGGATCGATGTCGGTGACGGTGCCGAGCCGGACGTCGACGTTTGCCTGCCGGCGCAGCACCTCCCGGATCGTCGGCGCGACCTCGCCCTCGGACAGGATGCCGGTCGCCACCTGGTAGAGCAGCGGCTGGAAGAGGTGGTACGCCGTCCCGTTGATGAGAGTGATCTCGACCGGAGCCCGGCGCAGCGCCCTGGTGGCGAAGAGACCGCCGAACCCGGCGCCGACGATCACGACGCGGTGCGGTCGATCAAGCTGCTGTCCTGCCATTGAGGTCTCCGGATCTCTCGGTCTCCTTATCAGGAACAGCACGCGACCAGGAGACATTCCGGTTCAGCACGGCGGTGGCCATGATCAAGATGCAGAGGGTGCCGTTGAGGAAGGACGCCGTGACGTCGCTGGGATGGTGCATGCCCCGGTACAGACGGGCGATGGCCACCGACACCGGGACGAGGATCAACGCCCAGCAGAGCACCTTCAGCCAGGTACGCCGGACCAGCATGGACAACACGAGCGCCATACCCACATAGAGCGCGAACGCGGCGGACGTGTGCCCGGACGGGAAACTGGACGTCGGCGGCGACTTGTCCATGTGCGCAACGTTCGGCCGCGCACGGTCGATCGCCAGCGTGGCGAAGAAGAACACGATCGCCTGTGCGCTCACCGCGGCGCACAGGAACAGCGCCTCGCGCCAGCGGTGCAGCGTCAGCCGCAGGATGATCGCGACGACCGCGGTGACCCCGATGATCACCGGCGTGCTGCCGACGGTACTGAAGAATCCCGAGACGCCGTTGCCGACATCGTTGCGATCGCCGGCCAGCTCGCGGTTGACGCTGTCCTCGACGGTGAACGGCCACGCGTGGTTCCAGACCTTGGTGACGAGCAAGCCGAGCCCGATCATGAGGAGCAGGAGGACGACGAGCGGCAGCAGAATGCGCTTGCCGAACTGGAGCGCGACGGCGGACATGGCCGCGCATTACCCGAACGCGGCTCGCGCTACGCGCGGCCGGCCATCTCCGGCTCGACGCCCTCGCCCGCGACGTCGACCGGCCGCCGGCCGGAGCGCCGCCGCCACGCTTCATAACCCGCCGCGGTGGTCGCCACTACCGCCACACCGAGCAGCCAACCCGCCAGGACGTCGCTGGTCCAGTGCACGCCCAGGCCGACCCGGCAGACGCCGGTGACCAGCGGCACCGCGACGACGACCGCCCAGAGCGCCACCCGGCGCCCGGGCCGGTCGACGGTGAACGGCAACAGCACGAGCAGGATCACACCCGCGCCGAGGGCGCTGTTCAGCGCGTGCCCGGACGGGAACGAGAAGCCGGTCGCCCGGGCCACCGGTTCCAGCAGGTCCGGACGGTCGCGGCCGACCAGCAGCTTGAGCAGCGCGCCGAGCACGCCGCCGAGGGTCATGGTGATGATCACCCACCAGGCCACCGGCGCCGCGCCACGGCGGAACAGCCAGACGACCAGGACCAGTGCGCCGAGCCGCCAGACGTTCGGATCGAACGCGTAGCTCCACCCGGCCATCGCCGTTACCCAGACGGGATGCGCCAGCGCGAACCCGTGCAGGCCGTTCGTCACACCGGCGTCGAGGCCGTGCAGCGGCGCCCAGTCACCGGCGACGAATGCCCAGAGCAACGCGAACGGCACGAGCAGGACCATGGCCAGCACGGCGGCCACGGCCAGCCGGAGGCCCAGGGAACGGTCGGCGGCGTCCATGAGACATCTGTACCCGCCCGATCCCGTCCAACCCACGCGATCTTGGAGTTGTGGTTGCCTTTTCGCGGCCTCTGATCCGATTCGTTCCAACCACAACTCCAAGATCGGCGGGGGATTTGGCATTGCCCATACTCCGGAGAGCTCGGCCACCACCCGCGCGACGGATGGGCCGGCGGCCCGGCCTCGGCGATGATGATCAGCATGGCCGTCGAGACCGTGACCCACGACGACCGCGTGTTGCCGCTGATCCGGGCGGTGGGATACGCGATCGTGCCGTTTCTCGTCGTCGTGGTCCCCGCCCTGCTGTACCGACGCACGGAGCGGCGATGACATACCAACGGATCGAGGATCTGCTGGCCGGCATGGACGCCGAACAGGACCGGCTGGCGGCGGCCGGCGACCTGCGGCGCTTCTTCCACGCCACCTACACGCGGACGACGCGGGCGGTGGCCGAGG
>DATBGW010000021.1:0-9231 GCA_036557765.1 Actinoplanes sp.
AACTTCCTCTATCAGCTCGACTACTACCTGCCGCTGCCCGCTGGGGGGCAGCACACCGACCCGGACCCGGAGGTCCTCACCGCGCTGGCGGCGGGGTGTGTCGCGGTGCTGCCGCCGCCGTTCGCCGAGGCGTTCGGCGACGCCGCCGTCTACTGTGCTCCGTACGACACGACCGACCCCGTACGGGCGTGGCACGGACGGCGGGCCGCGCTGCGCGAGCAGAGCGAACGCGGACGCGCGTTTGTGCGCCGTCAGCACTCCCCGGAGCTGTACGCGGAGCGGATCGCAACGCTGATCGGGTAGTTCGGGGCTTCTTCCGGGTTCGCGGGGACTCTCTGCGCCGAAACGGCACCCGAGCGGCAACCCACGGCGGCTCCCCAACCGTCCGGCAACGCAAGCACCCCGAGCACGCACCTCAACAAGCATCACGCACGCGCAACGCCCGTCGATCGGAGACGGCGAGCCTGGCACACGGACCAGGCGATGTCTCCGAAAGGGCAACCGCATGCGTTCGTCGATCGCCCGCCGTCTGGCTCTGCTCGCGCTCGTGCCCGCCGCCCTCGTGGGCGCGGTCGTCGTGGCGTCGCCGGCCGAGGCCGCCGTACCGACGACGATCCAGATGCAGACCGACATCAACTACTGGACCAACCGCTGGCGCATCAAGGTCGGCTGCCCGACGCTGCGCCTGGACGTCAACCTCGCCCGGGCCGCGCGCAACCACAGCGCGTGGATGGCGCGGACCGGAACCTTCAGCCACGTGGGCAGCGCCAGCTCGAGCTTCGTGACGCGGGTCAAGGCGACCGGGTACAGCGCGCCGCTGTCCGAGAACATCGCCTGGGGCTACCGCGACGGCGCGCAGGTCGTCAGCGCCTGGATGAAGAGCCCGGCGCACAAGGCCAACATCGTGAACTGCAAGGCCAAGTCGGTCGGTGTGGGTGCCGTGTACGCAGCGAACGGCACGCCGTACTTCACCCAGGACTTCGGCTCCAAGTAGGTTTCGGGTCCACCCCCGAGGACCCGTTGCGGGCGCCCCCGACGCCCGCTCGCGACCCCGCCGTCCCCCGCGGCGGGGTCGCCCTTTTCCCGCCTCACTCTTCCCCGCGATCTTGGAGTTGTGGTTGCCCTTACGCGGCTTTGCGTCCCATTCGCTCCAACCACAACTCCAAGATCGCGGAGAAAGGGGGGCGATCGCGGGACCGTCAGGTGCGGATCGGGGCCATCGGGGACGTGTACGTGAGGGCGGTGTAGCGGCCGAGCAGGCGGCGCTCCGGGGTGAGCGCGCCGGCGCCCTGCCGTGGCGCGGTCCGGTCGCCCGCGGCCGACGGATCGTCCACCACCACGGCGGCGCCTGGCGCCAGCCGCCGCCCGAGCACGTGCAGTGCCGGCGGCAGCGCACTCGCCGGCCCGTCGACCAGCAACATGTCGATGTCGCGCAGATCCTCGAGCGCGTCCACGTCGTACCAGTCGATCGTCGCTCCGTCGACGGTCAGATCGGTCATCGGCGCGTGGATGACCTCGACGGCGGTCAGGCCGTGGGACAGCACCAGGTCACGCGTCCGGTCCGCGGTCTCCCGGTCGTGGTGGACCGCGACCAGCCGGGCGCCGGCCTTCTCGACCGCATAGCCGAGCCAGACCACCAGGGCCCCGGCGGCGAGCGCGACCACCAGCTCGGGTTGCCGCCGGCGCACGATGTGCAGCAGTCCCAGCAGGTCCGACGGGTTGAGGGCGGCACCGGAGGCAGGCATCGGCGCCCGCGGCGAGACGGCTTGGAACAGCTGCAACACCGCCTCGATCTCCCGGTTCTGCTCGCGCATCAGGTCGCCACCGCGCCCGGCCAGCCGTTCGGTACGGGCCAGCGCGTCGCTCAACTCCTGGTGCCGGTCGCCCGCGGCGAGGCGTTCCTTCTCGACCGCCGCCACCACGCGGCGCTGGAGCTGGTCCACGACCACCCGCAGGTCCCGCACCGAGGCCTGGTTGGCCCGGTGCAGCCCACCGATCCGGCGGGACAGGTGAACGACACCGGCGAGCGCGCCGGCGAGCAGCACGGCGAGCAACGACGTGGCGATCGCGGCGTGGCCGGTGGCGGAGGCCACCGCGACGCCGAGGCAGACCGCGCCCATCAGCAGCAGGCCGACCGCCTGCCGCGACGACAGACTGTGCAGCCGCGCGGACTGCCGGCGGCCGAAGCGGGCGAGACGATCTGGTGTCACATCTTCGCCTAACGCGGCCGCCGCGGCGGCCGTTACGGCAACCACTTCCGGATCCGATCGACGAACAGACCGGGGTGGTGGGCCTTCGCGACGACGGCGCGGGCTCGGCGGCTTTGTTCGGCGTACCGCTCGGGATCGGCCCGGTAACGTTCCAGGACCGCCGCGGCGGCGCCGGGTTCGGCGTACACCGCGGCATCGCCGTACAGCGCCGCGAACCGCTCCGGCAGCACCACGACGCAACCCAGTCCGGCCGCTTCGAGCGCCGGCCGGGAGAACACCTCGGCCGCGCGCGGATGCGGGAAATGACAGTAGAAGTCCAGCTGGTGCAGGAACGGCCGAGGCCCGAGGTCGGCCGCGGCATACGCCAGCCACTCAGCCGGAACGTCCATCTTCCACTTCGGACGGTCCGGCAGACGGATACGGACATCGGTGCCGGCCAGCCGGCGATGAACGCGGACCGCGTCGTCGGCGTCGGCCGGCCAGGCGGCCGCGTCGCACAGATCGGTCCCGATGATCGGTACGTCGGCGGCCGCGGCGCGCTCGGCGACCCAGCCGCTGACGTCGACCACGGTGGGCAGGTCGGTGTCCGTCATGGCGAGACCGGGCTCGACCGTACGCAAGGAAGCGCGAACGCCCGCGTCCTGCGGACACCAGAGCGGTTCGACGTCGAACAGCCGGCGGGCCGCGGTCGTACATTCCGCCGGGAGGTATCGCCGGTCGGCGCCGTCCCCGCGGACCGGCGCCCGATCGGCAACGACGACCACCCGCCCGGCCCGGATCCCGGTGCCGCCGGCCGGTGGAAACTGCAGGGCCGCCACCTGCCGGACGAGAAGCAGAGCGGTGTCCGCGCGGTCGGCAAGCAGCACCTGATCCACGCGTCCACCGTTGATCAGCTCCTGGATCGGCGTACAGAGCGCGGCCCGGCGCAACTGAACGCCACGGTAGGACTCCAGCTGCCCGATGCCGACGCGCAGGCCGGCGTCCACCATCGCCCGGATCTCGTCGATCGCGGTGAGCTGCGCGGTCTCGCAGAACCGCCAGTCGGCGACCAGAACGACGTCGTAGCCGCGTGGCGCCCGAACGCCCCGGGTGGTGAGGTGGGCGGGCACCGCGTACGGCCGGTCGGAGCCGTCGGCCGGCCGGTACGGCGGCGCATCGCCGCGCGCGATCAGACGATGCCAGCGGAGGTACGCCGAGCTGTACGCCACCCGCGCCGGATGCATCCAATGTGCCTTGATCTCGGCACGGGACAGCGAGTCCGCCGAGAGCCGGATCAGCGCCAGTGGCCCGTCCTCCACATGGGACACCGACCGGCGCCCGAACGCGGCCTGGATCCGTCCGATGTACTCCGAGTCGGCGGCCTTGCGCACGTGGTCGAAGTAGCCGATCCGGCCGACCACCGCCGACCGCCGGAACACCAGCGATGACGGGTTCAGTCGTCCACTGCGGATGCCGAGCCGGCTGACCCGCAGATCCTCCGTAACGGCCAGGCCGTCCGATGTGGTGGCGACCAGGCGGCGGTTCTCCAGCAGCGGCTGCACCTGCAGTTCCAGCCGGCGCGGATGGGACCAGTCGTCGGAGTCCTGGAACGCCACGAATTCGCCGGCCGCCGCGTCCAGTCCCGCGTTGCGGGCCGCGTAGGTGCCCGCATTGGCCGGTAGCCGGACCAGCCGGATCCGGTCGCCCAGCGCGGTGGCACGGGCCAGCACCGCGTCGAACTCCGGCGGCGACCCGTCGTCGACGAGCACCACCTCGATGTTCGCCCAGGTCTGTCCGACGATGGACCGCACTGCGGTGATCAATCCATCGCCCGGCCGGTACGCGGTGACCACCACCGACACGCGGTGCGGTGCCTCGACGCGGGGCCGCGCCGCATCACAGGTCAGCCGATCGAACGGCGCCGGCGCGGCCGGGCCGCCGAGCGTGGGCCGCGGCTCGGGCAACAGTTGCCCGAAGACGGTCAGCCATGGCTCCGCGGGCCGGGCCGCCACGAACGGGTTGAGCAGATCGACCTCGATGCCGGCGCGGATCGTGTCGGTCATCCCCCGGTACGCGTCCAGCAGCCGGCGGGCCCGTTCGGCATTCCCGGCGAGCGCCAACTGCGCGTGGAGTCCCTGATTCGCCGGTGTCAGTGCCTCCGGGCCGAACGTGGACCGGACCAGGTCGTAGATGGCCAGCGCGTCGGTACGGTCGTCGGGTTCCAGGTCCTGCAACGCGATGGTCTGGGCGAGCGCGCACAGGACGCCGGCGTCGACGCGGCTGCGGATGCGCGACAACCATCGCCGGTCGCCGGCGCGGGCGGCGGTGAGCAGATCCGCCAGCGTTCCGGCGGTGCCGAGTGCGGCGCGGGCGAGCAGGTGCCGGGCCGCGACGGAGCGGTTCCGGATCGCCGTAGCAGCGAGCGCCGTGCGGAGCGGAGAGCCGATCGCGGTGACGTAGTCGTCCAGCAGGGCCTCGGACGCCACGTTCGGTTCCCGCATGCACCCCTCCGGCTAGCCGCTCCCAGAGCCAACGAGCCACCGGCCGCCCGGTAACGCCGAGCCTCCCCGCGACGGACATCACCGCCTCCCGCGATGAACGTCACAAGGACCCTTCCCCCGCGATCTTGGAGTTGTGGTTGGAATGAATCGGGCGCAAGGCCGCGAAAAGGCAACCAGAACTCCAAGATCGGCGAGGGGGTTAGACGGCGGCGAGGACGGCGGACTCCACACGGTCCCGGGCGGTGGCGTCGGCCCATGCACCGACCAGGTAGAACGCGTCCACCACATCGCCGCCCAGTGTGGAGATGCGCGCCGCGCGGACCTCCGCCCCGGCCTCGTCCAGCGCGGTGGCCACCCGGTAGAGCAGTCCGGCCGAATCGGCCGCGCGCAGTTCGAGCACCACCGCGTCGGTGGCCGCTTCCCGGTGCCACACCACCCGCGGGGATGCGGCGTTCCCGCGGGTGCTCATCGCCCGGGCCCGGAGCCGCTGGGTGACCGACACGTCGCCGGCGGCGACCCGGCGCAGGTCGGCGGCGAGCGCCACCGGGTCGGCCGGTGACCCGTACCGGGGCTGCGTGCCGAACTCCACGATCGCCCGGCCGTCGACAGCGGACGCGTCACAGGCGATCACCTCGAGCCGGTGCATGGCGAGGCAGGCGGCCACGGCCGCGAGCAGGCCCCGCCGGTCCGCGGCGGCCACCGCGACCCGATCCCCGGACAGGTGCACGGCGGGCAGCGACGCGGACAGCAGCTCCGGATCGGGCGACGGCGGTGCCGGGAGCGCGCCGGTGTCCAGCGCGGTGTGTACGCGCCGGACCAGTTCGGACATGAGCCGCCCCTTCCAGTCCGACCAGGCGGCCGGGCCGGTGGCATGCGAGTCGGCGCGGGCGAGCGCGTGCAGCAGGTCCAGCGTGGCGGCGTCCCCGACCGCGTCGGCGACGGTCGAGATCGTGACCGGGTCGCTCAGGTCCCGGCGGGTCGCAACGTCCGGCAGCAGCAGATGCAGCCGGACCAGCTTCGCGACGGTCGCGACATCGGCCGGCGCAAGCCCGATCCGGGCGGCGATCTCGGCGGCGATCGGTGCTCCGACCACGCTGTGGTCGCCGGGCAGGCCCTTGCCGACGTCGTGCAGGAACGCGCCGAGCAGCAGCAGGTCGGGCCGGTCCACCTCGCGGGCGTACGCGGTCGCCTCGTACGCGGCCTGCACGAGGTGCCGGTCGAGCGTGAACCGGTGCACCGGGTGGTGCTGCGGCAGGCTGCGCATGCGGGCCCATTCCGGCAGCCACGCGTCGATCAGGCCGTACCGGTCGCACGTCTCCCAGGTGGGCAGCAGCCCGGCGCCGGAGCCGAGCAGCGATATGAGGGCCGTACGCGCGGCCGTCGGCCACGGGGCCGGCAGCGGCGGGCAGAACGCCGAAAGCCACTCGCAGGTGGCCCGCGCGATCGGCAGTTGGACGGTGGCGGCCGCGGCCGCGACGCGCAGCGACAGGCTCGGATCGGGTACCGGGCCGATCGCGGTCCGGGCAAGCACCAACTCGCCGTCCTGCTCGACCACGTCCCGGGCGATCGGCCGCCGGCCCGGCGGGCCCGCCGGGGCGCCGCGGCGGCGATTCGCCCGGAGCCGGTCCGCGGCCCGCCACGCGTCGTCCAGCGCGTGCGCGACGGTACGGGCATCGCCGGCCACGCGCCGCAACAGCGCGTCCCCGTCGTCGAGTCCGAGCAGGTCGGCCACGGCGGCGCGTTCCTGCGCCACCAGCCGGTCCACCCGGCGCCCCACCGCCAGGTGCAGCGCGTCCCGGGTGTCGAGCAGCCGCAGGTTCGCCGCCCGTACCGCCGGACGCATGGTGTCGGCGACGCCGGCCCGGCCGATGCCGCGCAGCAGGGTGACGTCCCGCAGGCCGCCGGCCGCTTCCTTGAGGTCGCCTTCGAGCAGGAACGCGAGTTCGCCGTGCGTGGCCCAGCGGGTCGCGGTGAGCTCGCGGAGCTGCGGCATGAGGCGCACGGCGGTGCGCCGCCACTGGTCCGAGGCGGCGGTGATGAGCTCGGCGGACACGGTGTGGTCACCGGCGAGGTGCCGGGCGTCCAGCAGCCCCAACGCGACCTTGACGTCGTCGCAGGCGACCGACAGCGCCTCGGGCAGCGTACGGACCGAGTGGTCGAGGCCGCGCCCACCGTCCCAGATCGGATACCACAGTCCGGACGCGACGCGGTCGATGCCGGCCGTGCCGTTGTGCAGCAGCAGCAGGTCCAGATCGCTGTACGGTGCGCAGTCCCGGCGCCCCAACCCGCCCACCGCGATCAGGCTCACGCCGGTCAGGTGCGCCGGGAACAGACGGGCCAGCCACGCGTCGAGCGCCGCCGCCCGCGCGGAACGGGCGGCGGCGCCGAGGTGGTCGCGGAGCACGGGCAGCGCGCCGCCGGACGGCCTCGACGGCGGAACCGGCGGCGCACTCACCACGTGCTGGGACATTACAGCGCGTCGAGGCCGCGCTCACCGGTCCGGACCCGGACCACGTCCTCCACGGACGTCACCCAGACCTTCCCGTCGCCGATCTTGCCGGTACGCGCGGAGGTGACCACCGCGTCCACGATCTTGTCGACGTCGATCTCGTCGGTCAGCACCTCGACCTTGATCTTCGGCAGGAACTCCACCGTGTACTCGGCACCCCGGTACACCTCGGTGTGTCCCTTCTGCCGCCCGTACCCCTGTACCTCGCTCACGGTGAGACCGGCGACGCCGAGGGCGTGCAGGGCCTCCTTGACCGCGTCGAGCTGGTACGGCTTGATGACCGCGGTCACCAGCTTCATGCTCAGTCCTTCCATAGACGTTAACCGGCGACCTTTTCGCTGACCGACGGGGCGTCAGCGTCGACGGTGGGCGGGGCCCCGATGCCGGCCATGGCGAACGCACCGCCGCCGCCGGAGCCTCCGGCCGGCACGAGGTCGTACGCACTCTCGCCGTGGTCCGCGATGTCGATGCCGCCGACCTCGGCGTCCGGGCCGACCCGGAAGACCTTGGCGGCCTTGAGCGCCAGCGCGAGCAACGCCGCGATACCGAACGAGTAGACGGTGACGATGGCGCTACCGAGGAACTGGCGCCACAGCTGGTCCAGACCACCGCCGTAGAACAGGCTCTCCCGCGCGGCCACCGCGTTCACTCCGGTGGTGGCGAAGAAGCCGATGAACAGCGAGCCGATCCAGCCGCCGACGAAGTGGACACCGACCACGTCGAGCGAGTCGTCGTAGCCGAAGCGGTACTTCAGGCCGACCGCCAGGGCACACAGCGCACCGGCGATGAGGCCGAGCAGCACTGCCGGCAGCGGGGCGATGAAGCCACACGCCGGGGTGATCGCCACCAGGCCGGCGACCGCGCCGGACGAGGCGCCGACAAGCGTCGGCTTGCCGTCCCGCAGCCATTCGACAAGGCACCAGCCGACCAGCGCCGCAGCCGTGGCGAGCTGCGTGTTGACGAACGCGACGGCGGTGACGCTGTCCACTGTGAGCTCGGAGCCGGCGTTGAAGCCGAACCAGCCGAACCACAGCAGGCCGGCGCCCAGCGCCACGAACGGCACGTTGTGCGGGCGCATGTTCTCCCGCGGCCAGCCGATCCGTTTGCCGAGCACCAGTGCCACGGCCAGCGCTGCGGCGCCGGCGTTGATGTGCACCGCGGTACCGCCGGCGAAGTCCAGCGCGCCGATCTTGGCGCCGATCAGGCCGCCGCCCCAGACCATGTGGGCGACCGGCACGTACACAAGCGTGAACCAGCCGAGCGCGAACAGGATCCAGCCGCCGAACTTCAAGCGGTCGGAAAGCGCCCCGCTGATCAGTGCCACGGTGATGATCGCGAACATCATCTGAAACACCATGAACACGTACGTCGGGATGCCGGTCTTGGCGCCCGCGACGAGCCATTCCTCACCGATCCAGCTGGTGCCGGTACCGAAGTACTGGCTGAAGCTGCCGAGGAAGTTGTTAAGGCCGGAACTGCCGTTCGTTCCGAACGCCAGGGTGAATCCGTAGAGAGCCCACAGAACCGAGATGATTCCGATGCACGAGAAGCTCATCATCATCATGTTCAGCGTGCCCTTGGACCGGTTGAGGCCGCCGTAGAACAGGGCCAGCCCCGGAGTCATGAGCAAAACGAGCGCAGACGACAGGAGCAACCAGGCGGTATTGCCGGTGTTGATCTCCACGCTGCCTCCTTCCGGATGGTGTGCTGCGTACGCTCCGCGGATGTGACCGGAGCATTACCAGTACGGCCGGGCAGCGTCGCCTGTCGGCCGGTTCCGGCGGAAGCCTGACTGGCGGAGGTTTCGCGCATGGTCCATGCGCGATTTCCGGCTCGTCACGGGTTGTTTCGTACGTGTGAAGAAACACTCACACCCCGTCTCTCCCTTTACGTCGATCTTGGAGTTGTGGTTGGCACAGACCGGCAGGGAACGGGCATAAGGGCAACCACAACTCCAAGATCGCGGTGGATCTTCGGGGCACCACCCTCAGCGGCGAGATCGCGGTGGATCTTCGGGGCACCACCCTCAGCG
>DATBGW010000022.1:0-30808 GCA_036557765.1 Actinoplanes sp.
CCCTCCCCGCCGACCCCTCCCGCGATCTCGGACCAGGTCCTGTCCCGGCGATCTTGGAGTTGTGGCTGGCATAAATCCGGGCATAACCTCCATAAGGGGAACCACAACTCCCAGATCGCGGAGGTCTTGGGGGTGGCCACAACTCCAAGATCGCGGAGGTAATGGGGGCGGTTGGCCACAGCTCCGATGTCGCGGGGGAGTGGGGCAGTCACGGACCCCGGGGTCGCGGGTTGGCAGGCGGGCTCATTGACGCGCGTCGCGAATGCGGAGATCATCACCGGCAGGCGGTGGCCTGGGTCACAGTCACCCCTGGTCAAGGGAGACGTATGAGCACTGAACCCGTTGCCCGAACCGACGAAGAGCGCCTCGCACAGCTCGGGTACGAGCAGGAACTGCACCGGCGGCTGTCCGGCTTCTCCAACTTCGCGGTCTCGTTCTCGATCATTTCCATCCTGGCCGGCGCGATCACCTCGTACGGCATCGCCATGACCGCTGGCGGACCGCTCGCCATCGTGCTCGGCTGGTTGTTCATCGGCATCATGGTGACGTTCGTGGCGCTGGCCATGGCCGAGGTGTGCTCGGCCTACCCAACCGCCGGCGCGCTCTACTGGTGGGCCGCGGCGCTAGCCCAGCGCAACAAGGCCGCGTGGGCCTGGTTCGTCGGCTGGTTCAACTTCCTGGGCGAGGTCGCGGTCACCGCAGCAATCGACTTCGGCGCGGCGATCACCACGTCGGCGTTCCTGAGCCTGACGTTCGGCATGGAGGTCACCGCGCTCAAGACCTTCCTGATCTTCCTCGTGATCATCATCGTGCACGGGCTGCTGAACACGTTCGGCGTCAGCCTGGTCCGGATCCTGTCGGACGTGAGCGCGTGGTGGCATCTCGTCGGCGTAGCGGTGATCGTGGTGGTGCTGGCGATCGTGCCGGACCAGCACAAGCCGATCTCCGAGGTGCTGTTCGAAGTCAAGAACGAGACCGGCTTCACGTTCGCCGGCGCCGGGTTCTATGCCGTGCTGCTCGGCCTGCTGATGGCGCAGTACACGTACACCGGCTACGACGCCTCGGCGCACGTGGCGGAGGAGACGCACGACGCGTCGAGGGCGGCGCCGCGCGGCATCGTCATGTCCGTGGTGGTCTCGGTGATCGCCGGCTTCGTGCTGCTGTTCGCGATCACGTGGGCGATCCAGGACTACGAGGCCGAACGCACCACCGACCTGGGTCTGCCGCCCGCGCAGATCTTCATCGACTCGGTCGGCCACAACCTCGGAACGTTCCTGCTGTTCATCTGCATGGTGGCGCAGTGGTTCTGCGGCATGGCGTCGGTCACGGCCAACTCGCGGATGTCGTTCGCGTTCTCCCGTGACGGCGCGCTGCCCGGCTCGCGGATCTGGCGGCAGGTCAATCCACGGACCGGCACGCCGACCAACTCGATCTGGCTGTGCGTCACGCTGTCGACGCTGCTGGTGCTCCCGTCGCTGTGGAACACGACCGCATACCTCGCGGCCACCTCGATCGCGGTGATCGGCCTCTACATCGCGTACGTCGCTCCGGTGTTCCTACGCCGGCGCAAGCCGGACTTCGAGCCCGGACCATGGAACCTGGGCCGGTGGAGCGCGCCGGTGGGCTGGATCGCGATCGTGTGGGTGATCATCATCTGCATCCTGTTCATCCTGCCGACGGCGAGCCCGATCACCGCGATCACGTTCAACTACACGATCGTGGCAGTGCTGATCGTGGTTGGCGCGGCCGCCATCTGGTGGTTCGCCAGCGCAAAGAACTGGTTCACCGGCCCGCGGCAGAACCTGATCGACAAGGCGGCGCACGGGGAGCAGACCATGCCGACGGCGGAATAAGAATGGACCTTGAAGAACTCGACGTCGCGGTGAACAACGGCAGCGTCGACACGGTGCTGCTCGCGCTGACCGACATGCAGGGCCGGCTGCAGGGCAAGCGCCTGCACGGCCGGTACTTCATGGACGAGGTGGTCAGCGGCGGCAGTGAAGGATGCAACTACCTGCTCGCGGTCGACGTCGACATGAACACCGTCGAGGGCTACGCGATGTCGTCGTGGTCCAGCGGGTACGGCGACTTCGTGATGCGGCCGGACTTCGCGACGCTGCGGCGCGTTCCGTGGCATCCCCGGACCGCGATGGTGCTCGCCGACCTGGAGACCGTCGACGGGCAGGCCGTTCTCGCCTCGCCGCGGCAGATCCTGCAACGGCAGCTGGACCGGCTCGCGGAGCACGGCCTGTCCGCGTACGCCGGGACGGAGCTGGAGTTCATTCTGTTCCGTGACTCCTACGAGCAGGCGTTCGAGAAGGGTTACCGCGGCCTGGTCCCGGCGAACCAGTACAACGTGGACTACTCGCTGCTCGGCACGGCCCGCGTCGAGCCGCTGCTGCGGCGCATCCGCAACGAGATGTACGGCGCGGGCCTGCAGCCGGAGAGCGCCAAGGGCGAGTGCAACTTCGGCCAGCACGAGATCGCGTTCCGCTACGCCGACGCGCTCACCTGCGCCGACCACCACGTGATCTACAAGAACGGCGCCAAGGAGATCGCCGCGCAGGAGGGCCTGTCGCTGACGTTCATGGCCAAGCCGAACGAACGGGAGGGCAACTCCTGCCACATCCACTTCTCGCTGCGCGGGCGCGACGGCCGGTCCGCGATGCTGGGCGACGGGCCGGGGCACCTGAGTAAGACCGGCCAGCGCACGCTGGCCGGGCTGCTCGCCACCATGCGCGAGTTCAGCCTGCTGTTCGCACCCAACATCAACTCGTACAAGCGGTACCAGCCGGGCTCGTTCGCCCCGACCGCGTTGCGCTGGGGGGTTGACAACCGCACGTGCGCATTGCGGATGGCGGGACACGGCCAGGGCATGCGGGTGGAGAACCGGGTGCCCGGCGGCGATGTCAACCCGTATCTGGCGATCGCGGCGCTGGTCGCCGGCGCGCTGCACGGCCTCGAGAACGAGCTGGACCTGGAGGATGAGTTCGCCGGCAACGCGTATGCGGACGCGACCGCGCCACGGGTCCCGGCGACGCTGCGGGAGGCGTACGACCTCTGGCGTACCAGCGCGGTCGCCACGACGGCCTTCGGCACCGAGACGGTGGAGCACTACGCCAACATGGCCCGGGTCGAGCTTGCGGCGTTCGACGCGGCCGTCACCGACTGGGAATTGCGTCGTGGCTTCGAGCGCCTCTGACGGGGTGTGAGGCGAGCCCCGCGGTCGCGAACGAAAGGTGGCGGCGTGGCAGGATCGAGCGGTGACCGAGGTGATCAACCCCGCGACCGGGGGCGTGCTGACGTCCGTTCCGGCTGACGGGCCGGAGGAGACCGACGCCGCGATCGAACGGGCGCAGCAGGCCTCTCCGGCGTGGCGCGCGGTGGCGCCGGGCGACCGGGCGCGGCTGCTGCGACGCTTCGCGTCCACTGTGGACGCCCATCTCGACGAGCTCGCCGATCTGGAGGTCCGCAACGCCGGCCACACGATCGGGAACGCGCGGTGGGAGGCCGGAAACGTCCGCGACGTGCTGGACTACTACGCCGGCGCGCCGGAACGGCTGACCGGTCGGCAGATCCCGGTGGCCGGCGGCGTGAACCTGACGTTCCACGAGCCGCTCGGCGTGGTCGGCATCATCGTGCCGTGGAACTTCCCGATGCCGATCGCCGGCTGGGGCTTCGCACCCGCGCTGGCGGCCGGCAACACGGTGGTGCTCAAGCCCGCCGAGCTCACGCCGCTGACCGCGATCCGGCTCGGCGAGCTGGCGCTCGAGGCGGGGCTGCCGGAGGGCGTGTTCACGGTCGTGCCGGGCAAGGGCAGCGTGGTCGGGAACCGGTTCGTGACCCACCCGGCCGTTCGCAAGATCTGCTTCACCGGATCCACCGAGGTCGGCAAGTCGATCATGGCCGGCTGCGCCGAGCAGGTGAAGCGCGTGACGCTCGAGCTCGGCGGCAAGAGCGCCAACATCGTCTTCGCGGACGCGGATCTGGAGCGGGCCGCCGCGGCCGCGCCGGCCAGCGTCTTCGACAACGCCGGCCAGGACTGCTGCGCGCGATCCCGGCTGCTCGTCCAGGATACGGCGTACGAGAAGTTCCTGGCGCTGCTGGAGCCGGCGGTGCGGGCGTTCCGGGTCGAGGACCCGTCCCGGGAGACGGCCCAGATGGGACCGCTGATCTCGGCGGACCAGCGCGCGAGCGTGTCGTCCTACGTGCGGGACGCCGACGTGGCGTTCACCGGCGCGGCGCCGGACGGCGACGGCTGGTGGTTTCCGCCGACCGTGCTGCTGGCCCACTCGACGCGGGACCGGCACTGGCAGGAGGAGGTCTTCGGCCCGGTGCTGTCGGTGCTGCCGTTCCGCGACGAGGCCGAGGCGGTACGTCTCGCGAACGACACGTCGTACGGGCTCTCCGGGTCGATCTGGACGCGCGACCTCGGCCGTGGCCTGCGGGTCTCGCGGGCCGTGGAGACCGGCAACCTCAGCGTCAACAGCCATTCCTCGGTGCGGTACTGGACTCCGTTCGGCGGTATGAAGCAGTCCGGCCTCGGCCGCGAGCTGGGTCCCGATGCCCCGCAGAGCTTCACGGACGTCAAGAACGTGTTCATCGCAACGGACTGATGCGTCCGCGATATTGGAGTTGTGGTTGGTACGAATGAAACCGAAGCAGGCATAAGGGCAACCACAACCCCAAGATCGCGGAGAAAGGGAGGGCGTCGTGGAGAGACTGCAGGACCGGGTCGCGGTCATCACCGGCGCCGGCAGCGGCATCGGGCTCGCCACGGCGCGCCGGTTCGCCGCCGAGGGCGCCCGGGTGGTCTGCGTGGACGTCTCCGAGGAGGCCGGCTCGACGGCCGCCAAGGAGGTGGGCGGTGATTTCGTGGCCTGCGACGTCAGCGTCGAGGACCAGGTGCGGGCGTTGTTCGACGGCGTCGCGGAGCGGCACGGCCGGATCGACATCGCGTTCAACAACGCCGGCATCTCCCCGCCGGACGACGACTCCATCCTGGTCACCGGCCTGGACGCCTGGGAACGGGTGCTCCGGGTCAACACCACGAGCGTCTACTTCTGCTGCAAGTACGTGATCCCGCACATGCAACGGCAGGGCAAGGGCTCGATCATCAACACCGCGTCGTTCGTGGCGCTGATGGGCGCTGCAACGTCGCAGATCGCGTACACGGCCAGCAAGGGCGGCGTGCTCGCGATGACCCGCGAGCTCGGCGTGCAGTTCGCCCGCGAGGGCATCCGGGTCAACGCGCTCTGCCCCGGGCCGGTGGCCACGCCGCTGCTGTTGGAACTGTTCGCCAAGGATCCCGAGCGGGCGGCCCGGCGGCTGGTACACGTGCCGATGGGCCGGTTCGCCGAGCCCGCCGAGATCGCCGCCGCGGTGGCGTTCCTCGCAAGCGACGACGCATCGTTCATGACCGCCGCCCAGTTCGTCGTCGACGGTGGCATAACGGCGGCCTACGTCACGCCACTTTGATGGTTTAGCGCCCGCCCTGCCTGGCTACCGTGGAACGGTGCGCCCGATCATCGGCATCACCACGTACGTGGAGCCCGCGTCGTGGGGTGTCTGGCACGACGTCGAGGCGACGCTCATCCCGCACGCGTACGTGGAAGCGGTGACGCTGGCCGGCGGCCGGCCCGTGGTGCTGCCGCCGGACGGCTCCGACGCGGACGTGCTCAGCGTGCTGGACGGCCTGGTGCTGGCCGGCGGCGCCGACCTCGGCCCGGAGTTTTACGGCGCGCCGGCCGAGCCGTTGACCGACACCCGACCCGCGCGGGACGCCGGCGAGATGCTGCTGACCCGGGCCGCGCTGGAAGCCGACCTGCCCGTGCTCGGCGTGTGCCGTGGCATGCAACTGCTCGTCGTGGCCGCGGGCGGACGGTTGCACCAGCATCTGCCCGACGTGCTCGGGCATGAGAAGCACCGGCCGGCGCCGGGCGTCTACGGCAGCCAGCCGGCGCGATTCGCCGAAGGCAGCCGGATCGCCGCGCTGATGGGCGACGATGTGGAGATCAACTGCTACCACCACCAGGGCGTCGCCGATCCCGGGACGCTGACCGTCACCGGACGCGCCGAGGACGGCCTTCCCGAAGCGGTCGAGGACCCGGCCCGCCGGTTTGTTCTCGGCGTCCAGTGGCACCCAGAGGTTTCCCGGGATGAACGGCTCTTCGGCGCGTTGGTCCGGGCCGCTGACGAACGGAGGATCGCACCGCATGGCTAGGCCCCTGATCGGATTGACCGCGTACGCCCAGCGGGTCCAGTACGGACACAACGACCTGATGGCCGGCATGCTGCCGATGACCTACGTGAAGGCCGTGCACGCGACCGGCGGCCGCGCGGTCCTGATCACACCGGACGATCCGGACGTCGATGTGCTGGAGTCGATCGACGGCATTCTGTTCAGCGGGGGCGGAGATGTCGATCCGGCGTACTGGGGCGCCGAGCCGCATCCGAGGACGGACATCGACCCGGCCCGCGACACGTCCGAGCTGATGCTGATGAAGGCGGCCCTCGACATGGATCTGCCGATCCTGGGCGTGTGCCGGGGCATGCAGGTGATGGCGGTGGCCGCCGGTGGCACGCTGTACCAGCACCTGCCCGACGTCATCGACAGCCAGCGGCACCAGGCCGAGGCGGGCACGGATCCGCTCGCAGTGGACGCGTCCGCGTACGGCCGCCACGACGTCGTGGTGAAGCCGGGATCCCGCGCATACGACCTCCTGGGAGCGCGGCTGACCGTGAACTCGTTCCACCACCAGGCAGTGGACGATCCGGGAAAGTTCGAGGCGGTCGGCTGGTGCCCGGACGACGACGTGATCGAAATCCTGGAGCATCCCGGCCGGACGTTCGCGCTGGGTGTCCAGTGGCACCCGGAACGGACCGCCGACCTGCGGCTGTTCGCCGCGTTGGCGGAGGCGGCGGCCAGCCGCGCCGGGCTGAGCCGGGCCGCGCTGGCCGCGTAGGCTGCTGAACTGCCGGAAACAAGCGTGGGAGGGCGAATGGGCGCGGGCTCGGACGCCGTGCTCCCCCGGCGGCTCCGGACGGCGTTCGAACGTGGCGGCGAGATGGGCCGCCGGATGCTCGAGCTGGACTGGGCCGCCACCCCGCTCGGGCCGCCCGCGGACTGGCCCGGCGAGCTGCGCAACGCGGTCGCCACGATGCTCGCGTCCCGGGCGCAGATCGTCATCTTCTGGGGTCCGGACTATTGCGCGCTGTACAACGACGCGTACATCGCCACGATGGGCAGCAAGCATCCCGCCTTTCTGGGCCGCTCCGCCCGGGAGATGTGGGCTGAGGCCTGGGGCGTGCTGAACGAGCTGTTCGACGGCGTGGTGGCCCGCGACGAATCCTTCTGGGCCACCGACCACCCGTTCATGCTCGAGCGGTACGGCTTCCTGGAGGAGACGTACTTCGACATCTCGTACGACCCGATCCGGACCGCGGACGGCTCGGTCGGCGGCGTGTTCTGCGTGGTCAGCGACACCACCGGCCGAGTGCTGGGCGAGCGCCGGGTCAGCACGCTCGGCGCGCTGGGCTCCCGGTTGACCGACTCGCCGGATCAGGTCGCGCTGGGCGCCGAGGTCGCCAAGGTGCTCGGCGAAAATCCGGCCGACGTGCCGTTCGCCGCCCTCTACCTGGACGACCCGGGCGGTGAGCCCGGGCTGCTGCTGTCCGGGTCCAGCGGTGGTCCGGCGTTCGGCCGGCTCGACGAGACCGCGGGTGCGGTCGTCGACGCCGTCGTACGCACCGGCCATCCGGCCCGGTTGCCGGTGTCCCGCGTGTGCTCGACCCCGCCCGCGGCCGCCGCCGGGGAGGCGCTGGTTCTGCCGGTCGGAGTCGGCACCGTCAACGTCGGCGTGCTGATCGTCGGGATCAGCCGTTTCCTGGCGCTGGACCAGGGCTATTCCGACTTCCTGACGCTGGCGGGCGCGCAGATCTCCCGGGCGGTGGCGAACCTTCGGGCGTACGAGCATGAGCGCCGCCGGGCCGCCGCGCTTGCCACGCTGGACGCCGCGAAGACGAACTTCTTCTCCAACGTCAGCCACGAATTCCGTACGCCGCTGACGCTGATCCTCGGCCCGCTCGAGGATCTGCTCAGCGCACCGGACCTGACCGACGAACAACGGGAACGACTGCTGCCCATGCACCGCAACGGGCTGCGCCTGCTCAAGCTCGTAAACACCGTGCTCGACTTCTCCCGGCTGGAGTCCGGGCGGTTGAGCGCGGCGTACCGTCCCACCGACCTCGCCGACTACACCGCCCGGCTGGCCAGCACGTTCCGGTCCGCCACCGAACGGGCCGGCCTGGCGCTGGTGGTGGACGCGCCGCCGTTGCCGGCACCGGTGTACGTGGACCGGGAGATGTGGGAGAAGATCGTCCTCAACCTGGTGTCCAACGCGGTCAAGTTCACCCGCGACGGGCGCATCACGATCCGGGTGTCCGCGGCCGACGGCGCCGCCGTGCTGGCGGTCAGCGACACCGGTGTCGGCATTCCGGCGCAGGAGCAGCCCTTGCTGTTCGACCGGTTCCACCGGGTCACCGGCGCATGGTCGCGCAGCCACGAGGGTACGGGCATCGGCCTCGCGCTGGTCCGGGAGCTGGCCGAACTGCACGGCGGCACTGCTACCGCGGAGAGCGAGGTCGGCCGGGGCAGCACGTTCCGGGTGCGGATCCCATTCGGGCCCGAGCACCTGGACCCCGACCGCATCGTGGCCGGCACGCCGCTCGTGGTGCCGGAGGTGGAGCCGCGGCTGTACGTCGAAGAGGCGCACTGGTGGCTGGGTGAGCCGGAACTCGTACCGGCCATGCCGCCCGAGACCGGTGGCGTCCGGGCCGGCCGCCGCGGGCGCATCCTGTTCGCCGACGACAACGCCGACCTCCGCGACCACGTCGCCCGGCTGCTCCGGGCGTACTGGGACGTGACGACCGCGGTGGACGGCCAGGAGGCGCTGGAGCGGGCCTCGGCCGAGCCGTTCGACCTGGTGCTGACGGACGTCATGATGCCGCGGCTGGACGGGTTCGGGCTGATCACGGCGTTGCGGGCGGGCGAGCGTACGCGTGATGTGCCGATCGTCGTGCTGTCCGCGCGGGCGGGCGAGGAGGCGTCGGTCGAGGGCCTGGCCGCCGGCGCGGACGACTACCTCGTCAAGCCGTTCTCGTCGCGTGAACTGACCGCACGGGTGCGAGCCAACCTCGATCTGGGACAGCTACGACGGCAGATCATCAGCCGGCTGCGCGGACTGGTGGACGCGGCCGCCGCGGTGAGCACCGTCCGTACCACCGCGGAGGTTCTGGAGGTCGCGGCCCTACACGTACAGGCGATGACGTCGGCCGGCCGTGTCGTGGTCACCGCGCCCGGCGGCCGGGCCGAGGTCGGCGCCGGCGTGGCGACGGCGCCGCAGACGGTGTTGCCGCTGCCGGACACCTCGGGCGCGCCGATGGGCGAGCTCAGCGTGTGGTCCGGCGACGACGGTGATCCGGAGCCGGTGCTGCTGGCCCAGCTGGCGCGGCTGATCGGCCTGCGGCTGGAGAACGCCCGCATCTACGAGGCCGAGCACCGGATCGCCAGCACCCTGCAACACAGCTTGCTGCCGCACACGCTGCCCCGGGTGCCGGGCGCCATCGTGGCGAGCCGATATCTGCCGGGCAGTGCCGAGGCCGAGGTCGGTGGCGACTGGTTCGACGCGATCCAGGGCCCGGACCGGCAGCTGTACCTCGTCATCGGCGACGTGGTCGGCAAGGGCGTGCAGGCGGCGGCGGGCATGGGTCAGCTCCGCAACGCGCTGCGGGCGTACATCCTCGAGGGTTTCGACTGCGGCGCGGCGCTGACCCGCCTGAACCGCCTGGTGGACAACCTGGGCCGGCGGCAGTTCGCCACCGTGGTGTGCGTGCGATTCGACCCGGTGACGCGCCGGCTGCACTACTCCTCGGCCGGCCATCCGTCCCCGGTGGCGGCGGCGCCCGGGAGGCCCGGCACATTCCTGTACTCCGCCGCGCTCGGGCCGCCGATCGGCGCGGTGAAGGACGCCACCTACCCCACGCTGGAGACCCAGCTTTCGCCCGGAAGCCGGCTGCTGCTCTACACCGACGGGCTGGTGGAGGATCGCCGGCACGGTATCGACATCGGTCTGGCGGAGCTGAGTGTGGCCGTCGGCGAGCCCGCCGTCGACGTGGAGGACCTGCTCGACGGCCTGCTCGCGAAGGCGGCCCGGCAGCCCCGGCGGGACGACATCGCACTGCTGGTGTTGCAGGCCACCGAGCCGCATGAGTTCGTGCTCCGGCTGCCGGCGGAACCGACCCGGCTCAGCATGCTGCGGCGGCGGCTTGAGGGCTTCCTCGCCGCGCACGACGTCCCGGACGACGTTGCCTTCGACATCATCGTGGCCGCATCGGAGGCGGCGGCCAACGCGATCGAGCATCCGGTCGACCCGTCCGAGCCGGTCATCACCGTCGAGGCGGAGGTGGACGAGGAGGCCGTCGTGGTGACCGTACGCGACACCGGCCGGTGGCGGCCCGCGGCGGCCGCCGGGTTCCGCGGCCGGGGCCTCGCCCTGATCGGGGCGCTGTCGGAGCTTGCAGTGCTGCGGTCGGAGTCCGGAACGGCGGTGACGTTGCGGCGGCCGCTCAGCCGATCTCCTCAGCCGGGCCGTAGCCAGGGCTGATCACCCAGGCCGGAGATGTCCAGGACGCGCCGGACCTGATGGGAGGGGATCACCTCGAATGCGCCGGGATAGCGATCGGCCAGCCGGATCACCGCATGGATCGCCGCCGAGTCGAAGAACGTCACGGCCCGCAGGTCCAGCGTGGCCTCCGCGCAGTTGTCCTTGACGGCAGCCTGATACATGGCCTCGGCCGTGGACATGTCGACCTCCCCGGTCACCAGCACGGTGACCCGGTTGCCGGCCACGGTCCCGGCGGCCGAAAAGGTGGAGTCCGGCACCTCTTGATCCACGGAAGACACGATTACATAGGGTTCAGGGAGCGGCAATAACCCTATTGGAAGGCTGGCCGATTTCCCTACATCAAGTTGGTGGGGGGTCCGGCGATAGGCTGGGCGCATGACCGTTCGCGCGCCCCTGATGCCCGGCCACCTTTCCCCGTGGCGGGCGGTTCCGGCGCACATCCCCCGGCCGGAGTACGTGGGGAAGAAGCGCCCGATCCAGTGGCGCGGCTCGCACGTGCAGACGCCGGAGACGATCGAACGGATGCGTGTCGCCGGCAGGCTCGCGGCCCAGGCGACCCAGCTCGCGGGCGAGCACTGCAAGCCGGGCGTCACCACCGACGACATCGACAAGGTGGTGCACGACTTCCTGTGCGACCACGGGGCGTACCCGTCGACGCTCGGCTACAAGGGCTTCCCGAAGTCGTGCTGCACGTCGCTGAACGAGGTGATCTGCCACGGCATCCCGGACTCCACGGTCCTGGAGAACGGCGACATCATCAACGTCGACGTCACCGCGTTCATCGGTGGCGTGCACGGCGACACCGACGCGACGTTCTGTGTCGGCGACGCCTCGGAGGAGGCCCGGCTGCTGGTCGAGCGTACGCACGAGGCGATGATGCGGGGGATCCGCGCGGTCGCGCCCGGACGGCCGATCAACGCGATCGGCCGGGTCATCGAGGCGTACGCCCGCCGTTTCTCGTACGGCGTGGTCCGGGACTTCACCGGTCACGGCATCGGCGAGACGTTCCACTCCGGGCTCTACATCCCGCACTACGACAATCCGCGCCTGGACACGGTCATGGAGCCGGGCATGACGTTCACGATCGAGCCCATGATCACGCTCGGCACGTACGACTACGAGATCTGGGACGACGGCTGGACCGTCGTGACCAAGGATCGCAAGTGGACGGCCCAGTTCGAGCACACGCTGGTGGTCACGGACGAGGGCTACGAGATCCTGACGTTGCCGTGACCGCGGTCGAGCACCACCACGCCGACGTCTCCGGCGGGTGGCTCCGGGCCGCCACGTTCGGTGCGATGGACGGGCTCGTCACGAACATCGCGTTGATCGCCGGCGTGGGCGGTGGTGGCGTCAGCCCGCACACGCTGGTGCTGACCGGCGTGGCCGGCCTGGTGGCCGGGTCGATCTCGATGGGCATCGGCGAGTACACCAGCGTCAAGACGCAGAACGAGCAGGTCGCCGCGGAACTCGACAAGGAGTTGCGGGAACTGCGGGCCAACCCCGAGGGCGAGGCCCAGGAGCTCATCGACACGTGGACCGCCCGCGGGCTGCCGCCGCAGCTGGCGCGGCAGGTCGCCGACGTGCTCAAGGCGAACCCGGAACAGGCCCTGCGGGTGCACGCCCAGGAGGAGCTCGGCGTCGTGCCGGACGAACTGCCGAGCCCGTGGACCGCCGCGGGGTCCTCGTTCGTGTGTTTCGCGGTCGGTGCGTTCGTGCCGCTGCTGACGTACGTGCTCGGCATCCAGAACTTGTGGATCGCGCTGGGCGTCGGCGGTGTCGGCCTGTTCACGGCCGGGGCGGTGGTCGCGCGGTTCACCGGACGGGCGTGGTGGACGAGCGGGCTGCGGCAGTTGCTGCTCGGCGCGCTGGCCGCGGCCGCCACCTACGCGGTAGGCACCCTGCTCAGCGTCTAAACCCCTCGTCGAAGAAGTCGGTGAGCGGGCCGTCGATCGGCTTGCCGCGGCCGGTGAGGTCGTCGGCCTGCGCCTTCAGGACCGCGCCCAACTCCTGGATGTCGGCGCCGGCCAGCCCGGTCCGCCGGACCGCGTCCGCGCGATTGCGGAAGTAGGTACGGCTGAGCAGCCCGGCCACCATCGCGGCGTGGACCCGCGCCTCGGCGATCAGCACGAGCGCCGCGTCGGTCTCGTACCACTCGGCCAGCCGGACGGCTCGCGTGTGCGCCGCCGAGGCGATCGCCCAGTTGTGCCGGGCCAGACCGCTGAACTCGGCCGGCCGTGTCTCGGCGAGCCGGCCCAGGTGCGTGTCCCGCTGGGTGGCGAACCAGCCGTGCGGGTCGTACAGGGACCGGATCGTCAGATAGCGGTCGGCGATCAGCGGCCACCAGGGCGTGAGGTCACGGGCCCGGCGCAGACCCTCTTCGCCGGTGAGCACTGCCAGCTCGACGAGGATGCCGTCGACCCGGCGCAGCGCCGGCCGCGGCCCCGAGCTCGGTCGGTAGGTGATCACCACGAGGTTCACGTCGCTGCCGTCGGTATCGTCGCCGTGTGCGAGTGATCCGTGCACACCGATCGCCTGCACATCGGCGGACCAACGCCGTTGGATGACGTCCCGGAGCTGCACCGCGAGGAGGCCGCGCGGGCTGGAGACATCAATCTCGTCCGAGCTCACGCCTTCATTCTCAGCGGCTTGAGACGTCAATGTCCTCCCGACGCACGCACGAATTCTCAGCCGCGCCGGACAACAAGGTCATCCGCGCTCACAGCTTTCTCCGTACGGACGGGAAAGCCCCTCGATCTTGGAGTTGTGGTTGGGATGAATCGGGCGAGAACCGGCGAATGGGCAACCACAACTCCAAGATCGCGGAGGTGGATGAGAGGAGATCGCGGGGACTTCAGCGGCCGGGGAAGGGGAGGGTTTCCGGGGTGACGCCGGCGCGGCGGCGCCAGCGGGTGGCGCGGACGGCCGCGTCGGTCAACGCGGCGAGCGCCGCCGACCGGTCGTCGCCCTCGCTGGCCGGCAGGACCGCACGCCACGCGGCCGCCACGCCGTCCTCCACGTGGATCGCGAGTTTCAGCGCGCTCGCCGTGCCGGTCACCGGGAACGGCAGCCGGTATGCCGCCGGCGCCGGCGCGGTGCTGGCGTTCAGCGCCGCGAGCCGGCTCACGACGGCGTCCCGGCGCGTGCGGTGGACCTGCTCGGCGGCCCTGGCCTCGGCGATGTCGGCGGTCGCCGTCAGGTGCACGCCGATCACTCCGTACGCGTAGATGGCCGCCTCCTCGGCGGCCAGCGCGGCGGACAACTCCTCGGACACTTACCGGAGCGCCTCGACGTGGCTGGCCCGGCACGCGGCGATCGACCCGGCCAGGGCCGCCCGTTCAGCCGGGGCCTGCCTGCACGCCGTCCCGGCGGTACGCTGCGCCGCCCGTTCGGCCGCGCGGAGGTCCTCGATCGTGGCCGCCGCGGACGCGGGTGCGGACGGCGCCGCCGTACCCATCACGCGGGCGAGCTCGGCGGCATGGGCCCGGTGGTCCGCCGCGAGCGGGCCCAGCCGCCGGGCCAGCGGCGGCTGGGCGGCGGCGAGCCGGTCGTACGCGGCGGCCAGCGCGACCGCCTCGACGAGCACGGGCTGCAACGGGTCGGGCGCCGGCGGGACGTCCGGGCCGGAATCGAAGACCCCGCATCCGGCCAGCGCGCTGGCGCCGGCCACGGCGGCGAGCAGCCCGCGCCGGGTGTGCCCGTTGCCAGTTATGACCACGGCGCCAGTCAACACCATCACGCAAAGGGGATCGGAAGGCACTGGCGCCGGGGCGGCTGACCTGCGCATGGTGTGGATTTGGAGCGGCGACGATCTGCGGAAGCGATCGGCGCGTTACGCTCTGCGCAACCGCCGGGGGATTTCGGCCCCGGCGGTAGCCGTGGTTTCCGGAAACGATCGAGGGAGAGGTGAGGCCGATGACGCAGCGTGGTCGTGCCGGTTCCCGGCCCGCCTCCCGCCGTGGCCGGGACGCCACCGCACCAGGTGCGCCTGCCGCCCCGCGCATCGACCTCACCGCGGCCCGGGCCCGCGTGCGGGCGGTGATCGAGCCGGTGATCGCGGCCGCCGGATACGACCTGGAGGACGTCACGCTGTCCCGGGCCGGCCGCCGGCACGTCGTGCGGATCCTGGTGGACACGGACGGCGGCATCACACTCGACGACATCGCGATCGTGTCCCGAGAGATCTCGGCCGCGCTGGACGCCGCGGACGAGGCCGACGGGGAGGTGCTGGCCGGCGAGTACCAGCTCGAGGTCGGCTCACCGGGGGTGGACCGGCCGCTGACCGCGCCGCGGCACTGGCGGCGCAACGTGGGCCGGCTGGTCACGGTCGGCGGGCGGACCGGCCGCGTGCTGGCGGCCGACGACGAGGGCATCGTGCTCGACGTGGACGGCACGTCGTCCGAGCTGCCCTACGCCGAGCTGGGCCAGGGCAAGGTCCAGATCGAGTTCAAGCGGCTGGACGAGGCCGAGTTCGACGAAGACGACGAAGGGGAGGGCGAGGAGCAATGAACATCGACCTCGCGGCGTTGCGCGCTCTGGAGCGCGAGCGGGAGATCCCGTTCGACACGATCCTCGCGGCGATCGAGACCGCACTCCTCACGGCGTACCGGCACACCGACGGCGCGGAAAGCCACGCCCGGGTCGAGATCGACCGCAAGACCGGCGCGGCGCTGGTCTACGCCCAGGAGCTCGACCCCGAGGGTGTGGTGGTGCGCGAGTGGGACGACACCCCGCACGACTTCGGCCGGATCGCCGCGATGACCGCCAAGCAGGTCATCCTGCAGCGGTTGCGGGAGGCGACCGACGAGGTCCACTTCGGCGAGTACGCCGGGCGCGACGGCGACCTGGTCACCGGCGTGGTGCAGGCGGACGCGGCGCGGGCCGAGAAGGGCATCATCATCGTCGATCTCGGCAAGATCGAAGCGGTGCTGCCGCAGTCGGAGCAGGTGCCGGGTGAGACGTACGAGCACGGGGCACGGATCCGCTGCATCGTGGTGCATGTCGCGAAGGGCTTCCGCGGCCCGCAGATCACCCTGTCCCGTTCGCATCCGGCGCTGGTGAAGAAGCTGTTCGCGCTGGAGGTGCCGGAGATCGCCGACGGCACCGTCGAGATCGCCGCGATCGCCCGGGAGTCCGGTCACCGTACGAAGATCGCCGTGCGCTCGACAGTGCCCGGAGTGAACGCCAAGGGCGCCTGCATCGGGCCGATGGGCCAGCGGGTCCGCGCCGTGATGAGCGAGCTGCACGGCGAGAAGATCGACATCATCGACTGGTCCGAGGATCCGGCCCACTTCGTCGGCAACGCGTTGTCGCCCGCCAAGGCGCTGCGGGTCGACGTGGTGGACGCTGTCAACCGGACCGCCCGGGTCACCGTGCCGGATTTCCAGCTCTCGCTGGCAATCGGCCGGGAGGGGCAGAACGCCCGGCTCGCCGCCCGGCTCACCGGCTGGCGCATCGACATCCGGCCGGACAACGAGCCGGCCGCGGTGTCGGAACACGATGCCGCCGAGGCGGGTAGCTGACCGGATACGCGTACGCCCGATACGGGGGGTAGACTTTTCATGGCCGGCCCGACACGCACCTGTGTCGGCTGTCGCACACGCGCGCCGGCTTCCGAGTTGCTGCGGTTCGTCGTGGCCGGTGCGGGAGATCATCTCCGGCTCCAGCCCGATCCACGCCGCAGACTGCCGGGACGGGGAGCACATCTGCATCCTGATCCGGCCTGCTTCGCGCTGGCGGAGCGGCGCCGCGCCTTCGGGCGGGCGCTGCGGTTCACCGGGGTCGCCGACACCGGTCCGCTGGCCGAGCACATCCGTGCGGCTTCCCAGCCGCCGGAACGCCTGACGACGGGGCTAACGCCCCGTCCGACCAGCAAGGTAGGACGACCGACATGAGCACACGATGAAGTCCCTGAAATGACCAGGCTTCTAGTGCACGAGTGAGGTCGCTGCGGGTGCCGCTCGCACGACCTCGAAGTGAGGAGTGCAGTGCCAGGCAAGGCCCGCGTACACGAGCTCGCGAAGGAGCTCGGGGTCGACAGCAAGACCGTTCTCGCCAAGCTCAAGGAAATGGGCGAGTTCGTCAAATCCGCATCGAGCACGGTCGAGGCCCCCGTGGCCCGGCGGCTGCGTGGCGCCCTCGAGGCGTCCAACGGCAGTGCCCCGGCTCCGGCCGCATCGCCGGCCGCCCCGACCGACACCAAGACATCGACGACCGCGCGACCGACCCCGCCACGTCGTCCGGCCACCCCTTCCGGTGGCCCCACCGCAGCACCCACCTCGCCGGCCGCGCCGCCGTCCGGCCCGGTGGCGCGTCCCAAGCCGCCGGTCAGCCGTCCCGGGCCCACGCCCGGCCCGGTGGCCAAGCCGGCGAGCGCGCATGACATCGAAGTGGCGGCCGCCGAGGCCCGCGCTTCGGCGCTGAAGGCGGAGCAGGAGGCTGCCGTGCGCGCCGCGCAGGCCGCCCGCACCCGGGACGCCGAGCGCCGTGTGCAACAGCCACCGGCCGACGGCACCGCCAGCCCGCGACCACCCGGTCCCGGCACGGTCCCGCCACGCCCCGGTGCTCCGGCCTCCGGCCGCCCCGGCGTGCCCGGTACCCCCGGCGCCGGACGTCCCGGCCCGGCCGGTGGCGCGGGTCGGCCACCGGCCCGCGGCCCCGGCAACAATCCGTTCGGCGTCTCCGGCGGTCGGCCGTCTCCCGCGGGGATGCCCCGGCCCAATCAGGCCGGCATGCCGCCGCGGCCGAGTCCGGCCTCGATGCCGCCCCGGCCGAGCCCCGCCTCCATGCCCTCGCAGCGACCGGGTCGTCCCGGTGGCGGCCCGGGCGCCGGCGGCCGTCCCGCTCCCGGCGGTGGTCGTGGCGGTCCCGGTGGCGGCTTCCGCCAGACTCCGGGCGGTGGCGCCGGTGGCGGCTTCCGCGGCGGTCCCGGCGGCGGCGGTGGCGGCGGAGGTCCCTACCGCGGTGGTCCCGGCGGTGGCGGCGGTGGCGGTGGCTTCCGCGGCGGGCCCGGTGGTGGCGGCGGTGCGCCGGCCGGCGCCGGTGCTCCCGGTCGCCCCGGTGGTGGCGGCCGTGGCCGTGGCGGCGGTGCCGCGGGTGCCTTCGGGCGCCCTGGTGGCCGTCCGACCCGCGGGCGCAAGTCGAAGAAGCAGCGGCGTCAGGAGTTCGACAACCTGTCGGCGCCGACCATGTCCTCGGGCGCGCCCCGGGGTAACGGTCAGGTCGTCCGGTTGTCCCGCGGCGCGTCGCTCTCCGACTTCGCCGACAAGATCGACGCCAATCCGGGCTCGCTGGTCCAGGAGATGTTCAACCTGGGCGAGATGGTGACCGCCACGCAGTCGCTGTCCGACGACACGCTCCAGCTGCTCGGTGAGCACCTGGGCTTCGACGTGCAGATCGTCAGTCCCGAGGACGAGGACCGTGAGCTGCTCGCGCAGTTCAACATCGACCTCGACGCCGCGGTGGCCGAGGACCGGTTGGTCACCCGCCCGCCGGTGGTGACCGTCATGGGTCACGTCGACCACGGCAAGACGAAGCTGCTGGACGCGATCCGCAAGACCAACGTTGTAGCGGGCGAGGCCGGCGGCATCACCCAGCACATCGGCGCGTACCAGGTCACGATCGACCACCAGGACGAGCATCGGGCGATCACGTTCCTGGACACGCCGGGCCACGAGGCGTTCACCGCCATGCGGGCCCGCGGCGCCCAGGTGACGGACATCGTCATCCTCGTGGTGGCGGCCGACGACGGCGTCATGCCGCAGACGGTGGAGGCGCTGAACCACGCCAAGGCCGCCGAGGTGCCGATCGTTGTCGCGGTCAACAAGGTGGACAAGCCGGACGCCAACCCGGAGAAGGTACGGCAGCAGCTGGCCGACTACGGCCTGCTGGCCGAGGAGTACGGCGGCGACACCATGTTCGTCAACGTTGCAGCCAAGCCCGGTATCGGCATCGACGAGCTTCTCGAAGCAGTGCTGCTGACCGCTGACGCGTCGCTGGAGCTGACCGCTCCGGTGGACGGCCCGGCGCAGGGCGTCGTGGTCGAGTCGCACCTGGACAAGGGCCGCGGCGCGGTGGCGACCGTGCTCGTGCAGAAGGGCACGCTGCGGGCCGGCGACTCGATCGTGGCGGGCGGCGCGCACGGCCGCGTCCGCGCCATGCTCGACGAGAACGGCCAGAACGTTGCCGAGGCGCCCCCGGCTCGCCCGGTCCTGGTGCTGGGCCTGACGTCGGTGCCCAGCGCCGGCGACACGTTCCTGGCGGCCGAGGACGACCGTACGGTCCGGCAGATCGCCGAGCAGCGGCAGGCCCGCCGCCGGGCGGCGAGCTTCGCGAACTCCCGCGGCCGGGCCACCCTCGAGACGCTCATGGAGCAGCTCAAGGAGGGCGAGAAGACCTCGCTCACGCTGGTGCTCAAGGGCGACAGCTCGGGTTCGGTCGAGGCGCTCGAGGACGCGCTGTTCAAGATCGACATTCCGGACGAGGTGCAGCTCAAGGTCATCCACCGCGGCGTCGGTGCGATCACCGAGAGCGACGTGAACTTGGCGAGCGCGTCCTCCGACGCGACCGCCACGATCATCGGCTTCAACGTCCGGGCCTCGAACAAGGTCAAGGAGCTGGCCGACCGGGCCGGCGTGGAGATCCGCTACTACAGCGTCATCTACCAGGCCATCGAGGAGATCGAGGCGGCGCTCAAGGGCCTGCTCAAGCCGGAGTACGAGGAGGTCGAGCAGGGCACGGCGGAGGTCCGCGAGGTGTTCCGCTCGTCCAAGATCGGTCTCATCGCCGGCTGTCTGGTCCGGTCGGGCGTCCTCCGTCGCAACGCGAAGGCGCGCGTGCTGCGCGAGGGCGTCGTGGTGGCGGACAACGTCACGATCAGCTCGCTGAAGCGGTTCAAGGACGACGCCACCGAGGTCCGCGAGGGCTTCGAGTGTGGTCTGACGCTGAGCGGCTTCGGCAGCCCGCAGATCGGCGACGTGATCGAGACGTTCGAGATGCGCGAGAAGCCGCGGGCATAACACCTGCGGTACGACGGCCCCGGCGCTCCGAGAGTGCCGGGGCCGCTGCATACGTCTCCGCGATCTTGGAGTTGTGGTTGCCCTTATGCCGGTCTCATCCGGTTTGGTGCCAACCACAAGTCCAAGATCGGGGGGAAGCATGGGGGACGGCGCGGAGTGGGGTCGGAGCGTTGGGGACAATGGCCTGCATGCCCCGGTATGCCATGCTGCTCGCGCCGTCCGCGAACCGGGTGTACGCCGATCAGGCGACCCGGCTCTCCCAGGTCGAGCTGGCCGCGTTCGGGAGCGTGCTCGCCACCGAGCCGGCCGACATCGGTGAGACGGTCCTGGGCGGTGTCCCGTACCTCGTCTTCGCCGCGGACCCGGGGCCGCGCGACATCGCGTACCTGTCCAATCTGTCCGCCGCGCACGCGCTGTTCGAGGTCGTCGGGGACCTGCTGCGCCCGGTCACGATGACGCCGCTGGCGCGCTTCGACAGCGACCTCGTCACGATCCCGAAGTACGCCGGCAAGACCAACGAGCAGTTCACCAAGCTGCTGCTCAACCTCACGCTGCTGGCCTCGGCCGCGGCGCCGCGGATGCTCGACGGCCACCTCACCGTGTGCGACCCGGTGTGCGGCCGCGGCACCACACTCAACCAGGCGCTCATGTACGGCTACGACGCGATCGGCGTGGAGATCGACGGCAAGGACGTCGAGGCGTACGAGGCCTTCGTCAAGACCTATCTGCGCCGCAAGCGGTTCAAGCACACCGCAGACATGGTTCCGGTCCGCCGCGGCGGCAAGCGCGTCGCCCGGCGGCTGGAGGTCACGATTGCCGCGGCGCAGCGGCTCACCGTGCTGCAGGCCGACACCACCGACCTCGCCGGCGTGATCCGTAGGCCGTGCGCCGACGTCCTGGTGGCCGACCTTCCGTACGGGGTCGCGCACGGCAGCCGCGACGGGACGGGCAACCTGTCCCGGCGGCCGCTCGACCTGCTGGAGCAGGCCGTACCGCAATGGTCGGCGCTGTTGCGCCCCGGCGGGGCGGTGGGGCTCTCGTGGAATCTCAAGGTCGCGGGCCGCTCGGCGGCCGAGGAGATCCTGCGGGCCGCCGATCTCGAGATCGTGCCGTACGGTGACCTGTCCCACCGGGTGGATCAAGCAATCGAACGGGATGTCCTGGTGGCCCGGAAGCGCGGCTGATGTACACCGAAACGGCGCTGTTCGACCTGCTGCTGCCGGCCGACTCCCGGACGCTGAAGCAGAAGCGGTCGTACGTCCGGGCGATACTCGCGATGCTGCGCCGCTTCGAGGTGAGCGCCGCCGAGGTGGGTTTCCTCGACAAGTACGGACGGGCGCAGATCGGCGTGGCGGTGGTGGCCGCGGATCCGGCGCAGGCCCGCCGGGTCATCGACACGTGCGAGCATCAGGTCGCCGGCCGGCCGGAGATCGAACTGCTCTCCGTGCACCGCCGGCTCCACGGGGACGACGACTGAGAGGCTGTCGGACGGCCGGGACGTTCGGGCCGCCCGCCGCCTGGGTAGGCTTCCTGCGTTGGGCGGGGGTGCCGCCTTGGGGCGATCTCCCCTGCGGGCACGGTTGTCGGAGGTGGCGATATGTCGGACCCGGCCAAGACGCGCCGGCACGCGGAGCGCGTGCGGGAGCTGGTGGCCTCGCTGGTGCGCGAGATCAAGGATCCCCGGCTCGGCATGGTGACGATCACGGACGCCCGGATCACCGGCGATCTGCGCGACGCCACCGTCTACTACACCGTGCTCGGCGACGCGGCCGCCCAGTCGGCGACGGCCGCGGCGCTGGAGAGCGCCAAGGGCATGCTGCGGACCCGGGTCGGCCACGCGCTGGGCCTGCGGCACTCGCCGAGCCTGACGTTCGTGCTGGACAACGTGCTCGACCACGCCAAGGAGATCGACGACCTGCTGGCCGAGGCGCGGCACCGGGACGCCGAGGTGCAGCGGTTGGCGGCCGGCAAGCAGTACGCCGGCGACCCGGACCCGTACAAGACCGACGACGATGTCGAGGTCGGGGCGTACGAGGATAGATCGTGACCGGAACGGTCGCTCCGGGCGTGCTGCCCGAGTCGGCCGTAACCGACGTCGATTGGGCGGCCGCGGTCGCCACGATCCGCGCGCACGCACCGTCGGGTCGCGTGCTGCTGCTGTGTCACGTCAACCCGGACGGGGACGCGCTGGGCAGCATGCTCGGTTTCGGGCTGGGGCTGCGGCGCCTCGGGACGCCGGCCCTGCAGGCGGCGTTCCCGGGCCCGTTCGAGATTCCGGAACCGTTCGCCGGGCTTCCCGGCATCGACCTGCTGGTGCCGGAGGAGCGGGCCTACCCGGATCCGGACCTGGTGATCGTGTTCGACGTGGCCGCCGAGTCCCGGCTCGGCGGCCTGGCCGATCGCCTGGCCGGCGCGCAGGCGACCGTCGTGCTCGATCACCACGCCACGAGCACCGGCTTCGGCGTGATCAACCTGGTCGATCCGCGGGCGGCCGCCACGTCCGTGGTGGCTGAGGAGCTCCTGGCCCGGCTGGACGTACCAATGGACGCCGAGATCGCCGAGTGCCTGTACGTGGCGCTGGCGACGGACACCGGCTCGTTCAAGTTCGACATGACGACGCCGCGGGTGCACGAGATGGCGGCCCGGCTTCTCGCCACCGGAATCCGTCCGGGCGACATCTCCCGCCGGATCTTCGACACTCGCCCGTTCGGGGCCATCAAGCTGTTCGGTGAGGTGCTGGGCCGGGCGGCGCTGGACCCGACCGCGGCCGGTGGCCACGGCATGGTGTGGACGTACGCGACGCTGGCGGATCTGGAACGGCACCAGCAGCGGCCGTACGTGATGGATGCGCTGATCGATCCGGTCCGTACCGTGGCCGAGGCGGACGTGTCGGTGGTCGTCAAGCAGATCGACGAGCGCGAGTGGGCCGTGTCGCTGCGCAGCAAGGGCGCGGTGGACGTGGGAGGCGTGGCGGTCGCGCTGGGTGGTGGGGGCCACCGGCTGGCCGCCGGGTTCACCGGCCAGGGCACCCCGGGCGACGTCGTGGTGGCCGTACGCGAGCAGCTCGACCGCTTCCTGATCTGAGCTGGTCGCGTACCCGACACGATCGTTGTCCCGCTGTGCGGGACGACGGGCGCGCATGCCGGGACTTAACGATAGTTTGAGTTAACGGTGATTTGGTTTCGCCCGGTCGCGACCTCGACCGGCGTGCGAAGCCTCGAGCCTCCCGGGTCCACCGACCCGGGCCGCGTCACCCCCGCCACACGTCCGGCGACCCCGGATCGGCCCGTGACGCTCCGCTCGATCCACTCTGGGCGCCCCGACGCGCCCGTACACCGAACAGGACCACGATCATGGCTGCCAAGCCGAAGCCCCAGCCGTCCGATGAAGCGCACGAGCAGGCTCGCCGCGCGCTGCAGACCTCACTGGACACACGTCAGTAGGTAACCGGCGCTAGCCGGTTGCTCCCCTTACGACTCGGCGGGCATCATGGATTCTCATGAGCCCGCCTGCCGAGTCGGTCGCTGAGCGTTCGGTCACCCGGCGCATCGCCGGGCTCGCGTTGCCGGCGCTCGTCGTGCTCGCCGCCGAGCCGCTCTACGTTCTCGTTGACACCGCCGTCGTCGGCCATCTGGGCCGCGTGCCACTCGCCGCGGTCGCCGTCGGCGGCACCGTCATGTCGGTCGCCGTCTGGTTCGGCACGCTCATGGCGTACGGCACGACCGGCCGGGCGGCCCGCCGCTTCGGTGCCGGTGACCGCGCCGCGGCGGTGGCCGAGGGCGTCCAGGCATCGTGGCTCGCGCTCGGCACCGGCGTGCTGCTCGCGGTGCTCGCTCAGGTCGGCGCCGACCCGCTGACCGCCGCGCTCGCCGGCGACCCGGCCACCGCGGACGCAGCGGCCGGCTGGCTGCGGATCGCCTCGTGCGGCGCGCCCGGGCTGCTGCTCGCCGCCGCCGGAAACGGCTGGATGCGCGGCGTCCAGGACACCCGGCGACCACTGATCTTCGTACTCGGCGCCAACGTCGCCTCGGCCGTGCTGTGCCCGCTGCTGGTGTATCCGGCCGGCCTCGGACTCACCGGCTCCGCGGTCGCCAACGTCATAGCCCAGACCACCTCCGGCGGCCTGTTCCTGCTCGCGCTCGTTCGCGAGACCCGGGCGTTGCGGCCGCATCCGTCGATCATCGTCGGGCAACTCGTGCTGGGTCGTGATCTGCTGATCCGGGGCGCGGCGTTCCAGGCGTGCTGGTTGTCCGCGACCGCGGTGGCCGCCCGGTTCGGTGTTGCAGCGCTCGGTGCCCACCAGATCGCGCTGCAGCTCTGGTTCTTCAGCGCGCTGGCACTCGACGCGGTGGCCATCGCCGCCCAGTCGCTGGTCGGCGCCGCCCTGGGCGCCGGCGACGGTTATCAGGCGCGCGATGTGGCGCGCCGGGTCACTCTCGTGGGTGGCGTGGCGGGCGTGGGGTTCGCGCTGCTGGCCGCCGCCGGTGCCGGGGTGGTGCCGGGCTGGTTCACCGGCGACGGGACGGTGCACGAGCAGGCCGCGATCGTGTGGCCGTGGTTCGTCGGGCTGTTGCCGTTCGCGGGCGTGGTGTACGCGCTGGACGGTGTGATGATCGGCGCCGGCGACGTCGGATATCTGCGCAACCTCACGCTGGTTGCCGCGCTGGCCGGCTTCCTGCCGAGCATCTGGCTGGCGTACGCGCTGGATCTCGGCCTGGGCGGGGTGTGGGCCGGGCTGGGCGTCTTCACGATGGTGCGGCTCGGCATGCTCCTGCGGCGATGGCGCTCCGCCCGCTGGGCCGTCCTGGGCGCCGAGCGACGGTAACCGCCGCTGCACCCCCCTCTCCGCGATCTTGGAGTTGTGGTTGCCTTTTCGAGAATTAGTGGCCGATTTGTTCCAACCACAACTCCAAGATCGCGGGAAAGAAGGAAGAGCCACCACACTCACTGGCGGCGTGGAGATGTCGCCTAGGGTTGGCGGGTGCACTCGGACGGACTTCTCGTGGTGGACAAGCCCGGCGGGCTCACCTCGCACGACGTGGTCGCCCGCGTCCGCCGGCTGGCCAAGACCCGCCGCGTCGGCCACGGCGGCACCCTGGACCCGATGGCCACGGGCGTGCTGGTGATCGGCGTCAACCGTGCCACCCGGCTGCTCACGTACGTGATCGGGGCGCGGAAGCGGTACACCGCGACGATCCGGTTCGGCGAGACGACCGTGACCGACGACGCCGAGGGCGAGGTCACGGCGGCGGTCCCGGCGTCTGGGGTGACCGATGAGGCGGTCCGGGCCGCGCTGAGCGAGCAGACCGGCGAGATCGAGCAGATTCCCAGCGCGGTGAGCGCGATCAAGATCGACGGTCGGCGGGCCTATCAGCGGGTACGTGCGGGCGAGGACGTCGAGCTGCCGGCCCGCCGGGTCACGGTGTACCGCCTCGACGTCCTGGACGTGCGCCGGCCGGAGGATCGCGACGTGGTCGACGTGGACGTCGACATGGAGTGCTCGTCGGGGACGTATGTCCGGGCGATCGCGCGGGACGCCGGCCGTGCCCTCGGCGTGGGGGGTCATCTCACGGCGCTGCGCCGGACCGCGGTCGGCGGCTTCACGCTGGCCGAGGCCGCCACGCTCGCCCAGCTCGACGAACGCGCGCCCGACGTGGTCTCCATGTCTTTGGCCGCGGCGGCCCGCCGTGCGTTTCCGGAGCGCATCGCGTCGGCCGACGAGGCGCGGGTGCTCCGCCATGGCGGACCGCTGGAGCCGGCCGGCATCGAGGGCCCGTACGCGGTCTTCGACGCCTCGGGTGACGTGGTGGCGATCGTCAGCGAACGCGATGGCCGCGCCCGCCCCGAAATCGTGCTGGCAGCTGCCTGACGCCAAACTCGCGCTATGACCGCAGCACCGGTGCGACGACCTCAGCACCCGCGTCGATCTTGGAGTTATGCTAGGCGCAAACCGGATGATAACCCCCATAAGGGCAACCACAACTCCAAGATCGGCGGGATCCGGGAGCGGCGGCGGGGAGGGCTACGCCGGCAGGTGGGTGGCTACTACGGCTACCAGGTCGGCGGCGGCGTACGGCTTGTCGAGGAAGCCGTCGCAGCCGGCCTCGATGGCCGCGGCGCGGTCCTGCGGCAGGACACTCGCCGTCACCGCGACCACTGCAGGACGCTGCCGGCCCTGCGACCGCCCCTCGGCGGCCAGCTCGCGGGCCAGCGTGAGCCCGTTGCCGTCCGGCAGGTTCATGTCCAGCAACACCAGGTCCACCTGCTCGTCGTGCAGCCGCTGGCGGGCCGCCGCCAGACTGCCGGCGTCGAGCACCTCGGCGTCCCGCACCGCCTGGATCTGGGCCCGGGCCAGGACGGCCTTGACCAGCGTCCGGTTCAGGTCCTCGTCCTCCACCAGCAGGATCCGGCTCATGGCTCGTCCTTCCCGGCGCCCAGCAACGGTGCCAACGCCTCCCAGCCGGGACCACCGGCCTTCGCGGTGGCCACCAGCGGCGGCTCGGCGGCGGTCACCCCGACGACCGGGGTCTGCTCGACGGTGGCGAGGAGCGGGGCGTTCACATCGCCCACGATGAGGTCGAAGTCGTCGGCCCGGCTCGGCGTGATGCCCGCCGGGTTCGTCGCGCATGCCACGACGTCGGCGCCGCCGGCCCGCAGTCCGTCCTCGATGACCCGGCGGACCGCCTCGTCGGAATCCACCACGAGTACCCGCGGCGTCGCCCGGGTGGCGACCGCCCGCGCCAGGGCGCCCAGCAGCGCGCCCCGGTCCACCGGCTTGACGAGGTATTCGTCCGCCCCGAGGGCCAGCGCGGCCTGCCGCTCGTCCAGGATGCTGGCGATGATGACCGGGATGGCGGCAAGCCGCTCGTCGCCCTTGAGCTGTCGGATGACGTCCCAGCCATCCATGCCGGGCAGCCGGATGTCCAGCACGATGGCGTCCGGCGGCTGCGCGACCGCCGCCGCCAGACCGCTCTCGCCGCTGACCGTCACCTCGACGGTGTAGCCGGCCGAGTGCAGCTGCGTGTGAAGCAGCTCAGCGGCCTGCGCGTCGTCCTCGACCAGCAGGACGCGAGCCGGGCGCGGGGCGTCGTCCGCCGACAACGACGTGGCCGGCGCCGGCCGTACCGGCGGCGCGGCCGGTAGCCGGACCGTGAACGAGCTGCCCGTGCCGAGTTCGGACACCAGCGTGATATCGCCCTCGTGGGCCTCCACCAGCCGCTTGGTCAGCGCGAGTCCCAGTCCGGTGCCGGCGCGCCGGTGGTCCGGATCGCCGACCTGCTGGAACTCCTCGAACACCCGGCCGTGGTCGGCTTCGGCAATACCGACGCCGGTGTCCGCGACGGTCACGAAGACGTCGTCCCCGCCGGCCGACACGGACACGCTGATCGCGCCGCCCTCGGGCGTGAACTTGATGGCGTTGGAGAGCAGGTTCTCGACGACCTGCCGGAACCGCACCCGGTCGGCGAGCACTGTGGCTTCGAAAAGCTCCGTCGACACCGCGAGGTGCTTGGTGGCCAGCAACGGTGACAGTCCGGTGAGCAGCTCACCGACGGCGGTGTCCGCGCGCAGCGGAGCCAGCCGCAGGTCCAGCCGGCCGGCCTCCACCTTCGCGAGATCCAGGATGTCGTTGATCAGCCCGAGCAAGTGCCGGCCGCTGGTGTGGATGTGCTCGATCCACTCGGCGGGCACGGTGCGCCGGTCGCCGTCCGGCTCCTCGAGCCGCATCAGGTCACTGAAGCCGATGATCGCGTTCAACGGCGTCCGCAGCTCGTGGCTCATGTTTGCCAGGAACGAGCTTTTCGCCTGGCTGGCCCGCGTGAGCGCCTCCACCGACGCGCTGAGTTCGGTGGCCATCCGGCGCTGCGCCGCAGTGATGGCCTGCCGGTCGGCCAGGATGGCGGCCTGACCGCCGAGCGCCGCCAGCAGGCGCAGGTCGTCATCCCGGAACAGGCTGCGATGGGAGTTGAACAGCAGCACCGCGCCCTCGGCGTCCGGCGGCACCGGCATGCTGAGCACGCTCACGAAGTCGTCGCCCAGATCGTCGCCGAAGTGCTCGACCAGCACCGGGCTGCCCTCCCGGAGCCGGGCCGGCTGGCCGGCGCGGATCAGTGCGGTGAGGTCCGCGCTGCCGAGCTCTTCGGGCGTGGGGATCGGCGGTCCGGCGTACGCGGTGGGTGCCAGTACCTCGTCCGGGCGGGGCATGAATACGGCGACCGCGTCGGCTCCGGTCTGCGTCCGCATGATCTCGGCATAGATCTGCCACACCTGTTCCGGTGACTCGACCGGCGCGCGCAGCAGCCGTTCGGTCACCGAGTGGGCGGCCGAGGCGGCGAACAGCCGGCGGACGACCCGCGGCGGCAGGAACGCGACCAGATATCCGGCCCCGCTGACCAGCGCCATCACCCGGTTGGCCGTGTCGAACCAGGCGTCGGTGCCGGGCAGCGAACCGACGCCGAGCAGCACGATCATCACGCCGAACGCGAGGGTCGCCCCGGCCGCGGTCATGAGCCGGGCCCGGTTCGCGCCGCTGCGCGTCCTCGCCTTGCCGAACAGCAGGCCGGCGGCGACCAGCTCACCGGCGAGGAACCCGGTCACCGCGACGATCCACGCGCTGGGATGTAGCGGCCGACTCGCGAGCATGAGCGGGCCGGCCGTTCCGACATAGGTCAGCAGCACGGCCCGGTCCAGCCACACCGGCACATGTCGGAGCCGCCCGGCGAGCCGGACCGTCAGGTACGGCTGGGCCAGCAGGATGGTCAGGGTGACCACGCCGACCCAGGTGGGGAACGCCCCGCCGTTGACCCGGCGGGCCAGGTCGACGCAGAACAGCACCATGCAGGGCGCGAACACCAGCATGACGTTGCGCTGTAGAGGATCGCGCTGCTGCAGGAACGAGAGCAGGGCGCGAACGAAGAGCACGGCGAAGGTGAACTCGGCCGCCAGCAGGGCGAGAGGACTCCAGTCGGTACTCATATCGGAGTAAATGTAGCGTTTCGCTCCCACGCAGGCTGCCGATACGCTTGACGAGGGAGGCGGCATGCTGCGCTGGCGGGGATACGAGGACGTTCCGGGCGGCTGGGGGCGCTCCGTGGTGACGATCGGCGTCTTCGACGGCGTGCACCGCGGTCACCAGGCGATTCTCGGGCACGCCGTGAAGCGCGCCTCGGATCTGGACCTGCAGTCGGTGGTGATGACGTTCGACCCGCACCCGGCCGAGGTGGTCCGGCCCGGCTCGCACCCCGCGGTGCTCACCGAGCCGGTGCGCAAGGCCGAGCTGATCGAGCAGCTGGGCGTGGACGCGCTCTGCGTCGTCCCGTTCACTCCAGCGTTCTCCAAGCTGAGCCCCGAGGCGTTCGTCCACGACGTGCTCGTCGAGGCGCTGCACGTCGCGGTCGTTGTGGTCGGCGACAACTTCCGGTTCGGGCACAAGGCCGCCGGCGACGTCACCCTGCTCGAGAGCCTGGGCCGGTCGTTCGGGTTCACCGTCGAAGAGTCGCCGCTCGTCTCCGCCGACGGCGTCGTGTTCTCCTCGACGTACATCCGCAGTTGTGTCGACGCCGGGGACGTGCGGGCCGCGGCCGCCGCTATCGGCCGGCCGCACCGCCTGGCCGGCGTGGTGGTCCGCGGCGATCGGCGCGGGCGCGAGATCGGCTTTCCCACCGCCAATCTGATGGTCCACCGGTACGCCGCGGTGCCGGCGGACGGCATCTACGCGGCAAGGCTGATCCGCGGCGGTGCGCACGCGGGGGAGTTGCCCGCGGCGGTGTCGATCGGGACCAACCCGACGTTCTCCGGCCGCGAACGGCGCGTCGAGGCGTACGTCCTGGATTTCGACGGCGACCTGTACGGCGAGCGCGTCGGCCTCGACTTCGTCGCCCATCTGCGCGAGCAGCGGGTGTACGACACGCTGGAACCGCTGGTGGCACAGATCGCCGAGGACGTGGAGCAGACCCGCGCGCTGCTCCAATGACCGGCTGGTAGTGTTGTCGTGACGTCGGTGACCCGACGACCGGTGCCGCATGCCTGCTCGACGCCGCGGGCGCGGACTTCCGGACCTTTACCCGGCAACACAGGACAACGGAGAAGATGGCGCTCGACGCAGACACCAAAAACCGGATCATGAGCGAGTACGCGACCCAGGAGGGCGACACCGGATCGCCCGAGGTGCAGGTCGCGATGCTCACCAAGCGGATCGCCGACCTGACCGAGCACCTCAAGGTGCACAAGCACGACCACCACAGCCGTCGTGGTCTGCTGCTGCTGGTCGGCCGCCGCCGCCGACTGCTCAACTACGTACAGAAGAAGGACATCCAGCGCTACCGGTCGCTCATCGAACGGCTCGGCCTGCGCCGATGACACCGACGGGGGAGTGGCCACCGGGCCGCTCCCCCGTTGCACACCCATGGACCCGCGCGGCCGCAGGCCGTCAGCACCGGTCCTCGGTAGTGGTTCCCGGGTCTCGCATGATCGCGCATCCCCCGGGCACTTCGATCGAAGACCGGCAGCCTGAACCGCGTTGCGCCACCGCCGGGTCCTCGACGAAGGAGTACCGCACCACATGACACAACCGAATGCATTGGGCACCGAATCGCGCACCGCCGTCATCGACAACGGATCGTTCGGCACCCGGGAGATCATCTTCTCCACCGGCCGGCTCGCCCGGCAGGCCGCCGGGTCGGTGGTCGTCCATCTCGGCGAGACCACCGTCCTGTCCGCTACGACCGCGAGCAAGGCGCCGAAGGAGCATTTCGACTTCTTCCCGCTGACCGTCGACGTCGAGGAGCGGATGTACGCCGTGGGCCGCATCCCCGGCTCGTTCTTCCGCCGCGAGGGCCGGCCCAGCGAGGACGCCATTCTCACCTGCCGGCTGACCGACCGGCCGCTGCGCCCGTCCTTCATCAAGGGCCTGCGCAACGAGGTGCAGGTGGTCTGCACCGTGATGTCGCTGGAGCCGGAGCACCTGTACGACGTGCTGGCGATCAACGCCGCGTCGATGTCCACCCAGCTCGCCGGCTTGCCGTTCAGCGGGCCGATCGGGGCGACCCGGGTGGCGCACATCGACGGGCGTTGGGTCAGCTTCCCGACCCACGCTGAGCTGGAGCGGGC
>DATBGW010000023.1:0-12185 GCA_036557765.1 Actinoplanes sp.
TGCGCCGGCGGCCGGCGCCGCCGCGCCGGGTGTTGATGCTGGCGTTCGGTCCCGGCCTGACCTTGTACGCCGCGCTCCTCGAAGGTCCTACACCGGCCCGGTGAGAGGCGAGTGGGCTAGGGGCCGCCCCGCGATCTTGGAGTTGTGGTTGGCGCAGAACCGGACGAACAGCCGATAAGGGCAACCACAACTCCAAGATCGCGGGCGTTGTAGGGCCGATCGTTACAACTTGGCGAGGCCGAGCGGCAACTCGTCAACCGACCGGGCCGCCGGGACCAGGCTGACGATCTGTCCGGTGGCATCCACCAGTACGGCTGCTGCGGCTCCGTTGGGTGCGCCCAGATTCAGGCTCTTGCGCAACTCACCGGTCGGGTCGCGCAGCGCCTGCACGGTCTTGCCCTGCGCCTGTGGCGTCGCGCCGGTGGGGGGCGTCTTACCGGTCGAGGGCGGCGCGCCAGTGGTTACGACGACCACGGCTGTCGTCGGGCGTACCGCCCTCGTGGTGTCGGCGATCAGGCGGCCGCAGTCGCAACCGTCCGTGATGAGAACGACCGCCGGCAGCTTCTGGCGCAGCGGCACGAGCTGCGCTCTGTCGTTCTCCAGCTCAAGTCCGGGCAGCGTTTCGATGCGGTCGTCGGTGGTGCCGGCCGTGCGTTGGGTGGCAGGCGATCGGGGCGGGCCGGGCCACGCCGAGGCGAACAGGCTCGCCACCGTCACGAGCACCGCCATCGAAATGATCAATACGGGTGCCTTGACGGCCACCGCGGCGACGCGTCGCAGCCGGCGCACCACGGGTCGCGCAGCGATCCGCTGCCAACGCGTCCGGCGGTCGACTTGGCGCAGCTCAGCACGGATCGCCTCGACCTCCTCGGCGAGTTCGGAGAGGTCGTCGGGAATGACGATGACGCCCCACTCCTCGGGGAGGTCTGGTAGCTCGTCTGACGAACCGCCGTCAAACGGCCAGTCGCCGTTGTCGCTCCGGCTGCCCACGCTTCACCCTCCCCCCGGGCCGACCACAGCCGCGTCGAGTGGGTACCTGGACTCCAGCCTCCCTCACACCGGGTCGGACCGCCAGTAGCAGGAGCGTGCCGACCCGAGCGATAAGCTGGACTTCACAAACCGCTCGGATCAGAAATTCCCGACTCGCTGGATTAGTCGTCACGATGTCATCACGTTCCGTGATCGAGGCAGCTCTTCCGCTGCTTGTCAAGCCGGAGAAAGACCTCTCACAGGCCCTCTGAGCTGCACTAACAGTGACGGGCAGGGTGAGACATCGCTGCCTGAGCGTGTTACCCTAGACACAGCGAAAGGGGTTTCGAACCTATGGTTTTCAGTGTCGGCGAGACCGTTGTTTACCCCCACCACGGGGCCGCACTCATCGAGGCAATCGAGACTAGGGTCATCAAGGGCGAGGAAAAGCAGTATCTCGTTCTGCGCGTCGCCCAGGGCGACCTGACGGTACGGGTGCCCGCTGAGAACGCCGAGATCGTCGGCGTGCGCGAAGTGGTCGGCGAGGAAGGCCTGGGTAAGGTCTTCGACGTCCTCCGCGCACCGCACACCGAGGAGCCGACCAACTGGTCGCGGCGATACAAGGCCAACCTCGAGAAGCTCGCCTCCGGCAACCCGCTGAAGGTGGCTGAGGTCGTTCGTGACCTCTGGCGTCGTGAGCGTGAGCGTGGTCTCTCGGCTGGGGAGAAGCGCATGCTCGCCAAGGCCCGCGACATCCTTGTCGGCGAAGTTGCCCTCGCCGAGAAGAGCACCAAGGACGAGGCCGAGGTGCTCCTCGACAAGGTCCTGACCGAGGCCTGACGGTTTCCCGCGTACCATCCCTCCATTCCCACCCTCACCATCGAAGCAGGACCGCGACGTGACCGCGCAGCTCAATCCGCGCGGTGACGTCGCGGTCCTCGTTCCGGCCGCCGGATCGGGCGTACGGCTCGGTCCCGGCGTCCCCAAGGCGTTGCGCCCGCTCGCCGGCGAACCGCTGCTCGTCCATGTCGTACGCCGGATCGCCGCCGCCCCATCGGTCCGTTCGATCGTGGTGGCCGCCGCGGCCGACGGCGTCGAGACGGTACGTCGCCTGCTCGCGCCGGTCGCCCCGGTCACCGTCGTGCCCGGCGGCGCCGAACGGCAGGATTCGGTGGCGGCCGCGCTGGCTGCCGTACCAGAGGACGTCGACATCGTGCTGGTGCATGACGCCGCTCGGGCGCTGGCACCGACCGAGCTGGTCGAGGCGGTTGCCGCGGCGGTCCGCGACGGCCGGCCCGCGGTGATCCCGGTCCTACCCGTGGTGGACACGGTCAAGGAGGTCGGGCCGGACGGCATCGTGCTCGGCACGGTCGACCGCTCGGCGCTGCGCATCGTGCAGACGCCGCAAGGATTCCAACGGGCCGTGCTCGCCGCCGCGCACACCGGCGCCGGCGATCCACTCACCGACGATGCCGGGCTGGTGGAGAAGGCCGGCGTGCCGGTTAGTTGCGTCCCCGGTTCCGAGCTCGCGCTGAAGATCACACGACCGCTCGACGTGCTCATCGCCGAGGCACTCCTCCGCGTACCCTGACCCCGTGCCATCTTGCTCCGCGCCTCCACCTCTCTCCGCGCCTCCACCTCTCTCCGCGATCTTGGAGTTGTGGTTGCCTTTATGTCCGCTGCGGACTGGTATGCGCCAACCACAACTCCAAGATCGCGGGGGAATGGGTCGGTGACCGAACTCCGGGTCGGGAGTCTCCGGGTGGGTGTCGGCACGGACGTGCACGCCTTCGATCCGGACCGGCCGTGCTGGGTGGCCGGTCTGCTCTGGGACGGCGAACCCGGACTCGCAGGTCACTCCGACGGCGACGTGGCCGCGCACGCCGCATGTGACGCGCTGTTCGGCGCGGCCGGGCTCGGCGACCTGGGCGAGCATTTCGGTACCGGCCGGCCGGAGTGGGCCGGCGCGTCCGGCGCGACCCTGCTCGCGGAGGCCGCCCGGCGACTCCGCGAACGCGATATCGCGGTGGTCAACGTATCGATCCAGGTCATCGGCGTCCGTCCGCGGATCGGCACACGCCGGGACGAGGCACAGCGCGTACTGACCGAGGCGGCCGGCGCCCCGGTGACCGTCGCCGGTACGACCACTGACGGTTTGGGCCTGACCGGCCGCGGGGAGGGACTCGCCGCGATCGCTGTAGCGTTGGTCACGGACACCGGACCCGACGCGGGTGCATCTCTCGGTACGCCGCAGCCCTGAGAAGATCTAGGACATAGGCCCTAAGCTCGGAAGCGTGTCCGCCGCCATGCCGCCGCCCTCCGAGCCGCCGCCGGAGCCGGAGGACTGCCGGCAGCGTGCGCTGCTCTTCGCCGATCTGGGCCGCTACGACGAGGCAACGGAGGAGATCGCAGCCGGGCTCGCCATCGCGCCCGCGGATGCGGCGCTGCTTGCCACGCTCTCGCGCATCCACTTGGCCGCGGACCAGCCGGCCGCGGCGCTGGTCGCGGCCGATCGGGCCGTTGCGGCCGCGCCGGAGGAGATCAACCCCTTGGTCGTACGGGCGATGGCGCTGACCGACAACAGCCGGTACGCCGACGCGGCCGGGGTCGCCACCGATGTCCTGCGCCGGTGGCCGGCCGATCCGTACGCACAGCGCACCGGCGCCGCCCTGCTCAGCGAGGCGCGCAACGGCCAGGAGGCGCTGAACGCCGCCTGGAACGCGATCCGGCTCGCGCCCGCCGATCCGGACGCGCACCTGGTGCTCGCCGTGGTGGCGGCGCGGCTGCGGCTGTTCGACCTGGCGCAGCGTGCCTACGGTGAGGCGCTGGACCGGGATGCCGGAATCGGCGATGCCCAGCGTGATGTGGGCATCGTCCGGCTGGAACGCCGGCGCTGGGCCCGTGCACTGGAGGAGCTGGCGGACGAAGCGGCGCTGGGCACGGTCGTCGCCGCCCCCGACTCACCGGACCGGCCGTCGGCCACGCCACCCGACTCGGCCGATCTGCCGGAGCCGCACACATCACCCCAGCCGCCTCTCCGGTCGGGTCCACCCAAGCCGTTCGCGCGAATCAACCCACCTCCCGACGAGGCGGGCGGGTTCGATCTGCCGGTGATCCGGCCGTCGAAGCCGGTGCTCGACCCGTCGGAGGACTCCGCCGCAGCGCTTCGCCAGGCCGTCCTCTACGGCGCCAACGGCACACTGGTCGCGACCGTGCTGACCGCCGCGATGGCAACCGTCAGTGGCGGTGTATCGCGGGTGTGGGCCGGCATGATCGGCATTCTGTTGCTGGTCGCGGTGCCGATCTGGTTGTCCCGCCGGCTCACCGAACCGCTCTCGTCGGCCCTGAATCGGCTCGTCGCGCGGGACCGGGGCCGGGCCGTCGCGGTCTACGCGGCGCTGACCGCGCCGATCTTCATCGTGCTGTACGCCGTGATCGGCGGTCTACCTTTCCTGATCACCGCCATGGTCGCCGCTGCGGCGGCAGAGCTGCTGATCCTCGCGCGCCGCTCCTGATACGACCCCGTCTCGTCCGCGATCTTGAAGTAGTCCCACCGACCCTTCCCTCGATCTTGGAGTTGTGGTTGGAACGAATCGGACCGAAAGCCGCGAAAAGGCAACCACAACTCCAAGATCGCGGAGGATCTTGGGTCAGCGGTTCCAGGTCCAGGCGTAGCCGGTGTCCTCGACCGACAGGCCGGCCTCGCACAGGTCGAGCGGGCGGAACGTGTCCACCATGACCGCCAGCTCGTCGAAGTAATCGACCCCGATGGCCCGCTCGACCGATCCCGGCTGCGGCCCGTGCGTGAACCCGGACGGGTGCAGCGATATCGACCCCTGCTCGATGCCGGAACCGCGCCGGGCCTCGTAGTTGCCGCCGGTGTAGAACATCATCTCGTCGGAGTCGACGTTGTGGTGGTTGTACGGCACCGGTATGGCGAGCGGGTGGTAGTCCACCTTGCGCGGCACGAACGAGCACACCACGAAGTTCGGACCCTCGAACGTCTGGTGCACCGGCGGCGGCTGATGCACCCGGCCGGTGATCGGCTCGAAGTCGTTGATCGAAAACGCCCACGGATACAGGCAGCCGTCCCAGCCCACGACATCGAACGGGTGCCGCGCGTACACATGCCGCGTCCAGCCGGCGCGATGCTTCACGTACACCTCGACGTCGCTACCCTCGGCCGACAGCGGCGCCGACGGAGCGCGCAGGTCGCGCTCGCAGTACGGCGAGTGCTCGAGGAACTGCCCGCGTACGGACAGGTAGCGCCGTGGCGGGCCGATGTGCCCGGTGGCCTCGATGGTCAGCATCCGGACCTGGCCCTCCGGCACGATCCGGTGCACGACGGACGTGGGAATGATCACGTAGTCGCCGGTGCCGACCCGCAGCTCACCGAACGTGGTCTCTACCGTGGCGGTGCCCGCCTCGACGTACAGGCACTCGTCGCCGACTGCGTCGCGGTAGAGCGGCGACGGCCGATCCGCGATCACGTACCCGATCCGTACGTCGTTGTTGGCGAGCAGCGGCCGCCGGCCGAGTACGGCGTCCGCCGGTCCGGCGTCCAGCTTGTGTGTCCGCAGGTGCCGGGGCTTCAGCGGCAGATTCGGTGTCTGGGTGGTCGCCGGCGGTTCGTGGGTCTCGGCAGAGGCGATCGCGGTGGGCGGATAGCGGTGGTAGAGCAGCGACGAGTCCGAGGAGAAACCCTCCTGGCCCATGAGCTCTTCGGCGTAGAGGCCGCCGTCCGGCCGGCGGAACTGGGTGTGCCGCTTGCGGGGCACCTCTCCGACGCTGCGGTAGTACGGCACCGTTGCCTCCACCTGCTCTGTTGTCCGCTTCTCGAAGCGTCCATTAGTTTCAGTATTCGTGTCAACGCTGGTGCCCCCGCTGTTAGCCGGGCTCGTGGACGACGCGTTCACGCTGGCACCCGGGGCCAGCGTCGGGGAGGCGTTGGCGGCGCACGCGCAGCACGCGGGCGCTTGGTACGGCAATCTGCTCGGCTCGTTCCTGATCCCGGCGTCACTGATCGACCGCGACGTGGCACCGGTTGGCCGGCCGATCGGCGTGGTAAACGACGCGGCCGTTGCCGCCCTGCCCGCCGCGGTGTCCAAGCTCCGCATGGCCGGCGCCGAGGTCGGGCACGTCGAGGCCGCGGTCGCCCGCCGGGGCGAGGACCCGCAACCCGGCATCGCCGCCCTGCGCCGGTTCGCCACGGAGAACGAAGACCTGGACGTGTACGCCGAGATACCGCTGAGCTGGGGCCTGCTCGCGGGGCTGGACACGGTGGCCGAGGCCCGTGGCGGCGGGCTTCGGATCGCGCCGAAGTTCCGTGTCGGCGGACTTGCTGCCGAGCTGTTCCCGACACCGGTCGAGCTGGCGGCGGTCGTCTGCGCGTGCCGGGACCGGGACCTGCCGTTCCGGCTGGCAGCCGGGATGCGCCACGCCCTGCGGCACACCGATCCGGAGACCGGCTTCACCCACCACGGCTTCCTGAACGTGCTGGTCGGCACGATCTACGCGGCGGACGGCGGCGAGGTGGCGGAGGTCGCCGAGGCGCTCGCTGCCACCCACCCGGTGCCGCTGGTCGAGCCGGCCCGGGCACACCGGGACGGTCCGCGCCCGTTGTGGGTCGGTTTCGGGACCGCCGACGTGATGGAGCCGCTGACCGAGCTGATCCGGCTCGGCCTCGTCAACGGCGGCTTCGAATGACGCTGTACGGGCTGGACAACCTGCCGTACGGGGTGTTCAGCACGGCCGATGGGGAGCGGCGGATCGGCGTACGGCTGGGCTCGTCGGTCCTGGACCTGTCCAGGGCCGAGGCGGACGAACGGATCCTCGCAGGTGGGGCGTTGCGGCAGCCGACGTTGAACGTGCTGATGAGCCTCGGCCGCCCGCAGTGGAACGCGGTCCGCGCCCGGATCGTCGAGCTGGCCCGCGGCGGGGAGCTCACCGCCGTTCCGCTCGCCGACGCGACACTGCATCTGCCGTTCGAGGTCGCCGACTACACCGACTTCTACTCGTCCGAGCACCACGCTGCGAACGTCGGGCGGATCCTGCGACCGGACCGGCCCGCGCTGCCGGCGAACTGGAAGCACCTGCCGATCGGCTACCACGGCCGATCCGGCACGGTCGTGGTGTCCGGCACCCCGATCGCCCGCCCGTCCGGGCAGCTCGGCGCCGGTGTGTTCGGGCCGTCCCGGCGGCTGGACATCGAGGCCGAGGTGGGGTTCGTGGTCGGCGTCCCGGGCTCGCGGATCGGCACCGGCGCGTTCGCCGACCACGTCTTCGGGGTGGTGCTGGTCAACGACTGGTCGGCGCGGGACATCCAGGCGTGGGAGTACCAGCCGCTCGGCCCGTTCCTCGGCAAGTCGTTCGCGACGTCGATCTCGCCGTGGGTGGTGCCGCTTTCGGCGTTCGCGCCGGCGCCGGCGGTGGCGCAGGACCCGGTCCCGTTGGATTACCTGCTGCCGCCGGGACCGGGCCTGGACATCGCGCTGACCGTGGACTGGAACGGCAACCGGGTGTCGGCACCGCCGTTCGGGCAGATGTACTGGACGCCCGCGCAGCAGCTGGCGCATCTCACCGTCAACGGCGCCGCCGTCCGTACCGGTGATCTGTACGCGTCCGGAACGGTGTCCGGCTCCGACCGTACGACGCAGGCCGGCTCGTTCCTGGAGCTCACCTGGAACGGCGCCGAGCCGGTGAAGCTGGCCGGGGGGTCCACCCGCGCGTTCCTTGCCGATGGCGACACGGTCACAATTGCGGCCACCGCTGCAAGTGTGTCCGGCAGCCGGATCGGTTTGGGGTCGGTCACCGGTACCGTGGTGGCCTAGACGCTGTTCGGGAGGGCCCATGTCCACGGTCGCGGTCACGCGCTTGGTCGAAGCGCCGATCGAGGACGTCTGGCGCGTGTTCACCGAACTGGCGTGCCGGTGCGAGTGGATGTCGACCGTGACGCGCATCGAGCTGCTGACCGAGGGTCCGTTCGGGGCGGGGACGGCGTGGCGGGAGACCCGCACGGTGGCTCAGGGCGCCGAGGTCACCGAGGAGTTCCGGGTGCTCGAGTGCGTGGCCCCGGAACGGTTCGTGGTCGACTCACCGGGGATCGGTGCCGAGTACCGGATGACGTACACGTTCGTGCCGGTGACCGAGGGCCGGCACCGCGGCGGGACGATGGTGACGGTGGTCCAGGACGGTACGCCCACGGCGCCGGCGGGTCGGTTCCTCACGCTGGTGTTCGGCGGCCTCGCCGCCCGTACGGTCGAGGGCGCCCTCCGCCGCGACCTGGACGACCTCGCCGCCGCCGCCTGACGGGCGGTGCACCCCCTCCCCGCGATCTAACCCAGCGCCTTTTCCGCGGCGGCCAGGAATGTGTCGTTCTCCTCGGGGGTGCCGATCGTCACCCGGACGCCCTCAGGGAACGGGCGGACGATCACGCCGCGTTCCTCGCACGCGGCGGCGAACGCCACCGACCGGTCGCTCAGCGGCAGCCACACGAAGTTGGACTGGCTCTCCGGCACGTCCACGCCGAGCTTGCGCACCGCCTCGGTGACCCGGTCCCGCTCGCCGATGATGATCGCGCAGCGCCGCCGGACCTCGTCCTCCTGATCCAGCGCCGCAAGCGCGGCGACCTGCGCGACCACGCTCGTGGAGAACGGCGTCAGCACCTTGCGCACCGCGCCTGCTACGTCCGGCTGCGCGATCAGGAACCCGAGCCGCAGCCCGGCCATGCCCCACGCCTTGGACATCGTGCGCAGCACGACAACGTTGGGCCGGTCGCCGTAGGTCTCGAAGCCGTCCGGCACCGAAGCATCAGTGACGAATTCGCGGTACGCCTCGTCGAGCACGACCAGCACGTCGGACGGTACGGCCGCCAGGAACCGGTCGAGCTCGTCGCGCCGTACCGCCGTACCGGTGGGGTTGTTGGGGTTGCAGACGAACACCAGCCGAGTGCGGTCGGTGATCGCGTCCGCCATCGCCGGCAGGTCGTGACCGTGTCCGGGGATGTTCGGCACGCGCACGCTCGTGGCGCCCGCGACTGCCGACAGGATCGGATATGCCTCGAACGACCGCCACGCGTACACGATCTCGTCGCCGGGCAGGCAGGTCGCCTTCGCGAGGTGTTCGGCGAGCGCCACCGAGCCGCAGCCGGTGACCACCCGGTCCGCGGTGACGCCGAACTTGCCGGCGAGCCGGTCACGCAGCTCCATCACGCCCATGTCCGGGTAGCGGTGCGCCGACCGCATCGCCGTCGCCACCGCCTCCGGTACGCCGGGCAGCGGCCCGAACGGCACCTCGTTGCTGGCCAGCTTGATCGCCTCGGCGATACCCAGCTCACGCGCCAGGTCGGCGACGTTACGGCCGGGAACGTAGGTGGGCAGCGCGTCGAGGTCGGCGCGGGTGAGCCGGGTCATGATCGTCCTCCCGAGGAGCCGGATGCGGTGTCGACCGGCTGGCGGTCGTCCGGCGGCAGCGCGACCACCACCGTACGCGCGGTCTTGTCATGCAGGGCCTGCCGCAGTTGCGGGTCGAACAGCGGCGACGCGGAGTCGATGAGCTGCAGCAGGAAGCCGAGCCCGGCGCAGCCCCAGAGCGGCGTCCACAGCCCAAGCCGGGCCCAGCGCCGGAACGCCCGCCCGAACCCGAGCGGCTCGGTGCTCTCCAGTGCGAACACCTTGATGTGCATGATCCGCTTGCCCAGCGTCTGGCCGCGGGCGCCGGTGGCCGGCGCCTCGTACAGCAGCCAGAGCAGCGTCGCGACGATCAGCATGGTCCACAGCAGCGTCTCCATCCGCGCGGTGGGCTGGGGCTGCTCGCCGAACGGGTTCGCCATCGCGGCCTGCCAGATCGGGGCGAACTCCCGCGCGAACTCGTACGCGAAGTAGCCGTTGACGACGATGTTGAGCAGCAGCACGGCGATGATGTCCAGAATCCGGGCCATGAGCCGCGGGCCGAGTCCGGCGAGATCGAAACCGTGCGGCCGCGCCGGCATCGGAAACGGAAACGCCATACCGGGTGGTGGCGGACCGGGATAGCCAGGCGGCGTGGTGGGATACCCCGGCGGCGTGGTGGGATACCCCGGCGGCGCGGTGGGATACCCCGGCGGCGCGGCCTGATGGGGCGGCGGCGGAGCCTGATAGCCCGGAGGGACCGGATATCCCGGCGGCGGAGGATGGCCAGGCGATGGCGCCGGCGGCGCAGGCGGACCCGGCGGCCCGTCCGGCGGCACGGCGTCGGCCGGGATCGCGGCGCCCACCCACCCTTCGCCGTCCCAGTACCGCTGGGTCGACGGGTCGGCCGGATCCTTGTACCAACCGGCGGGCAGCGAGCTCATGGGGCCACTCTTATCACGACAGTCTGCGCGAACTTGTCATGCAGGGTCTGCAGGTACGGCTTGTCCCACAACTGCCAGAGCCCGTCCAGGTAGGTGAACAGCGGGAGAACCGCGCCGCCGACGGACTGCACCAGCCACCGCTTGGCCGCCACCCCCCGGGTGAGCCGGGCTCTGGGGTCGAGCGGGATCACCCGCAGCTTCATCACCCGTTTGCCGACCGTCTGCCCGGACCGGTACATCAGCTCCACCGTGTACACGTACGTCGCGGCCATTACGAAGACGAACAGACCGACTTCCAGAGCCAGGCCACCGAGCAGGAACTGGCCGATGTCGACGTCCGGAACGGTACCGTCCGGCGCGGTGTCCTCGATCGTCCGCTGCACAACCGTGAAGAAGAAGATGAGGAACGCCGGCAGCGCGACGATCATCGTGACGCCGACCAGGATGGCGGCGTCGATGAGGTACGCCAGGAGCCGGTTGCCGAAGTCGGCCAGCGGCTGCCCACCGGGGCTGACCGGTAGCGGCGGCAACGGCCGGTACCCCGGCGGCGGCGGGTAGTACGGTTCCGCCGGGCGCCGGTCCGGCGGTCTGGGTGGTTGGGTCACCGGGACAGTGTTACAGGTTTCCGCGAAGCTCCTGCTCCCGCTCGATCGCCTCGAACAGCGCCTTGAAGTTGCCCTTGCCGAAGCCGAGCGACCCGTGGCGTTCGATCAGCTCGAAGAAGACGGTCGGCCGGTCCTGCACGGGCTTGGTGAAGATCTGCAGGAGGTAGCCGTCCTCATCGCGGTCCACCAGGATCCCCCGCTTCTTCAGCTCCTCGATCGGTACGCGGACCGTGCCGATCCGGGCGCGCAGCTCCGGATCGTCGTAGTACGAGTCGGGTGTGGCGAGGAACTCCAACCCGGCCGCGCGCATGGCGTCGACGCTGGTCAGGATGTCATTCGTGGCGACCGCGACGTGCTGGGCGCCCGGCCCGCCGTAGAACTCGAGGTACTCGTCGATCTGCGACTTGCGCCGGGAGACCGCCGGCTCGTTGAGCGGGAACTTCACCTTACGGCTGCCGTCGGCCACCACCTTCGACATCAGCGCCGAGTAGTCGGTGGCGATGTCGTCGCCGACGAACTCGGCCATGTTCGTGAAGCCCATGACCCGCCGGTAGAACTCCACCCACTCGTCCATCTTCCCGAGCTGCACGTTGCCGACGACGTGGTCGACGGCCTGGAAGTAGCGCTTGGGCTGCAGACCGGCGGCGATGGCCGGCCGGCGGTCGACGATCGGGTCGCGGGCGACGAAGCCGGGCAGGAACGGTCCGTCGTAGCGGGACCGGTCGATCAGCGTGTGGATGGTGTCGCCGTAGGTGCGGATGGCCGCGACCCGTACGGTGCCGTGCTGGTCGGAGAGGTCGTGCGGTTCGGCGGCGGACGTCGCGCCGGCGGAGAGCGCGTGAGCGTACGCCCGGTCGACATCCGGTACGGAGAGCGCGATGTCCGCGATGCCGTCGCTGTGCTTGGTCACGTGGTCGGCGCCCGGCGCGTTCGCATGCACCGCGCCGGTGATCAGGAACCGGGCCGAGCCGCTGACAAGTACGTATTCGGCGTGGTCGCGGTAACCCTGCTCCGGCCCCCGGTAGGCCACGCAGGTCATCCCGAACGCGGTCGAGTAATAGTGGGCCGCCTGCTTGGCGTTGCCCACAAGGAATCGCAGGTAGTCGACGCCGTGGACGGGGAACACGTCGGCGGTCGGAGTGGCCTGCTCCATCATCTGCGTCATGACGAGAGCCTGGCTCGGGTTTTGCGATTGAGCAACACTTCGCCGAATCGCTGGTCAGTCTGTGCATTCGGTATCATGCTGAAGCACTATGGCTGTACAAGACGTCCAGCTGGAC
>DATBGW010000024.1:0-7565 GCA_036557765.1 Actinoplanes sp.
CGGCAGCAGCACGGTCGGCAGGTTCCACCGGCGGTACAGCTTGAGCAGCGCCGGGGACAGCAGCACCAGCCACAGGTAGGTCACCAGGTACCACAGCACGCCGGCGGCCGGATATCCGAACTCGCTGGACGGCGGGTCGGCGATCGGGAACGCCCAGAGCAGCAGCTGCGGCCAGGACGGCCGGTCCGGCCAGCCCTGCCAGATCATCACCGGGACGAGGATCAGGCCCATCACCCAGAGTGCCGGCAACAGGCGCCGGATCCGGTTCCGGACCGCGCCCGCGGCGGACCGGTCGATCGACTTCACCATCAGTGAGCCGCCCAGCGCGAACATCACGCCCATTGACGGAAAGACCAGCTCGAGTGCCGCGAACGGGAACGCGTGATAGAGCACGACCCGGACGATGGCGGCGGCGCGCAACGTGTCGAAGTACCGGTCCCGCATCGCGTCTCCCCGCTTCGTCCCGTGTGATCGGTAACTCAGCGTAGTGACAACTCGCCCAAAAGCCGCGATCCGAACGGCCAGTGCTCTTCCCCATCGGTCCCCGCGATCTTGGAGTTGTGGTTGGCACAAATCGGTCGCTAAGCCGTGAATGGGCAACCACAACTCCAAGATCGCGGGGGAAGGGCAGGAGAGGGCAAGATGTGCGCATGGCGGAGACGAACGACCAGCGGGCGGGGGTACCGCTGACCAACCTGGATCAAGAGCTGTTCCCGGACGCCGGCGCCACCAAGCGCGACCTCGTCGACTATCTGGACGGCGTCCGTGACCGCATCCTGCCCGTACTGCGCGACCGACCGCTGTCGGTCGTCCGCGTCCTCCGCGGGCAGGACCAGTTCATGCAGAAGAACCTGCCCAAGTACACGCCGGACTGGGTGCCGCGGGTCGCGGTCTGGGCGGAGGCGTCCCACCGCGAGATCTCCTACGCGCTCTGCAACGACCGCCGCACACTGCTGTGGTTCGGCAACCAGCGGGCGGTCGAGTATCACCCCACGCTGATGCTGGCCCAGCAGTACCACCCGACCCACCTGATCATGGACCTGGATCCGCCGGAGGGCGGCGGCTTCCGGCTGGCGGTGGCCGCGGCCCGGCTGGTCCGCCAGGTCCTCACGGACGTGGGCATGGCCGGCGCGGTGAAGACCAGCGGGTCCAAGGGCGTACACGTGTTCGTGCCGCTGGCCGCGGACGCGGCGATCGAGGATGTCGCTGCCGCGACCCGCGCCATCGCGGTGCGCGCCGAGCGCATCGACCCGGCGCTTGCCACGACGGCCTTCATCCGCGAGGAGCGGCACGGCAAGGTCTTCCTCGACTCCACGCGGGCCGGCGGCGCCACGGTGGTCGCCGCGTACAGCCCGCGGGTACGAACAGGGGCCACCGTGTCGTTCCCCGTGACGTGGGACGAGCTGGACGACGTCACCCCCGGCGACTTCACTCTGCACACGGCGCTACGGCTGCTCGGCGACCGGGATCCGTGGCGGGACGCGATGCCCGGGCCGCAGAAGCTCGACACCGGCCTCATCGAGCAGGGCCACACCATCCCGATCGCCCGGGTCCAGGCGATGCACGAGGGCAAGCGGCGTGCCCGTGCCCGCCGGGGGAACGAACATGAGTGACGAACTGTGGGAGACGGTCGTCGCGAACAACCTCGGCACCCTGGCCACGATCCGACCGAACGGCCGGCCGCACCTCTCCGACGTCAACTACACCGCACAGCCGGGCCTCATCCGGATCTCCACGGTCGCCCACCGCGTCAAGACGCACAATCTACGGCGGGACCCCCGGGCCAGCCTGAAGGTCGACGCGGCGGCCGGCGGGTTTGCCGTCGTCGAGGCCGACGCCGAGCTGTCGCCGATCGCCACCGACCGGCACGATGCCACGGTCGAGGAGCTCATCGAGGTCTACCGGCTCGTGCAGGGCAAGGAGCATCCCGACTGGGACGACTACCGCCGGGCCATGGTCGCCGACAAGCGGCTGATCGTACGCCTGCGGGTCGAACGCCTGTACGGCTGGCTGATTTCCTGACGTGATCTTCCTCCCATCCGGGCTCGGACCACCCGTTTTGCACCCGAACCCGGGGGCCTGAGCTACCCGAACCTCTCAAGGTCCTGGCTATTCGACCGATCTGCCCCGTACGGCCGCCCACCGCGGGGGGTCCCCACCGGACCGGAGATTCGTCTGATGGCAGCCAGCACCGAAACGCCCAGGCCGCACGCCGGCCGCGTCCCACCCCACTTGCGGGGTTGGGTGCGGCTGTGCGCGGCCACGGCCTGCGTCGTCGCTCTGGTCGCCGCCGTCCTCACCACGGGCGCCGGTGGACCGGAGGCATCGCAGACGATCTCGAACGTCGGGCTGTGCGTCGCCGCGATCTCGGCCGCGATCGGTTGCCTGTTCCGCGCCCGGACCTTCACCGGCCGGATGCGCCTCGGGTGGGCTCTTATCGGCCTCGGCGTGCTGTCCTGGGGTCTCGGGCAGGCGTGCTGGGTGTATCTCGAGTCGTTCCGGGGCGACGAGGTCCCGTTCCCGTCGCAGGCCGACATCGGCTACGTCGGCATGGTGCTGCTGACCCCGGCCGGTCTGCTGATTCTGCCCAGCGCGGCGCAGGCTCTGGCGAACCGGGCACGCAGCGTCCTGGACGGCCTCATGGTGGCCACGTCGCTGATGCTGATCGCCTGGATCTTCGTCGTCGAGCCGCTGATCAAGGCCGGCGGCGACAGTGCCCTCGCGCTGTACATCAGCCTCTCCTACCCCCTGGGCGACGTGGTGATCAGCACGATCGTCGTTTACATGCTCGCCCTCCAGCGGCAGCGCGGCAGCAACTTCGGCCACCTTGTGCTGGTCGGCGCCGGCATCACCGCGTTCGCGATCTCCGACATCGGGTACGCCTACCTCAACCTCATCGGCGTCTACGCGTCCGGTGGCCCGACCGACATCGGCTGGTTCGTCGGCTTCTCGCTGATCCTGCTCGCCGCCCGCAAGCCGGTCCCGGCGCCCAGCGACGCCCCGGCCGCGGACGACGGCGCGGGCGGGCAGCCGTTCGGCGTCCTGCTGCCCTACGTGGCCGTGCTGGCCGCGCTGGTCACCAGCGTCATCTGGTTCGCCAAGACCGGCAACGCCAGTCCCTTCGTCTCGTACACCCGGTCGGCGCTGATCCTGCTGATCGTGGGCCGCCAGCTGCTCACGCTGCTGGAGAACCGCAACCTGACCCGCAACCTCGAGGCGCGGGTCGCCGACCGTACGGCCGAGCTGTTCGCCAGCGAGCAGCGCTTCCACGCGCTGGTGCAGCACAGCTCCGACGTCGTGACGGTGGTCAGCCCGGAGGCGGAGGTGCTGTACCAGAGCGAGTCGGTGCAGCGGGTGTTCGGCTACCCGGCGCACTGGCTGACCGGCCGGCGGCTCACCAACCTCATCGACCCCGAGTCCGCCGCCCGGCTGGCCGCCGCGCTGCGGTCGGTGGCCGGCCGCCCGTACGCGACGACCGTGCTGGAGCTGACGGTCCGGCACCGCGACCGGCGCCTGCGCCAGGCGGAGATGACCATCACGAACCTGCTCGGCGACCCCAGCGTGGGCGGCCTGGTGCTCAACACCCGCGACATCAGCGAGCGCAAGGAGCTGCAGGACCAGCTGGTGCACGAGGCGTACCACGACGCGCTGACCCAGCTGGCGAACCGCGCGCTGTTCCGGGAGCGGGTCGCCGAGGCGCTGGCCGGCCGGCGCCGCAGTGACGACGTCACCGTGCTGTTCCTGGACCTCGACGGCTTCAAGGAGGTGAACGACAGCCTCGGGCACCTCGCCGGCGACCAACTGCTGGTTCAGGTGGCCGAACGGCTGCGCCAGTCGGTGCGGGACGGCGACATCGTGGCCCGGTTCGGTGGCGACGAGTTCGCGGTGCTCATCGAGTCCCCGATCGGCGCGCCGGACGCGGAGTTCGTGGCCCGGCGCATCGTCGAAGGGCTGGAGGCGCCGTTCGTCATCGACGGCCGCGACATTCACGTGCAGGCGAGCATCGGCCTGGCCGCCGCCGGGCTGCTGCGCGACAGCGAGTCCGACGGCGCCGAGCAGCTCATGCGCAACGCCGACCTTGCCATGTACAAGGCGAAGTCGGCCGGCGGCAGCGGTTTCGCCAGCTACGACCCGCAGATGCTCTCCGGCCTGGTCGAGCGCCTCGAGCTGGAGGCCGACCTGCGCCTGGCGCTGGAGCGTGGCGAACTCGCGCTGCACTACCAGCCCACCATCGAGCTGGCCACCAACCGGATCGTCGGCTTCGAGGCGCTGGTCCGGTGGCAGCACCCGACCCGGGGTCTCATCTCGCCGCTGGACTTCATCCCGATCGCGGAGGGCACCGGCCTGATCGTCCCCCTCGGACGGTGGGTCGTCGCCGAGGCGTGCCGCCAGGCCATGGAGTGGAGCGTTCAGGGCGCCGACGATCCGGTGAAGATGGCGGTGAACGTCTCGGTCCGCCAGTTCGACCGCTGCGACCTGCCCGCGATCGTCAGCGAGGTGCTCGCCGAGACCGGCATGCCGGCCGGGCAGCTGTGCCTCGAGATGACCGAGAGCGTGCTGATGACCGACACCGAGGAGAACCTCGCACAGCTGGTGCGGCTCAAGGCGCTGGGACTGACGCTTGCGATCGACGACTTCGGCACCGGCTACTCGTCGCTGGCGTACCTGCGGCGGTTCCCGGTCGACACGCTGAAGATCGACCGCTCCTTTGTGGAGCGGCTCGGTGAGCTGACCGACGACTCCGCGCTCGCCAACACCATCGTGCAGCTCGGGCAGAGCCTCGGCATGTCCACTGTGGCCGAGGGCATCGAGGAGTACGGCCAGTTGGCCGCGCTGCGCGAGATGGGGTGCGAGTACGCGCAGGGCTACTACTTCTCCCGTCCGCTCCCCGCCATCGAGGCCGGCCGCCTGCTGCGCAACAGCAGTGGCGCGAGCCTGACCGCTGCCGCATGACCACGCTAAGCGAAAACGCCCAGGAGAGATCCATGACCGCAGCCCTCACCGGCCACCGCACCGCCACGCCGGGTGGCACCGTGCCGACGGTGCCCGCTCACTGGCCGGCAGCGCTGACCCCGGACTGCCTCCAGGTCATCGACGCGCCGACGCCGTACCTGGTCACCGACCTGGACACGGTGGCGCAGCGGTACGCCGCGTTCTCCGCTGCGCTCCCCGGCGTGCGCGCGTTCTACGCGATGAAGTGCAACCCGGCGCCGAAGGTCCTGCGGACGCTGGCCGCCGCGGGCGCCGGCTTCGAGATCGCGTCGATCGGTGAGCTGCGAATGCTCCAGCGCCTGGGCGTCGACCCGGCCGGCGTGCTCTACAGCAACCCGGTGAAGCCGCCGGCGCACATCGCGGCAGCGCACGCGGCCGGGCTGTGGCGGTTCAGCTTCGACTCCCCGAATGAGCTCGCGAAGATCGCCGAGAACGCCCCAGGCGCGGCCGTCTACGTCCGACTCCGCGTCGACGACAGCAACAGCGTCTTCCCGCTGTCCCGCAAGTTCGGCACCGGGGTCGACGAGGCGTTCGACCTGATGCTGCTCGCCCTGGACCTCGGGCTGCGGCCGTACGGCATCACGTTCCACGTGGGCTCGCAGTGCGACAACCCGGCCGCGTGGCGGGAGGCGATCGGCGCGGCCGGCCGCCTCATGTCCCGGCTCGCCAGGGTGGACGTCCGGATCGGCATGCTGGACATCGGCGGCGGCTTCCCGGCCCGGTACGTCGAACCGGTGCCCTCGATCCGGGCGATCGGCGAGGTGATCAATCCGGCGCTGGCCGAGCTGCTGCCGTACCGGCCGGAGCTGATCGCGGCCGAGCCGGGCCGGCACCTGGTCGCCGAGTCCTCGGTGATGGCCGCCGGTGTCATCGGCCGCGAACGGCGCGGCGACGAGAACTGGCTGTTCGTCGATGTGAGCGCCTACCACGGCATGATGGAGACGCTGCAGACGGCGAACGGCTGGGACTATCCGTTGTGGACGTCTCGGGGCGACCACGCCGATGCGCTGCAGGTGCCGTTCACCGTGACCGGTCCGAGCTGCGACAGCTCGGACACCATGTTCGCAGGTGTGCTGCTTCCGGCCACACTGGACGTCGGCGACACCCTCTACATCGGCTCCGCCGGAGCGTACACGTTGAGCTACGCCTCGGCCTTCAACGGCTTCGACCCACCCACGCCATTGTTCGTCGGAACCGGACGTGACCACTGACGTCAGCCGGCCCGGCACCGGCGGAACCCAGCCCAGACAGCGCGGACAACACCGCGCCGGAGCCGGCGGGTTGCGCCGGGCCGGCCGGTTGCGCGAGCTGCTGGTCTCCGGCGTCGTCGACTCGTTCGGCATGGCGCTGGGCTGGACCGTGTTCGTCCTGCTCGCCGTCGCCCGGGGCGGTCTCGCCGAGGCCGCCCTGTACAACGCCGCGATGCTGGCCGGCGTGGTGCTCTCCGCACCGGTCACCGGCTGGCTGTCCCGCCGCATGGGTGGCCGGACGCTGCTGCGCGGCGCCGCCGGCACCGAGTTCGTGCTTCGTCTCGGCGTTCTCTACGCCCTGATTTCGGGTCTCCCGTCCGGGCTGATCGCGGGCGGCGTCGTCGTCATGCACGTCGCCGCGTGGGTCGGTTTCGCGGGTATGCGGGCCGAGGTGAGCGCGGTGGACGCGTCACCGCGGTCGATGACGCGGTACGCACTCTGCGTCGCCGCCGTGGAGGCGGTCGGCACCGGCCTGGCGGCCCTGCTGCCGACCGGGACGGACGGCGTACCGACCGGCTGGCCGCTGATGGCGGTGTTCGTGCTGTACGCCGGCTCGCTGCTGCCCACGTACCGGAGTGCCCGCCGGGCCCGGATGACGCCGGGCGGCGCCGAACGGCGGGCCCGGCCCGGCGCGACCCTCGGGTACGGCGTCACCCGGCCCGCGGTGAACTTCGCCGTCACCCGCACTTCGACCGGCGGCCACCCGGCCGCTGCCGACGACGCCCGGTCGTCGCACCTGCGCCGGCGCCTGGGAGTCGCGCCCCGCCTGCTCGTGGCCGGCGGCGCCATCATGCTGCTCGCCTCCGGTCCGACACTGCTGGCAGTGCCGCTCACCACCGAGCTGCACGGCCGCACGTGGGTGGCCGCCGCGGCGGTGGCGTTCAGTCTGGGTTGCCTGCTGTCCACGCTCGCCGTGGAGTTCGTCGGCCGCACCCAGCTGCCGACGGTGCTGCGCTGGTCGCTGTGGGGTATCGGCATGCTGGTCGGCTGGATCGGCGCGCCGCTGCACCCCGGTTCGGTGCTCTTCGCGCAGTTCCTGGCCGGGGTGAGCCAGACCGCGTTCGAGGGCGACATGGACGCGCGGGTCGCCGAGGAGGCCCCGCCCGCCGGTGTCACTACAGCGCTGGCGTACAGCGCCGCGATCCGGGCACTCGGCGGCTCCGTCGCCGTGCGCCTGCTGCCGATCGTGGTGACGGCGCCGGCGATCGGGAACGCCGTGAGTGCCGAGGTGCTCCTGCTCGGGTGCGCGGGGCTCGTGCTCTGGGGCGCGATGTCGGTACGCCGCCTGGCCCGCCGGATGATCGCCGCCGCCCGACCCGCATA
>DATBGW010000025.1:0-11746 GCA_036557765.1 Actinoplanes sp.
GGCGCGAACGAGAGCACCCGGGCGGTGGGCGAACCGGGGCTGCGGACGGCGTGCGCGATCACCGCCGCCACGGCCAACGCCGCGCTCAGCAGCCCGCCCTGGAACAGCCACCGTGCCCCGCCGTCGGCGGTGGCCCACAGCCAGCCCGTGACGGCCGCCCCGGCCAACGCCAGCGACCCGAGCAGCGGGTGCCACCGCCTCGCGGCCGGCTCCCGGCCGGCCAGTACGGCCGCCACCGCGCCGCCGATGAGCAGCGCGGCGGCTCGTGTGTCGGTGCCGTAGTAGAGCCGGTCGGTGTCGCCGCCGGACAGCATGGCGGCGGCGATCGTCGACTCGGCGGCGCCGCCCAGGCACAGCACGACCACGACGGCCCGGCGACGCCGATCGCCGAAGCCGCGGCAGGCGGCCAGGATGACGAGGAGCAGCACCGGCCACACCAGATAGAACTGTTCCTCGATGGCCAGCGACCAGGTGTGCTGCAGCGGCGACGGCGGCGCCGTCTGGGCGAAGTAGCCGCCGCGGGCCATGAGGTGCCAGTTCGCGGCGTACGCGACAGCGGACAGCGCGTCGGTGCGCAGCGCGGGGAGCTCGTCGGCGGACAGCAGCCACCGGCCGGCCACCAGCACCGCGGCGAGCATGATCAGCAACGCCGGCATCAGGCGACGTACCCGTCGGGCCCAGAACGCGAGCAGATCGATTCGCCCGGTCCCCACGTGCTCGGTGAGCAACAGCGCGGTGATCAGGAATCCGGACAACACGAAGAACGCGTCGACGCCGAGGAAGCCGCCGGGCAGCAGGGCGACGCCGCCGTGGAACGCGAGAACGGCCGAGACGGCCAGACCGCGCACGCCGTCCAGGGCGCGCACGTGCGGCAAACTGCCTCGGTCGCCACCGGACGGCCGCGGCGTCGCCGGATTAACCCGGTTACTGCGCGTCATGGCAGGTCACTCCGCTGAGTCACCGCAGAATAGTCGAATGGGCTGAGAAAACGACCATCAGGCTACTACTTGTGCTCCGCCGCCCCGTTCCGTAGATATACGTTTTGTCACTATCTTCTTGGCATCCGGCGCAATTCAGTCACCGGCTGTCAGGAAGGCCCTCGCATGCCCTCCATCCCCCGCCTTGTCACGGCGGCGATCGCGAGCCTGGCCGTCGCGGCCGGCCCGCTCGCCGTTCCGGCTTCCGCCGTCGCGGCGCCAAGCCGCACGCCCGCCGCTGCCACGGCCGGGCCGGCCGCCCGGACCGCCCCCGCCGAGGCCCGCCGCGTCGACCGCGTCCGTACCCCGAAGCTGCGGTGGTACTCCTGTTACGCGTGGGCGCAGTGCGCCACCACCAAGGTGCCGCTTGACTACGACCGCCCGTACGGCAAGCAGACGACGATCGCGCTGCTGCGGGTCAAGGCGCGGGACCAGAAGCACAAGATCGGCAGTCTGTTCGTCAATCCGGGCGGCCCGGGCGTGCCCGCCACCGATTTCGCGTTGCTGTCGCCGCTGTTCCTCAGCGACTCGGTGCTCCAGCGCTTCGACGTGGTGGGCATGGATCCCCGCGGCATCGGCGCCAGCTCGAACGTCAACTGCTTCGGCACCGCCGGCCGGCAGACCGTCGCGCTGAAGGGCATGCGCCCGCTCTTTCCGTACGGCAAGAAGGAGGAGAAGGCGTACGTGGCGGCGGCCAAGGCGTTCGGCAAGGCCTGCTCGAACCGCGGCCGTGCGCTGGCCGGCGCCATGTCCACGGCCGAGGTGGCCCGCGACATGGATGTCATGCGCCGGGCCGTCGGTGACCGGAAGCTGTCCTACCTCGGCTTCAGCTACGGCACCGCGATCGGGCAGTTCTACGCCGGTATGTTCCCGGACCGCTTCCGCGCCATCGCGGTGGACGGCGTCATCAACCCGCGGGCGTGGGTGGGCAGCAAGAAGACCGGCACCACGATCCAGGACGAGCGGCTGCGCTCCGCCGACGGCGCGTACCGGGCGTTCGTGGAGATCATGCGTCGCTGTGACCTGGCTGGAGCCGCGCGCTGCGCCTTCGCCAACGGCAATCCGCTGAACAACTTCGCCACCATCACACGCCGGCTCAAGGCCCATCCGGTGGTCATCGACGTGCCGCTGCTGAACATCACCACCAAGGTGACCTACGCGGACTTCGTCGGCGACATCCTGGACGCGCTGTACAGCCCGACCGCGGGCGACGACGTCACGACGCTGTCGGAGGAGATGTGGCTGCTGACCGCCCCGGCCGGTGTGCCGGCGGCGCGGCTGACGTCCGCACGCACCGCCGTCGCTGAGCGGATCCGGCGGCGGGAACCGGCCCGGGCGTTCCCGTACCAGAACGCCATCGACGCGTACGCCTCGGTCACGTGCACCGACGGCCGCCACCCCAAAGATGCCGGGAAGTGGCCGACGATGGCGGCCAAGGCCGACCGGCGGGCGCCGTACTTCGGCCGTGCGTGGGCCTGGGCCAGCGTGATGTGTGCGCGCAGGACATGGACGGTGCGCGACGAGGACGCGTACACCGGCCCGTTCACCAAGCGCACGGCGAACACCGTGCTCATGGTCGGCAGCTACTGGGATCCGGCGACCAACTACCGCGATGCGGTGATCGCCTCCCGCAGCCTGCCGAACAGCCGGCTGCTGTCCAGCAACAACTGGGGACACACGGCGTACGGCACGTCGGCGTGCGCGACCGGCGCGGTGGATCGGTACCTGCTGCACAAGACGCTGCCCGCCAAGGGAACGGTGTGCGTGGGGGAGGATCAGCCGTTCACGGCACCGCTGGCCACCGATCCGGACCTCGCGGTCTCGCTGTCCACGGACCTGCGCACCGCCTCGGTGGACGCGATCGTCGCCCGCGGCATGCCTGTCCCGGGCACGGCGAAGCAACTGCCCCCGGTCGGCCGCACCTTCACCGTCCGCTGAGACCGCGGCCCGGCGCCGTGTCGCGAATGTGCGGCACGGCGCCGGCCTCTGCCCCGCGGTAGCCACCGTTCCTGCCGCGATCTTGGAGTTGTGGTTGGCGCAGAAGCGGACGGATTTCGCATAAGGGCAACACAACTCCAAGATCGCGGGGAGGGCCGCGGGGGTCAGCGCTTCCAGAATGGCTTGCGCTCGCTGGGTGTCGAAGCGGGCGCCGAGCCGCCGAACGCAGTCAGCACGGCTATCGCCTCCGCCCAGCGGGTCTCCAGGTCGCCGTCCTTCTCCAGCGCGGCCACCAGGTCGCGCAACGGGGCGTAAGACGCATCGGTGAGCCCGCGCAACAGGACGCCGAGCCGGGACGCCAGGTCGGCGAGCATCTCCCGCCGCTGGTACGCCGGGCGCGACGCGCCGTCCCGCAGGCGCTGCGCCTCGACAGCGGTGATCCGCCGGATGTCCTCGGTGGACAGCGGCGTGCTGGTCGGCATCCCGCCGGCCCGGCCGGTGGCCATCATGGACGGCACTGCGGCGAACGTCTTCATCCGCCGTGCGGACGCCTGCACCGGCGCGAATGTCGGCCGGATCTCCTGTCCCGCGGCAGGCGGCGGCACCGGTGCGGCCGCCGATGCGAGCAGGAACTGCGGCGCCGTGTCGGCCGCGATCTGCCAGCCGGACGGCAGCTCGACGGGCTGGGTGACCCGCCGGTTCTGGCCGCTCTCGTTCACCACCCGGCTGTCCACCGCCACGAACGCCGTGAACCGGCACAGCACGCCGAACCGCAGCGACGTCTGGACGATCGGCTGCTCCAGATCCCGCTCGCCGGCGGCGTACCGGTCTTCCAGATCGCGCAGCCGGGCCCGGGCCCATTGCGCCGCGACGGCCGGCTCGTCCCGCCGCTCCACCGTCGCGGTGCTGCGGAACCCGGCGCCGTCCCGGGTCCGCCCGGTCACCGTCATCGTGCCGGCCGGGGCGCCCGTGTAGCGACCCGCCACCACCAGCGGCACACCCGGGTAGAGCGCGGGCAGCCGGCCGGGGCTGCGGGTGTCGTCGAGCAGCGTGAGCCCGTCCGCGCTGATCACCAGGTCGGTGACCACCGGAGCGCCGATCCGCCGGTGGATGTGCTCCATCGCCTCGTCCAGCCGGTCCTCGCTCTCGACGAGCTCGCAGCGCCCGGCACCGAGGGCGGCCAGGCGGCCGAGGAAGCCGGCGTTTACCGCGCGATCGATGCCGACGGCGTGGATCCGGGTGTTCCCCACAAGCGGCGTGATGTCGGCGAGGATCTGGTCCTCGTTGCCGACCTGCCCGTCCGTGACCAGCACCAGCACGGCGTCCCGGCCACTGTCGCGGGCGCCGGCCAGCAGCTCCAGTCCCTGGTGCAGCGGTGCCAGAAGCTCGGTGCCGCCGCGGGCGTCGGCGCGGGCCAGGTGTTCGACGGCCCGGAACCGGTGCCGGTCGGTCGCGTCGGCCAAGCCGGTGCCGAGCTCGGTCGGCCGGTCGACCTGGTGATCGAACGTCAGCACGGCGAACCGGTCCGCGTCGGTCAGCGTGTCCACCACCCGGGCGGCCGCGCGCCGGGCGGCCACCATCTTCCAGCCGCCCATGCTGCCGGATCGGTCCAGCAGCAGCACCACGTCCTTGGGCCGGGACGCGCCGGCGCCGTCCGGCGGCAGGACGGTGAGCTGGTACGTGCCCTCGCCGGCTCCCGCGGAGTCCGGTACCGCCACCGCGGCCTCGGCCGAGCCGCGGTAGGCCAGCCGGAGGATGAAGTCCCGGTCGGCCCGTTCGCCCGGCCCGATCGTCACGTGACCGTCCGATGTGGTCACCGTGTGCAGGCTGGACCGGACGTCGCTCAACTCCAGCCCGGCGGGGTCGATGTCGACCTCGATGGACAGTCGCAGCGGGTTCGGGAAGCCGGGCAGCAGCACCGGGGGAGAGATGCGTGAGGCGTCCGGGACGGCATCGGTGTCCAGCGCCTGGCCCGAACCGGCCGGCGGACCGGGCAGCGGCGTGCCGGGCACATACCGTGGCGCCACCACGAGCGGGAAGCGGAACGTTGCAGCGCCGTCCTCGAACGGCAGCGGCCCGACGAGCCGCAACTCGACAGTGACCCGCTCACCGGCGAGGATGTTGCCCACGCGCATGGTGAACACGTCCGGCCGGTCCTCCTCGGCGATGGACGCCCGCTGGCCTGCGGCGATGGCGCGGTCGTAGTCCTCCCGCGCGGCCGTGCGTTCCTTCAGCTGCGCCTCCACCGTGCGGCCGTCCGCGGTCATCGTCATGCCGGTCACCGCGGCGCGGTCCGGCAGCGGGAAGACGTACGTGGCCTCCAGTGCCGTGTCGTGCACGTTGACGAATTCGGTGGTGAGGACGGTGCGGCTCACCAGTCCGGTGATCCTCGTCCGCACGTCGAGGCGGTCCAGCGGCAGGTTGCCGCGGTCGGTACGCAGAGCGCCGATGCCGGCGTCCGGCAGGATCCGGACGCGGCCGAGCTCAGCCGGGCCCATGGGGTGCACGGAAACGGTCATGGCATGCTCCGATCGTCGAGTGAATCAGTGATCAACAGCCCGCGCTGTGCGAGCAGGTCCAGCAACGGTCCGGTGGCCGCCACGATGGCGGCGCGATCGGCGGCGGTGGGCACACCCGGCAGCACCAGGATCGCGCCACCCGGCAACGCGACCCCACCGACGGCGACGGCACCGCGGTCAGCCGCGGTCGATGCGGGGCCGGTTTCGGCCACCGCTACGTCTTCGGACGGCCGGCCCGCGTGCCGCAAGCCGCCGTCCGATACGGCTCGGCGGCCGAGCGGTTCCACTGCAGCTGTCGCCGATGTCGCCGCTGGAGTCGCGGCCCAGAACCGTGCCCGCACGGCGCCCTCGTGCGGATCCGGCGCCGGGCCGGTCACCGCAAGCAGGGCGTCCGGCACGCGCGCCACCTCGGCGAGCTGCTCGTCCGGCGCGCCGGCGAGCTCGGCCTGGATCGCGGCGAGCGAGTGTCCCTGTGCCTGCCGCCGCTTGACCGCCACGATCTGCAGCAGATGTCGCGGCCCGTACAGCGCGGTCCGCCCGCGCAGGCCCGCCGGCCGGTCGACAAGTCCCGTGGTCGTGTACCACCGGATCACCCGCCGGTCCGGCAGATCGCGCACGCGGCCGTTCGGCGCGCCGGGATATTCCTCCGCCAGCGCCCGCTGCACCCGCTCGACAAGCTCGTCCATCGTCCACACGCCGCAATAGTGACACTGTAATCATGACAGTGTCAAATCTCGCGCGCGCGATCTTGGAGTTGTGGTTTGCGCAGAAGCGGACGAAGTCCGCAAAAGGCCAACCACAACTCCAAGATCGCGGAGGAACGGGGGTGACGCATTGACACCGATGGAAGGCCGGGATAGGCAAGACGTCGCTCGTACGAAGATCGGACACAACGACCGAAGGGCTCCGGTGAGGCAGATATGCGACGACGAGCGATGATGGGTGCGGCCGCGGCAGGTCTGGCCGGCGTCATGGCGGGCGGAACTCCGGCCGCCGCGTCCGGCCGGTTCCCACTGGACCGGCTGCGGCTGGTGAGCCTGTCGCACATCAACGACCCGGCCACCACCCGGATCTTTCCCGGTGATCCGGCGTTCGAGCTCGAGACCATCGCGACCCTCGAGGACGACGGCTACTACCTGCAGTACGTCCGGGAGGGCGAGCACACCGGCACGCACTGGGGCGCGCCCGGTCACTTCAACGCCGGCGAGCCGCTCGCCGACGACATGGACCTGGAGGACCTGTTCCGGCCGGCCGTCAAGATCGACGTGCGGCACAAGTGCCGGAACAACCCCGACTACGCCCTGACCGTCGCGGACATCCGGGCCTGGGAGCGGCGGCACGGGCGCATCCGGGACGAGTCCGTGGTGATCATGTGGACCGGTTGGGAGTACCGGTGGACGGATCCGGACGCGTGGTTCAGCTTCGACGCCGACGGGACCATGCACCAGCCGGGCTTCAGCGTCGAGGCGGCGCAGTGGCTGGTCGACACCGGCCGGATCGGTTACCGGGGCGGCACCGGAATCGACACGTTCGGCCCGGACCTGGGCACCGACGAGAACTACACGGTGTCCCTGCTGGTCTACCAGCGGCACCGGATCAGCCTGGAGATCCTCGCCAATCTCGCCGCGCTCCCGGCCACCGGTGCTCATATCCTGTGCGGAGGCCACATCAACAAGGACGGAGCGGGGTCGACGGCCCTCATCTACGGGATCATCCCGCCGCGCCACCACTGAGGACAGATGCCCAAGGCAGCAGCGACGACGGCCGCGACGCTCGCCGTCGTGGTCGCCACGATCGGCGCCGGGCAGGCAGGCCTGTTCGACCCGATGGTGACCCAGGCGATCGACGACGCGGCGCAGTTCCTCGGCGCGGTCGCCGCGGTCGTGTGCTGCCTGTGGACGGCGCGCCGCTACTCCGGCGGTCAGCGGACGTGGCGGCTCTGGCTCGCGCTGGGCATGGCCGGCTGGGCCATCGGCCAGGTGATCTGGTCGTACAACCAGTTGTTCGTGGGCCGGCCGCTGCCGTCGCCGTCGTTGGCCGACGCCGGCTACCTGAGCCTGGCGATTCCCGCGCTGTTCGCGTTGATCTGCCTGGCCGGCCGGCGTACGCCGGCCGCCGAGATCATGCGGCGGCCGAACCGCCTGGTGGTGGTGCTCGACGGTCTGATCCTGGTGGGCGCCCTGCTGGTGCTGACCTGGACCACCGCGCTGGGGGCGGTGGTCCGGGCCGGCGCGCCGACGCCGTTCGCGTTCGGGGTGGCGATCGCGTATCCGGTCACGGACTTCCTCCTGGTCGCGATCGTGGCGTTGCTGCTCGCGAACGGGCCCACGCCCCGGACCCGGCGGCAGCTCGTTCTGCTGGGAGCCGGCCTGTCCGCGATCGCGCTGTCGGACAGCGTGTTCGCGTACCTGGTGGCCTCTGGAGCGGAGTCGATGCCGCCGCTCGCCGACGCCGGTTTCGTGATCGGACCGGCGTTGCTGGCGCTGGCGGCGCTGACCCCGCCCGCGGCCGGCTCCGTCGTCACCGAGCAGCGGTTCGCCACCCGGCGCGGCCAGCTGCTTCTGCCGTACGTCCCGGTCGCCGCGACATGCGCGCTGATCGTGGTGCAGCTCGTACGCGGCGATCCGGTGGACCGGCTGGAGATCGGCGTTGAGGTGCTGGTCATCGCGCTGCTCATCGCGCGGCAGGCGATCACACTGGTGGAGAACGACCGCCTGCTGGAGCGCGTGTCCGAGGGCCGTCAACGGCTGGCCCATCAGGCGTTCCACGACGCGCTGACCGGTATGCCGAACCGTGCGTTGTTCCGGGATCGGCTGGACCATGCGCTGGCGATGCGCCGGCGTGCCGGCGGCGGTCTCGCCGTGCTGTTCCTGGACCTGGACGACTTCAAGGCGGTCAACGACCGGTACGGCCACGCGGTCGGCGACAAGCTGCTGCGCGTCGCCGCCGAGCGGATCGCCGCCGGCGTGCGGGACGGCGACACCGTCGCCCGGCTGGGTGGCGATGAGTTCGCGGTCCTGCTGGAGGGCTCCGGCGACGCTGAGGGCATCGCCCGCGGCCTGCTGGAGGCGCTGCGCCGGCCGTACGATCTGGACGGACGCCTGGTGACGATCGGCGCCAGCGTGGGTCTGGTCGAGGCCGCCGACCGGGCCATGCACCGCGTCGACGACCGGACCGGTGAGAGCACTGCGGACTGGCTGGTCCGCCGTGCCGACGCCGCAATGTACGCGGGCAAGCGCGGCGGCAAGAACACACTGGTCCGCTACCACCTCGACCTGGCCGACGAGAACGGTTCCTCGGATCTGTCCCAACTGCTCGCCGCGGCGCTCACCACCGAGCGCGGCCTGGACGTGTACTACCAGCCGATCGTCCGGCTCGCCGACGGCACCGTGGTGGCGGTCGAGGCGCTCGCTCGATGGACCGATCCGCTGGTCGGCCCGATTCCGGCCGATCTGTTCATCACGGTGGCCGAGCGCGCCGGCCTGGTCGGCATGGTCGACGACTTCGTGCTGGATCGGGCGTGCCAGGACGCGGCCGACTTCTGCGGCCGGTGGCGCGACGTGGTCGTACACGTCAACGTGTCCGCGGCCCGCTTCGGCGAGCCGGACCAGGAGGCGGCCGTCCTGCGCGCGCTGCACCGGCATGCCCTGCCGGCCTCCCGGCTGTTGCTGGAGCTCACCGAGACGGCCCGGCTCGACGACCTCACTGCAGCGCTGGCGACCGCGGAACGGCTCACCGCCCGTGGCGTCCACATCGGACTGGACGACTTCGGCACCGGCTACAACGCGTTCCACCAGCTGCACACGCTGCCGGTGGATGTGGTGAAGCTGGACCGGTCGCTGGTCGCGGCGGCCACCGGGCGCAGCGTCGCGCTCTGCCGGTCCATCGTGTCCATCTGCACGGAGATGGGCGTCAAGGTCATCGCCGAGGGCATTGAGAGCGACGCCGAGGTCGCGGCCATGGCCGCGCTGGGCTGCGGGTACGGGCAGGGCCACCGGTTCGGCCGTCCCGGACCGCTGATCCGGACACCGGCCGCGCCGAGGGCGATAGCCGCGGCGCCGGTCCTATCGATCGGCCGTCACTCGAACAAGGAGTGATCGCCGCCGCGCTCGGCGCGTTTGCGGGCACGGCGGCGCCGCTGCACGACCACCATGTCGATCACCGCGACCAGCGCCCACGCCGCCAGAAACCATGCCGGCACGGTCCAGCCGGCCCGGAACATCAGGACCGACAGGACCGTGCAGACGACGAACCCGAACGCGGCGAGCACCAGCCGTAAGTTGAGCGGACTGTACGGCTGGTCGATCGTTCCCCGCCGTCCGGGCGGCTGCGCGCCGATGGGCATGAAACGGACGCTACGCCACTTCGCGGCGAAGCGCCCGGATCGTGCCGAGCACCAGCGGCAGCACGACCCACACCGCGGCGGCGACACCCAGGCGCGCCCACTGGCCACCGGTCAGGGCACCCTCGGTCAGCGGCGCGGACGCGGCGTTGAGGTCGAGCCATCCGGCGGCGTCCTTCAGGCCCTTGATCATGGCGCCCAGAACCGACCACACCGTCGGCAGCGCGAAGAACACCACGATGGCCAGCGCCGAGTTCATCAGCAGGGCGCCGAACCCCAGGCCCATCAGCATGAACAGCACCTGGGTCAGCAGCGTCTGGGCCAGCAACGCCGCGCTGATCGACCAGTCACCGTTTCCGCCGAGCGCGATGCCGAGCAGGTTACCGGCCACCGCGACGACCGCCGTCGCGGCGGTCGCCGCCACCGCGATCAGCACGCCCGCCGCCACCTTGGCCGCGATCACCCGGCCGCGCGCCGGCACCAGCGTGAATGTGGACAGCGCCGTCCGCTGCGACCACTCGCTGGTCATCGACAGGATGCCGAGCACCGGCAGCAGGACGCCCGCCGGCAGTGTGCCGAACAGGAAGAACGACCGGAACGTCTGCTCCTCCTCCGGTGCGAAGCCGAGCTGGATCGCGACCGTGCCGGCCGCGGCCAGCCCGATCACGATCAGCAGCCAGTAGCCGGACCGTGTGTCGGCCAGCTTCCGCAGCTCGATGAGCGTGAGCCGGACCGGGCCCACAGACGGAGCAGCGGGCATCGTCCTCTGCAGCGTGGTCATCGCACGGCCTCCCGTACCGAGTCGCCGGCCGTGAGGTTAAGGAACATCTGCTCGAGCCCGCCGCTGCCGGCCGGGCGCAGCTCCAGCAGGGCGATGCCGGCGTCCGCCGCCACCCGCCCGATCGTCTCCGCGTCGGCCTGCACGGCAACGCCCCCGTCGGTCGTTTCCGTGCCGGTCAAGCCGGTGCGGTGCAGCGCCGCCCGCAGCGCCCCAGGGTCCCGGGCCTTCACCACCATCCCGGACGTGGCGAGCAGCTCCGACTTGTCGCCCTGCGCCACGATCCGGCCGCCGCCGATGACGACCAGCCGGTCGGCGACCGCCTCCACCTCGCGCAGCAGGTGCGAGGAGAGCAGCACGGTGCCGCCGCAGTCGGCGAAGTCGCGCAGCAGCCCGCGCATCCAGAAGATGCCTTCCGGGTCGAGGCCGTTCGCCGGTTCGTCCAGGATCAGCACGCTGGGGTCGCCGAGCAGCGCGCACGCGATGCCGAGCCGTTGCCGCATGCCGAGCGAGTACGCGCGGACCCGGCGCTTCGCGGCAGTGCCGTTGAGACCGACCCGGTCCAGGGTCTCGCCGACCCGGCGCGTGTCGACGCCCATGGTGAGCGCCGCGAGCGTCAGCACCTCGCGGCCGGTCCGGCCGGCGTGCTGGGCCGAGGCGTCCAGCAGCACGCCGATCCGCCGGCCGGGATTGGGCAGCCGCCGGTACGGCAGGCCGTCGACGGTCGCGGTGCCCGCTGTCGGCGGCGTCAGCCCGCAGATCATCCGCATGGTGGTGGACTTGCCGGCGCCGTTCGGGCCGAGGAAGCCGGTCACCGTGCCGGGGCGGCACGTGAACGACACGTCGTCGACCGCGGGATGCCGGCCGTACCGTTTGCTGAGATGGTCAACAGTGATCATGCATCTCAGCGTGCGGGAGCGGGCCGGACCAGCGCGTCGGCCGGTGGTAGCTCGTCGCGAACCTTGGTCTATGGATGTCACCGACTTCGGTCGGTATCGGCCGGTCCGGGGCCGCTCCTACCATGACGGGATGGGCACGCTGACCAGGCCGGAGTACAACTGGCTGCTGCCCGCCGCGCTCACCGCCGACCCGGAGGCCCTCGCGCCGGTCCGCCGGTCGACGCGGGACTGGATCGTGGACGCGATCTGCTTCGTGCTGGCATTCGGGTTCGCCGCGGTCGTCACCGGCGATC
>DATBGW010000026.1:0-8484 GCA_036557765.1 Actinoplanes sp.
GCTGCCGCCGCCGACGGCGCGGGCGCGGCTTGCGGCGCTGCCGCCGCGGGTGCCGCGTTCGGGTCGCCGATGCGGGCCAGCGTCGTGCCCACCGGCACGGTCTCGCCCTCCTGCACGAGGACTTCCAGCAGGACCCCGTCGTACGGGCTGGGGATCTCGGAGTCCACCTTGTCGGTGGACACCTCGAACAGCGGGTCGTCGAACGCCACCTGGTCGCCGACGGCCTTGAGCCACCGACCCACCGTGCCCTCGGTGACGGTCTCGCCCAGCTTGGGGAGGCGCACCTCGTTGGCCTCACCGCCGGCCGCGACCGGCGCCTGCTCGGCGGCCGCCTGCGTCGCACCCGGCGCCGAGATGTCGCCCGGCGGGGCGACCGACTCGTCCAGCGGCGAATGCGCGCCGGTCCCGACCGCGTCCTCCGGGCCGATCCGGGCAAGTACCGTGCCCACCGGCACCGTGTCGCCGGGCGACACCATCACCTCGAGCAGCACCCCGTCGTACGGGCTGGGGATCTCGGAGTCGACCTTGTCGGTGGACACCTCGAACAGCGGGTCGTCGAACGCGACCGGCTCGCCGACCTCCTTGAGCCAGCGCCCGAGCGTGCCCTCGGTCACTGTTTCGCCGAGCTTCGGCATGGTGACTTCGTTTATTTCGTCCGCCATCGCGCGCTCCAGTCTCAGCCGTGCAGCGAACGGCCGGTGAAGGCCAGCATCGTCTCCCCGATGGCCTCGGTGAGGCTGGGGTGCGGGTGGATGAAGTGGCCGACCTCTTCGGGGGTGGCTTCCCAGTTCACCGCGAGGTAACCCTCGGCCAGCAGCTCGCTGGCCCACGGGCCGACGACGTGGAAGCCCAGGATCGGGCCGTCCTTGGCGGCGACGACCTTGACCATGCCGTCGGTCTCGCCGATGATCATCGCTCGGCCGTTGGCGGAGAACTTGTACTTGTGGATCTCGACGGTGTGGCCGGCGTCGCGGGCTTCCTTCTCGGTCAGTCCGGCCCAGGCCACCTCGGGATGGGTGTAGACCACCCACGGCACCCCGGTGTAGTTCACCGGCACCGGCGTCTCGCCGAGGATGTGCGTGATCGCCACGATGGCCTCGGCGTACGCCACGTGCGCGAGTCCGGGTGTGTTGATCACGTCGCCGATCGCGTAGACGCCGGGACGGTTGGTGGCCATGGTGGCCGTGTCCGCCTCGACGAACCCGCGGTCGCTGACCGTGATGCCGGCCGCCTCGAGGCCGATGTCGTCGACGACCGGCTTCCGGCCGATCGCGACCAGCACCTGATCCACCTCGATCTTTTCGGTGGATCCGCCGGATTCGAAGCCGAGCACCAGCCCGCCGTCGGTACGCTCCGGCGCGGTCACCCGCGCGCCGGCGTGCACCTTCGTTCCGCGCTTCGCCAGGGACTTGGCGAGCACCGACGCGATCTCCCGGTCCGGCCCGATCGGCAGCACGCCCTCGGGCAGCGCCTCCAGCAGCGTCGTCTGCGAACCCACGTCGGTGAACACCGACGCGAACTCGCAGCCGATCACCCCGCCGCCGACCACTGCCACGCGTTCCGGCAGCACGTCGCTGCGGGTGCTGTGGTCGGAGGTGACGATGCGTTCCCCGTCGGGCTCGAAGCCGGGGATGCTGCGCGGCACCGAACCGGTCGCGATGATGGTGGCGCGCCCGCGCAGCGTCTGCCCGTCGACCTCCACGGCACCGTCGGCGGTGAGCCGGCCGTGCCCGTTCACGATCGTGACCTTGCGGCGCTTCAGCAGCCCGGTCAGGCCACCGACCAGCCGGTCGACGACACCGGTGGTGCGTTGCTCCACGCGGGACCAGTCGGGCCGGAACGCGCCGTCGCCCTCGGGCATGATCCCGAAGTCGGCCGCGTGGCTCGCGGTCCGGTACACCTCGGCCGTCTGCAGCAGCGCCTTGGCCGGGATGCAGCCGCGGTTCAGGCAGGTGCCGCCGACCGCGTCGCGTTCCACCATGGCGATGCTCAGCCCGGCCGAGGCGCCGTAGAGCGCCGCGGCGTACCCACCGGGGCCGCCGCCCAGGATGACAACGTCGACGTCGGTCATGAGGTCGCCACCTTCCGGACCGTATCGATGACCTCCGCGGTGGACGGCAGCATGTTGTCCTCCAGCGGGGGACTGGTCGGAATCGGCGTGTTCAGCGCCCCGATCCGTACCACCGGCTGGTCCAGCGACCAGAAGCAGCGCTCGCCGATCTCGGCCGCGATCTCCGCGCCGTAGCCGAGCCGGCGCGGGGCCTCGTGCAGCACCACGGCCCGCGCTGTCTTCTCCACCGACGCGGCGATCGTGTCGATGTCCAGGGGGACCAGTGTGCGGACGTCCACCACCTCGACCGAGATGCCCTCGTCGGCAAGCACCGCGGCCGCCTCCAGCGCCTGGTGCACGCTGGCCGAGTATGTCACCACGGTGACCCGGTCGCCCTCGCGCGCGATCCGGGCCTTGCCGATCTCCACCGGGTCGAGCGACAGCGGGCCGGGCACCTTGATCCGGCGGTACAGGTATTTGCTTTCCAGGTAGAGCACCGGGTTGTTGTCGCGGATCGCGCTGCGCAACAGGCCGGCGGCGTCCTCCACGGTGGCCGGCGCCACGATCTTGAGACCGGGCGTGTGCGCGAAGTACGACTCGATGCTCTGCGAGTGCGTCGGCCCGGCCCGCAACCGCGCGCCGAACGGGCACCGGAACGTGATCGGCATCGGGTTGCCGGTGCGGTAGTAGTGCCGTGCGATGACGTTGGTGATCTGGTCCCAGGCGGTGGAGATGAAGTCGGCGAACTGGTACTCCACCACCGGCCGGAGCCCGTTGAGCGCCGCGCCGGCGGCCAGCCCGGTGAACCCGGACTCGGCGATCGGGGTGTCCACCACGCGCCGCTCGCCGAACTTCTCCAGGAACCCCTTGGTGACCTTGAACGCGCCGCCGAACTGTCCCACGTCCTCGCCGATGAGGAAGACCGACTCGTCCGCCTCCATCTCGGCCATCAGCGCCTGGCTGACCGCGTCGAGGTAGGTCACGTCGTTGTCAGGCATAGACCCGCTCCTCCTCGCGGTCCGGCGTGGGCATCGGATCGGAGAGCGCCTTCTTGCGGGCGTCGATGCAGATCCGCCGCGCCTCGTCACGGATCTGGTCGATCTCCTCGGCGGTCGCGAAGCCCTTCTCCTGCAACTGGGCCGCCGCGATGTCGAGCGGGTCCTTCTTCGACCACTCCTCGAACATCTCCCGCGGCACGTAGTCGGCCGGGTCGTGCTCGGCGTGGCCGTGCATGCGCATGGTCACGCACTCGATCAGCGACGGTCCCTCACCGTTCCGGGCCCGGCCGACCGCGCGCTCGGTGGCTTCGTACACCGCTGTGACGTCGGTGCCGTCCACCTTCTCGCCCGGGATGCCGTACGCCTCGGCCTTGGTGGCGAAGTCCGTGCGGCTCTGCAGCCGCAGCGGCGTCGAGTACGCGAACTGGTTGTTCTCCACCACGAAGATGCACGGCAGGTCCTGCACCGCGGCGATGTTGATTGCTTCGTGGAAGTCGCCGCGCGAGGTCGAGCCGTCCCCGCAGTACGCCAGCGCGACCCGGTCCTCGCCGCGGTACTTGAACGCGAACGCCCCGCCGATCGCCACCGGATAGTTGTCCGGGATGTGGCTGGGCAGGTTGTAGACGTTCAGGTCCAGCCGGCCGTAGTGCAGCGTCCCGTCCCGGCCGCCGGTGGGCGACGTGGCCTTGCCGAGGAAGCTCGCCATCACCTGCCACGGCTCCATGCCCCGCCACAGATGCGCGCCGAGGTCACGGTGGATCGGGCACAGGAAGTCGTCGGAGCGCAGCGCGGCGGCCGTGCCCACCGCGATCGCCTCGTGCCAGTGGCCGGTATAGACGCTCCCGAGCATCTCGCCCTGCCGGTACATGCTCACCATGCGGTCCTCGACCGCCCGGTGCAGCGCCATCACCCGAAAGATCTTGACGAAAAGGTCCTGGTCGGGCATGTGCCGTCAACCCCTCTCCGCGGCGTACCCCGCGACCGTATGCCGCCGCCATCGTCACCAGACAGGTCCGCTTCCGCACACCGGAAACTACTTCCGTCCGCCTTTGCCGGTCCCCTCCAGCCAGTCCAGATAGTTCTGGTACGGCCGCATGGCCGCCTGCAACTGGCGGGTCAGGTCCTCCTGCTGCTTGGCGATCCGGGCCATGTGCTCGGACATCGTGGCCATCTGCTCGGCCAGCCGCCGGAGCGCCTCGGCCGCCTCCCGCTGGTGCTCCAGCGCCGCCACCACCGGTGCGTTGACCTTGCGGAGCGCGTCCGCAGCCGCGGCCGCCTGGGCGCGGCCGGCGCTCTCCATCATGGCCTGCGGCCAGAACAGGCTTTTGAACAGGTCTGTGCCTGGAGTTTGATCACTCATGCTGTGCCTGCCTTGTGCATGCGCTCGTGGCCCTCGCTTCGCTCGGTGCGCTCGCTCATGCTTCCCGTCCCGTCGCGTACCACTCGTAGATGCCGTCCGGCCGGATCCGGCGTTCGACCAGTCCGTCGGCGCGCAGGTACGCGATGTGTGCCAGCGTCTCAGCCAGCGCGAAGCTGCGCATCTGCTGCAGCATCACGCGGGAGAAGACCCGGTCCGCGATCTGCACCACGGTGGCCGGGCCGTCCTCGACAGCCTGCCGGACAGCGGCGAGACGGCGCAGCTTGTTGCGCAGGATCGCCTCGATGCGGCGCTGCACCTCGCCGAACGGGGTGCCGTGTCCCGGCAGCACCCGGGCCGGGCGCAGCTTCTCGATGCGCTGGAGCGACTCAAGGTAGCTACGCAGCGGATCGGCGTCGAACCCCCGTTCGAACGTGACCGGCGGTGTCACGCCGGGCAGGAGGTGGTCGCCGGAGAGCACCACTTCGAGGTCGGGAGACCAGAGACAGACGTGCCCGGTGGAGTGGCCCGGCGTGTGGATGACCTCCCAATCGCGGCCGCCGATGGGAATCGTCTCGCCGCCGCGCAGCCGGGTCGACGCCTCCACCACCGAATGCAGGTACGGCATCCAGTCCCGCAGCCCGTGCGCCACGTCGGGCAGCTCGTCGGCCGGAAGGCCATGGTCGGTGTAGGTGTCCCGGCGGCGGGCGACCGCGGTGTCCGGATGCCGGTACTTCTCGCAGTCCAGGTCTGTCAGCGCGTGCATCCACAGTTCGGCGCCGGTGTCCTCCATGATCCGCCCGGACAGCCCGTAATGGTCGATGTGGGCGTGCGTCACGACGATCCGGGACACATCGGCCAGCTCGTACCCGGCCGACCGCAGTCCCTGCCGCAGAATTCCAAGGCCGTCGTCGTTGGGTCCGGCGCGCCAGATCCCGCAGTCCACCAGCGTGACGGAGTTCCCGTCGGCCAGCACGTAGCAGTTGACGGTCTCGATGCCGTGCACGCCGATCGGCAGCGGTAGCCGGGTGACTCCGGGCAGGTCCATGGCTCAGCCGTGCACGCGTTCCAGCAGGGTGAACCAGACCCGGACCTGCGCCTCGTACGTGAGCCGGCCGCCATCGGCGGAACCGCCGAGCGAGACGATCTCGAAACGCGTGACGCCCTCCAGCGTCATGCCCGCCCGGTCCATCGCCTCGGCGACCGCTTCGTCCACGGTGGCCCCGGTGCCGGTCAGGTCCACTGCCTTCTGCACGGCCATGGCTTGAGCCTAGGTTGACCATGGGAACCGGCGCCCCGCACTTCCGGTGACCGGAAAGGAGCGCCCGTGCGCTTGTCCGCCGGGCCGGCGTTTGGGCCTTCCCGGCCCTCGGTCCGCCGCGTGCTGTGCATGTCCTTCCCGGGCGCTTTGCTCTGCTTCCCTGGAGGAAGCGCATGCCGGTCTTCGATCCGCCTGGCGCTGTCCGTTTCCCGGACGCTTTGCTCTGCTTTCCTGGAGGAAGCGCATGCCGGTTTCCGATCCGGCGGGCGTTGTCCGTTCCCGGGGCGCTTTGCTCTGCTTCCCTAGGGGAAGCGGATGCTGGTCTCCGATCCGGCAGGCGGTGTCCGTTCCCCGGACGCTTTGCTCTGCTTCCCTGGAGGAAGCGGATGCCGGTCTTCGATCCGCCGGGCGCTGTCCTTACGGTCTCTACGGGACCGCTTGGTCCGCCCGCAAAGGCGGGGAGCGTACACAATGGGCCGCGTGAACTGGCCTTTGTTCGATCTGCGCCTGCGGTGTCGGGACGTACGCCTGCGGGCGGTGCGCGAGTCCGACCTCGAGCATCTCGGTGCGATCTTGCCCGGCGACGTGGGCCACGACCCACGTCTCGAGCTGTTCGACGAGCTCAGCGACTACGGGAACGAGCGCCGCCTGTTCTACCAGGGCTATTGGCGCGCGCTGGGCACCTGGTCTCCGTCGGCCTGGACGCTGCACATGGCTGTGGAGTACGACGGCGCGCTGGTCGGCGTGCAGACGCTCGAGGGGGAGGACTTCCCGCGGCTGCGGACCGTCGACTCAGCGTCCTGGCTGGTGCCCACGGTCCGGGGCCGCGGCGTCGGGGTGGCCATGCGGATCGCGGTGCTGGGGCTGGCGTTCGACCACCTCGGCGCGGTCGCCGCGATCACCTCCGCCACCGTCGACAACGCCGCGTCGCTGGGCGTGTCCCGGCGCATCGGCTATACCGACAACGGCGTCGGGCTAATCGTCGAGACCGGCGGCGTGGCGACGCTGCAGCATCTGCGGCTGACCGCCGATCGCTGGCGACACGGCGCCGAGGTCACCGTCGAGGCCTTTCCGCCCTGCCGCCCATGGTTCGGCCTCACCTGACCCGCAGCCGCAGTTTCCGTTTGTCGGTCTATGTTCGTCGGTGGAACCTGTTGCGGCGCGGGCGCCGTGGCGCGCCGAGGACGGGCGGCCCGATGAATTCGGGTAGCCCGTCGGCGGCGATCTGGACGGTCCAGTCACCGTCGTGGATGAGCCGGTGATGACGGCGGCACAGCAACACCAGATTGCCCAGGTTCGTCGGTCCACCGGCCATCCATGACCGTACGTGATGCGCGTCGCACCACCTCGGTGGCCGATCACAATCCGGAAAGCTGCAGCCGCGATCCCGCACCACCAGGGCGCGCCGCAGCGGTCCGGTAGCCAGCCGCCGGGCCCGGCCGGCATCCAGCACCTGCCCGGTACCGCTGAGCACCACCGGCAAGATCTGCGCGTCACAGGCCAGCCTTCTGGCGACCGTGGGGCTGATCCGGTCCCCGGAGTCCACCTGGCCCACACCCAACCGGCGGGTGAGCGGGTCGTAGGCGACCGTGACGGCAAGCTGTGGCGGCTCCCCGCCGTTGTCCGGTAGCTCCCCGGTACGCAGCGCTAGCCGGCACACCTCCACCAGCGCGTCGGCGCGCACCTGGGCCGGGTTGCGTGAGTCCGCGTCGACCCCTGGCCCGGAAAGTGGATCCAGCGCGGCGGACACCACCCCGGCGTCCTCGACCGTCAGGTGTCCGTGGACCCGGACGAGCCCGCCGGCCGGCGGAGACAGAGTTAGGCCGCGCTCGCGCCACGCTCGCCGCTCCTCCCGTTCCAGCGCGATCGCGTCCAGCCGGTCGGCCAACTCGGGTGCCACGTGGTCCAGGATCCGGTTGCCCAGCCGGCGCAACTGCGACGGCGCGAAATCGTCGGCGAAGCCCAGCAACGCCGCCTCCGCCCTGGCCGCCACGTCCGCCGCGCCAGGCATTTCAGCTTCCGGCATCTCCGCGCTAAGCATTCCGGCGCCGGTCATCTCCGCGTCGTTCGGCATCCGCGCGCCCGGCATCTCCGCGGCAACCACCGCACCGGCGGGCGGACTGCTGCCGGTCGCCGACACGACGATCGCCCAGGCCGGATCGTCGGCGGCGATGGCCGGGACAGTGGCCAGCTCGGAGGCGGTCGGTAAGGCATCCAGAGCGGCGGTGATGGCGTCGGCCTGTCGCAGATGGATGGTGCCGGCAGTCAACGCTGCGTCCACCGCCGGATGCCGGCGGAGCGTGCCGGCCTGCTCGACGAGGTGTCGTGCGGTGCCCGCATCCAGCAACAGTCGTGACCGCAGCCACGTCACGGTGTCCCGCACGCTCTGCCGGGTCGGCAGATCGCGACCGTCAAGCTCGCCGATCAGGTGAAGCTTGACAGCGGCGATGGTCTGCTCCAACCGGTGCACGTGCTCGACCGCGGCCGCCAGGTCGGTGTCGGACAGCGCCCACACCGACACGTCAGCGCACTTGGCGGCCGCAGACGAAAGCTGGTGGAGAATGCCCAACACGCAGCCAGATTAGAACACCCGTACGACACCTTCCGCGACAGCGGGACAGCTCGTGCACACCCATCTGCGTCGAATGTCCGAATGACCGGCAAATTGCAGCTTCATATACCTATTGCCGATAATCAAGAACGGAAGCAATGGCGTTGATCTAGCAGATGAGGATCGAGGTGGCCAGGTCGGTCATGGCGGTAGGCCGTCGCTCGTGCCGTAGCGCCAAGCAGGATTAGGCAGCGTGCAACTGGCGTG
>DATBGW010000027.1:0-4581 GCA_036557765.1 Actinoplanes sp.
GCCACCTTCGCCGAGCCGGTCGTGGTGACCGACGTGGTCGGGTCGATGGCGGCCAGCGCGGCGTTCGCCGCCTCCTGGGGCGTCGCCGGTACGCCCGGCGGCAGTGCACCGGTGCGGTGCTCCGCGGTGTCCGCCGGAAGCGTCGCGTGGGTGGCCGTGTTGCCGGCGCTCCGCCAGATCCACACGTCGGTGCCGTTGCGCACGACGTCGGTCTCGCCGAGCGTCCCGAGCAACGCGAGCCGAACCTTGTCCTGCCCGGCGTACCACACCCGCGCGGTGTTGCTGCCCGAGATGAGCTTGCTCAGATCGGCCTCGCCCTGGCCGTTGGTGAGGCCGGTCAGCGGCGGTAGGCCGAGGTCGGCCGTCTCCACCACGGTGCCGGAGAACCCGGCCGGCCGCGCGGTCTGCAGGTCGACGAGCAACTGCGCCGCGCTGCGTTCCGGCAGCGCCGGATCCGCGCTCGCGACGAGCGTTCCGGCGGCCGCGCCACCCCCGATCACGACTGCCGCCGCGGCCGCCGGCACCAGCCAGCGCAGCGCCGGCCTCGATCCCAGGACACTCACGATGTCCACCTCCCCGTTGTCGTGGACCCATCGTGCCCCGGCGGCGCTGTGACCCCGCTGAGAACAAACCATGACGGGATGCCTACTGGTGAAATGCTGTTGCCGTGCGGTTGCTGGTGGTGGAGGACGAGGCGCGGCTCGCGGCGGCGCTGCAGCGTGGCCTGCAGGCCGAGGGCTTCGCGGTCGACGTGGCCGGCGATGGCCTGGACGGCCTCGAGCTGGCCCGCCACGGCGGTTACGACGCGATGATCCTGGACGTGATGCTGCCCCGGCTGTCCGGCTACCGCGTCGTCCGCCAGCTCCGCGCCGAGCAGCGCTGGCTGCCGGTGCTGATGCTGTCGGCCAAGGACGGCGAGTACGACCAGGCCGACGGCCTGGACTGCGGCGCGGACGACTATCTCACCAAGCCGTTCTCGTACGTGGTCCTGCTGGCCCGGCTGCGCGCGCTGCTGCGCCGGGGTGTGCCGGAACGGCCGACCGTGCTGCGCCACGGCGACATCGAGCTCGATCCGGCCCGGCGCCGGGTCACCGTGGCCGGCGCCGAGGTGAGCCTGACCGCCCGGGAGTTCCGGCTGCTGGAGTACCTGCTGCGGCACGCCGGCGAGGTCGTCTCCAAGATCGAGTTGCTGGACCATGTCTGGGACGCGGCGCTGGACACCGCGCCGAACGCGGTCGAGGTGTATGTCGGATACCTGCGCCGGAAGATCGGCCGGGATCGGCTGGAGACGGTACGCGGGGCGGGGTACCGGCTCGCCGCTGTACCGGCCGCGTAATGAGCCGGCTGCGTCGGCTCAGCCTGCGCGCGCGGCTGTTGCTGGTGTCCGTGTTGACGCTCGCGCTCGGGCTCGTGGCCGGCGGCGTCGTGCTGGTGACCGTGCTCGACTACGTGCTGCTCCGGGCGGCGGACAAACAGGCGCTCGCCACCGGGGACGGCGTCGCGCGACTGGTCGATCAGGGCCAGTTGAGCCAACCGATCCCGGCCAGCCCGGGCCTGCAGGTCCAGGTCGTGGACGAGCAGGGACGGGTACGGGCGGCGTCGGCAACCGCGGACCGGCTGGTGCCGATCCTGTACGCCACCGAGCTGAAGCGGCTCGCCGACCGGGAGAGCACGGTGATCCCCGGCGACCGGATCGGGCTGGCCGGTCCGGTGCGTGTGGTGTCGGTCGTCGCCGGCCCACCCGCGCAGGGTGTGCACGTGCTGGTCGCCCGGTCCGCCGCCGACGTCCAGCAGGGCGTCCGCCTGTTGCGGATCACGCTGCTGATCGCGTTCCCCCTGCTGGTTGGACTGCTGGCGGCGGTCACCTGGAGGGTCCTGGGTGCGGCACTGCGCCCGGTGGAGGCACTGCGCACCGGAGCCGAGGACATCACCGGCGGTGCCCGGCCCGGCCGGCTTCCGGTGCCGGATTCCGGGGACGAGATCCACCGGCTGGCCGTCACGCTGAACGACATGCTGCACCGCCTCGACGCGGCCCGGCTGCGCCAGCGCGCGTTCGTCGCGGACGCGGCACACGAACTGCGCAGTCCGCTGACGAACATGCGCACGGAACTCGAGGTGGCGCAGCGGCTTCCGGACACGACGGACTGGCCGGCGCTGTCGGCGGACCTGCTCGCCGACGTGGAGCGACTCGGCCGCCTGGTCGACGATCTGCTGCTGCTGGCGCGGGCGGACGACGCGGCGACGCGGCCCGCCTCCCCGGCTCCGCCGGAACGCGTGGAGCTGGGCGGGCTGCTGGCGGAGGTGGCGGCCCGCTACCCCGGAGTGCGGTACCACCGGCCGCCGGAGCCGTTGGAGACCGTGGGCGAGCGGGACACGCTCGGCCGGATCGTCGCCAACCTGCTCGACAACGCCGTCCGGCACGCGACCGAGGTGGTGGAGCTCGCGGTCGCGGCGGACGGGGCGTACCAGCGGATCACCATCGCCGACGACGGGCCGGGCATCCCCGCCGCGGACCGCGAGCGGGTGTTCCAGCGCTTCACCCGGTTGGACGACGCCCGGGCCCGCGATGCGGGCGGATCGGGCCTTGGCCTGGCGATCGTACGGGAACTGGTCCGCCGGTACGAAGGAGCCGTTACGCTCGGTGACGCGGAACCGGGCCTGCGGGTAGAGGTGCGTCTCCCGAAAGCGTGAATGCTGGGAACTCTTCCGGAATCGCCGCCGACCAACCTCCGTGCCGAGACGGCACGTTACCGATGACGCGGAAAGGCCTGACCGACATGATCCGTTCCCCGCTCCGCCGCGCTGCAGTGGTGGCCGCCACGGCCGGCGCCCTGCTGCTCGCAGTCGCCGCGCCCGCCGCGGCGCACGTGACAGTCAATCCGAACTCGGCCACTCAGGGCGGTTTCACCAAGGTGTCGTTCCGGGTCCCGAACGAAATGGACTCGGCGAACACCACGAAGCTCGAGGTGAACCTCCCGACGGACACGCCGGTGGCGTTCGTCTCGCTCAAGCCGGTGACGGGCTGGACCGCGACGACCGAGAAGACCACGCTGAAGACGCCGATCAAGGCCGAGGGTGGCGAGATCACCGAAGCGATCTCCAAGATCACCTGGACCGCACAGGGCGATGCCGCGATCAAGCCCGGCCAGTTCCAGGAGTTCGACGTGTCGCTCGGGCCGCTGCCGGAGGCGGATCAGATGATCTTCAAGGCGCTGCAGACCTACTCCGACGGCACCGTGGTGCGCTGGATCGACGAGCCGGCCGCCGGTACCGAGCCGGAGCATCCCGCACCGGTTCTCAAGCTGACACCGGCCGCGGCGACGGGCACCGCTCCGGCCGGCGCGCCGGCCGCTGCTCCGGCGGCCGCGGAGGGTGATGGGAACGGCACCCTGTGGGGTGTCGCCGGGATCGCGCTCGGCCTGATCGCGTTGCTGCTGGGTCTGTTGGCGTACCGCCGGGCCGGGCATGCGCCCGCCGCCGCGGGACAGCACGAGGCGGAGCGGGAGTCGGTGCCGGCCGGCAAGGCTGGCTGACGAACAGACGGCGGCCGTCGGGTCCGGCGGCCGCCTCCTCGCGTCCGGCGGTGGCCGTCCTCTCGCGTACGGTGCTGGCATGCCGTTGCGCCGCCTCCTGTTCGCGGCGGCGCTGCCGGCGCTGCTCACCGCGTGCGACGCGTCGCCGGCGGTCCGGTCAATGCCCCCGTCGCCGGCGATCCCGTCCATATCCCCGTCGCCTGCGCCCACCTCGAGCATGGCCGCCGGCTGGGCGATCACCGTCTACTACACGGTGGTGGAGGACTACCACGGCGGCGCGCCCACCCGGGTCGCCGGCTGCCCGCGACTGGACTGCACCCGCGGGCATGCCGACCTCGGCACCTACCCGGCCGAGTTCGTGGCCCTGGTCAAGACCGAGGGCACCGGCGTGACGTCGGACGGCCGGTACCTCAACTGGTCGTACGACACCGGGTTCTGGCTCGACACCGCGCCACGCGGCACAGACGGCAATCCGCTCGAGCCGTACGTGTCGGCGGCCGCCGATCCGGACGTGCTCGCGCACGGCACCCGGTTTACGGTTTCGGACTGCGGTCAGCAGGACGACGGCTCGCAACCGCCGCCGGCGGTGTGCGCGGTGTTCCGGCGGGCGAGCTGGCGCATCGACGACGAGTTCACGCCCGGCCTGGGCGGTCCCCGGCACATCGACGTCTACGTCGGCCGGGAGACCGGCCCCGGCTACACCGACTCGAACGCCTACGTCTCCCTGACCAACGCCACCCTCCGCTTCTAGCCACCGTCTAGCCACTCCCTCCGCCACATCCTCTCTGCGATCTTGGAGTTGTGGTTGCCCTTATGGGCGTTCTGCACCCGTCTGCGCCAACCACAACTCCAAGATCGCGGGAAGGGTCATGGCGCGATCGCGGCCGCCTCCGACCGCGCGCGCCTACCGGTACTGACGCGCGACGTGTGCGCAGCGTTCATCTCTTCCGGCGATCTTGGAGTTGTGGTTGGAACGAACACGTATGGAACGGACATAAGGGCAACCACAACTCCAAGATCGCGGGGAGGGTGGCGAATCGCGGGGAGG
>DATBGW010000028.1:0-3148 GCA_036557765.1 Actinoplanes sp.
ATGGGCAGGTCAGTCCTATGGCCAGGCGACCGTGTTGGGGAGCAGTTTTGGGATGCATCCCGCCATCGGGCCGCACCACTGACTCCGGGTCCTGCCGATGATGGGCTCGCCCGCGACCAGCGCAACCGCCGGCTCACGCGCCGCAGCGAGCCGCGCCTACCGGCGCTCGCTTTCTCGGCCGATCATCAGTGGGCCGGCACCGCCGCGGTGGGCTGTCCGCGGACCACCGCGCTTTCGCTGGTCTGGCGCGACCGGCGGGCCGCGCGGGCGCCGCGGAGCAGGTGTGCCCGGTCAGCCTCGGCGATCAACTCGCGGTGCCGCTCGTTCGCGAGAGTCAGCATCAGGTCCGAGTGCATCAACATGGCTTGTCTCCTCGTCAATCGGTGATGCACCAATCCTCGGCTGACAAGGGAGCTGCCACATCGGAAGCGGATACCTATCTTGGCTGGTCAGTGGGGTTTAGTCGGAGTGTTCGGGCGACCTAGGCATACCTAGAACCGCTTCGCCGGCGTCTTCGGAATCGGCGGCGGAGGCGACCGCGCTGACCAACCTCGGCGTGGTGTGCTGGCAGCCTTCAGCCGATCGTGATCGGGGTGGTCATCGTGATCGCGGTGGAGCTCGACGTCGTGCGGCAGCGACTGGAGGAACGGCTCCGGATCCTGCAGGCGGCCCGCTCATGAGCGCGCCGGGCTCGCTCGCGCTCAGCGTGCGAGGCGCCACCAAGCGGTTCGGTGCGGTCGTCGCGCTGGACGGCGTCGACCTGCACGCCCGGCGCGGCGAGGTGCTCGCTCTGCTCGGCGACAACGGCGCCGGCAAGTCGACGCTCATCAAATGCATCAGCGGAGTGCACCGGCTGGACGCGGGCACCGTCGAGGTGGACGGTCACCCGATCGACGCCGGGTCTCCGGCGGCCGCCCGGGCGCTCGGGATCGAGACCGTTTACCAAGACCTGGCTCTGTTCGACAACCTCGAACCGGCGGCGAACTTCTATGCCGCCGGGAGATCACCGCACCGAAGTGGCTGCCCCGCGGCCTGCGCCTCGTCCGCCGGCGGGCCATGGCGGAGGCAACCGCGTCGGTGTTGCGCCGGCTGGAGGTCGGCGTGCCCGACCTCGGCGCGGCCGTCGGTCTGCTGTCGGGCGGCCAGCGCCAGGCGATCGCGGTCGCCCGCGCCGCGGCGTTCGCGACGAACGTCGTCATTCTCGACGAGCCCACGGCGGCGCTCGGCGTACGGGAGTCGCGGCATGTCCTCGACCTCATCCTGCGCCTGCGGGCCGAAGGCCTCGCCATCATCGTCGTGTCCCACGCGATGGACCACGTCATGGAACTAGCGGATCGGGCCGTGGTCATGCGCCGCGGCCGCACGGTCGGGGAACTGGCGTCGGCCGGCGCCGCCGTGCTGACGGCGTCGGCGGCGGTCGCCGGGGCGCTGCCGGCCGGGGCCGCGTCCGCCGGCTGCGCGGTGAACTACGCCGTCTCGTCGCAGTGGCAGGGTGGCTTCGGTGCCAACGTCACCATCACCAATCTCGGTGATCCGCTCGCGAGTTGGACGCTGACCTGGTCCTTCAGCGCGGGCCAGACCGTCACGCAGGCCTGGAACACGACGCTGACCCAAAGTGGTGCGACGGTCACCGCCAAGAACGTCAGCTACAACGGTGCCGTCGCCACCAACGGCACGGCGTCGTTCGGCTTCAACGGCTCGTGGACCGGCAGCAACCCGGCTCCCACCAGCTTCGCGGTCAACGCAGTGGCGTGCACCGGCAGCACCGCCCCGACCACCGGGCCCACGACCTCGCCCACCACGACGCCGACCACCGCACCCACCACGTCCCCGACCACCGCACCACCCGCGACGGCGGACATCACAGTGAACACCGCGACCAGATATCAGACGATCGACGGGTTCGGGGCTGCCGTATCGATCTGGGGTAGCGCCTGGTCGACGGCCGAGACCCAGACCCTGGTCGGGACGGGCGCCAACCAGCTGGGCCTGTCGATCGTGCGTACCGGCATCTCGCCGGTCTCCAGCGAGTGGTCGACCCAGGTGAACGCCTTGAAGACGGCCAAGTCGTACGGATCCGGGGTGAAGATCCTCGCGTCGCCGTGGACCGCGCCGGCGGAGTACAAGACCAACAACAGCCGGACCAACGGCGGCTCGCTGAAGACCGACTACTACGACGACTACGCCAACCATCTGAACAGCTACGTCCAGTACATGCGCAACCAGGGCGTGCCGATCGACGTCACCTCGGTCCAGAACGAGCCGGACTGGGCCCCGGACTACGACTCGATGACCTGGACCGGCGCCCAGCTGCGCGATTTCGTCCGCGACCAGGGCGCGAAGGTGCAGAACACCAAGCTGATGGTCGCCGAGGCGGTGAACCTGAACTACGGCCTCACCGATCCGACCCTCAACGACACGACCGCCCGCAACACCATCGGCTACATCGGCGGGCACCTGTACGGCACCGAGGACGCCGGCCGGCTGAAGCCCTACCCGTTGGCCGCGCAGTACAACAAACCGGTGTGGATGACCGAGTGGAACTACCACGCGGCCGCCGGCGACACCTCCACCGCCTGGGGCGACGCCAGCAACCAGGCCGTCTGGGACGAAACCCTCGACACCGTCATGCGTACGGTGAACAAATCGATGGAATCGAACTGGAGCGCCTACATCTGGTGGTACGGCAAACGCTTCTACTCCTTCATCGGCGACGGCAGCGCCGGCACCGCCACCGGCGCCCCGCTCAAGCGCGGGTACGCGTTCGCGCAATACGCCAAGTACGTCCGCCCCGGCTACCAGCGGATCGGCCTGACGAAAAGCTCCAAGGCCTCGCCGCTGGAGGTGACCGCGTACCAGGGCGGCGGGAAGATCACGCTGGTGATCCTCAACCGGTCGACCAGCGCGGTCAACAACGCCGTGATCCAGGCCCCGCAGAACGTCACCACGGCGGCGGACTACCTCACCTCGCGAACCGCCAACGCGGCCAGCCAGCCGACCAGCGTGAACGGAGGACAGGTCACCGTCAACGTCCCCGCCCGCAGCATCTCCACGGTCGTGTTCACCCTCTGACCGTCCCGGCTGCCGCGAAAAATTTCTCCGGCGGGCGCGAAAGCGTTCGCCGGAGAGCCGGCGCTCCCGGCATGCG